>JAPYUB010000059.1 GCA_029942125.1 Candidatus Thalassarchaeaceae archaeon | reverse complement strand
TATGACGTCGCCTTGACATGGCGAAGATCGCCAGTTCAAATCTGGCCGGGCCCACTCATGAATACAATGTTCAGCGAAAGCTCGATATGATGCCATTACCCTAGGCTCTGAGCATAGAATTGGATAAATGTGAGGCAAACGTGGTACTGAGGGCCTGTCATTGTATATTGGATAGTTTCAAGGGCCGATAACATGGATTATCGGCACTGATGGGGTGCCCATTTTGTTGACGAAACCAAATATGTAATTCCTACATTAATGGAATAACGTTATAGATAGGTTTGGATGTATTACAGTTGTAAGGTAAAACAAATTGATAAAATCATTTAATCAAATATCCATGTTTTCTCAATTGGACTGTGCCCCGGGGATTGACACCAAGACTCGACCAATGATGATTTCAATTCAATCAAATTTGCTTGGGCGCCTACAGCAATCACTCCTTGAAGTCTGTTTTGATTGTTCAATCCACATGCTGCATTTCTCGTGACCGCTGCAAGTGATGCGATTGGATCGATCTTCAATCTATGCGTGACTAATGAACCTGCCATTGGAATTGAGAGTGATTGGCAATTCGGATTGAAATCTGTTGCAAGTGTCCATGGCCACTCTTCATCAATACACTGTTGAATGGGGGGCCACGCATCTGAACCCATCACATATGGTGTACCGGGCAGAAATCCCTGAAGTGTTCCGGCCTTGGCTGCTGCTGCTCTAGCATCATCACTAGAGTGGATTGCATGATCTGCGGTAACTGCCCCCAATTCTGCAGCCAATTCCAATCCATCACCATTTGTGAATTCGTCAACATGGAGGCGTATTGACAAACCTCCCTTCGAAGCCTCCCTACAAATTTCCTCTGTGTCCTCGATTGTGAACCAACCGGGTTCGCAGAATACATCGGCAGAAGTAGCAATGCCTTGTTCAAGTATTGCTGGTAATTGTTCAGATAGGATCTGCTCCACATACGATTCGCGTTTGATACCATGGGGGATATCATGCGCACCCATCCATGTCGGATACAATCGAGGATTTTTCAGTTGAGATTGCAAATCATCGTAAATCTGCAATAATCTCAATTCACTTTCAGTGTCTAGTCCATATCCCGATTTGACCTCGAGTGCTGTAGTACCATTCTCAATCGATATTTCTCTACGTTCAATACCAATCTCCTCGAGATTCTGACTTGCACGAGTATGCGATACAGTGTGGCGTATTCCACCACCGGCCGCAGCGATTTCAGCGTAACTCATTCCTTGTTGCCTCATTCGAATTTCATTAGAACGATCACCGTCCCAAAGCAAGTGTGTATGAGCATCAACGAATCCGGGAATTATTGCTCGACCACACAAGTCATGAACATTGGATACTGTGCCAAATTCATCCAAAATTTCTTCAGAATGTGCGATTTTTCTTATAACACCAGATTCAACAACCAATCCATACCCTGGTGGGTGAATTTGTTCAGTTGAGGACATTGCTAAGCCAACCAGTGGAGTAGTCAAATCTCCTGTTGAAAAGTGAGCCATGGCTCCGGCGTTGACGAAAATATGCATATCGTCTACTTGTGCCATGAATATCCGTAAGTCATCAGGCTTGAAAGGGTGTGCCCATTCGCGATACCATGGTCATTGATATCTCAACACCTTCGTGCGAGGCAAATCGCTCACGTGATATCAAAGGTGTAGTATTGGGGATTGAATCCACAGCACACACATTTTCCATTGGTTCGGTGGATGGAATGGGTGTGCCAAGCAAATCGATTTCTGCATTTGTCAGACCAGTGGAAGGGGGGATACATCCTCGTGAAGCTGCTGACCATCATGCACAACACGCGGGCCATATTCTTAGAAGATTTCTTGATGAAGAAGTAGCCATCTCGGATATCATAGCGATTGCATTTTCACAAGGCCCTGGACTTGGACCATGCCTTAGAATCGGGGCGTCTGTTGCACGATCACTAGCCATGAGGTTAGATGTTCCACTCGTCGGGGTCAATCACTGCGTGGCACACATCGAAGTCGGCCGTGAGAGATGTGGATGTGATGATCCCGTGCTGCTTTATGCGAGCGGCGGCAATACACAAGTCATTGCCAGATTGGATGGCCGATATCGGGTGTTGGGTGAGACGCTCGACATTGGGATTGGAAATATGCTAGACAAGTTTGCCCGAGAACAAGGCATCCCATTCCCAGGTGGCCCTGAAATCGAGAGATTGGCACAAAAATGGCTCCTTGATAATCCCAAACCGAGTCTTGATGGTTTGGAACTGCCCTATGCTGTCCAAGGAATGGATTTGGCATTCTCTGGAATTCTTAATGCAGCCCTGAATCTCGTCGATAGGGGGGAGCCTCTAGAGGCGGTTTGTTGGTCTCTACAGGAACACGCATTTGCAGCGTGTGTAGAAGTCGCAGAACGAGCTATGGCACACGCAGGTAAATCTGAATTATTGCTCGGTGGCGGTGTTGCCTGTAACGAACGATTGAGGGGGATGTGTAGCATCATGTCGGATAATCGCGGAGGGGTTTCCCATGTTCCAATCAAGTCGCTGTGTGTCGACAATGGGAGCATGATTGCTACGTTGGGTCGGCTACAATTGCTGTGGGGTAAACCGACAGAATTGAGTGATTCTGCTGTAAGGCAGGACCTGCGTACAGATGAGACTCCAATTCTATGGAATTGAAGCGTATTCTACAAGCCAACCCTTATGACAGGTCGGCATGAGGTCCTGCTGGAGGCAAGGACACTTGGCGGCAAAAGAAGAACCATCAAACCCGTTTAAGAGCCCTAGAAAATCTCCTTCTACGCCCAATAGTAAACCCTCACCTGGACATCAGAATACCAAGTCACGAAAAACTTCAGGGCCACCCGTTCCACCGGGTGGAAAACGAAAACAATCTCCACCAGTAGCACCGGGTGAAAAACGAAAACAATCTCCGCCAATAGCACCATCTGGATCCAAATCTAGTGACAACGATAAGATTGCGAAATCACCTGCCAGAGCTGGCAAAAGTGTTGGGCTTCGTAAGCAAAATGACAACGTGAAGGTCGCGACTGAATCAAAAACCAATCTAAAGGCTCGTGAGGTGATTGAAGCCACGCGTACCAATGTTGTACCGGGTGCAAAAAAACCAGAGACTCAGTCAACTGCTAAGAAGGAGCCCTACAACCCATTCAAGAAAAATCAGCCCAAAAGGACAACTGCGCCACCACGAAGGGGAGGTGGCAGATTCGGCAAACGAAACAAGCCCCAAGGCCAAGCCAAGAGGGTGCAGAAGTTACATCGAGGCAAGTACATGGAATTCAAATATGACGTTCGACGGATCCTTGAAAAGGAAAATGTGGATGAAGAACATCGCTCAAATGTATTAGGTCAAACATGGGCCAAAGGTGAACGACAAGGCGTTTCGGAAGCAAAGGCATTCTTGGATGAGAAGGTTGCTGAGGGAATAATTAGCGAAAAATGTTCCACCAAAATCATGAAATTAATTGATTCATTGACAACAAGAAGGTGAAAATATGACAGGAATAGGAAACGACACTGTAGCAAGCGTACACTATACCGGAACATTACCAGATAGTGGAGAAGAATTTGATTCAAGTCGGGGTGCTGAACCCCTAACATTCCTTGTTGGACACAAGGGTATGATCCCTGGTTTTGAGAGGGAATTGATGGGGGCGGAAGTTGGTGATACACGTTCGTTCACACTTGAACCAGATGATGCGTATGGTATGCCATCAGATGAAATGATTCAAGAGGTTCCACGTGAAATGTTTCCTGAAGAGATGCCAGTGGATTTGGGTATGACACTGATGTCTGATGCTGGGCCATTCAGAATTGTCGCAATCACAGACGACACTGTACGTTGTGATTTCAATAGCCCCATGGCGGGGAAAACACTTCATTTCGAGGTCGAGGTGATGGATGTTCGCACAGCAACTCCCGATGAATTGGAGCATGGTCATGCTCACGGCCCAGGTGGTCATCATCACCACCATGAAACTGAGGACGAGAAGGGCGATGACTGCGGCGATGACTGCTGCTGAAGTCCATCTTACGGAACGATTGAAGGGGCGTATCGTCTCGTAGCCACTTGAGGTGGAAGATTGAGACAGCGTAAGGATTCGTTTGAAACCCTAGGTGGGCTTCCAATTTCACCGATCCCCTGCGCCGATGATGTCTCCACTCAACCTGAAATTCCAGGTGATGCCCCGTACACGAGAGGCGTACACGATACGATGTATAGGGGGCGATTATGGACGATGAGGCAGTATGCGGGATTCAGTTCAGCGGATGAAACGAATGCTAGATTCCGAACACTACTGTCACGTGGACAAAGTGGTCTTTCAGTTGCCTTTGATTTACCAACACAATTGGGCATGGATAGTGATGACCCCCTGAGTTATGGTGAAGTCGGACGTGTTGGTGTAGCGATTGATTCAATTGTTGATATGCGTGAATTATTCGATGGGATTCAACTGGATCAGGTTTCAACATCGATGACCATCAACAGTCCAGCAATCATTCTTCTTGCGATGTATATTGCTGTTGGAGATGAGCAAGGGGTCGATTCGGCGATGTTGCGTGGCACTGTCCAAAATGATATACTGAAGGAATATATTGCTAGAGGCACCCATGTATTCCCCCCTGAACCGAGCATGAGATTGATTACTGATCTCATCGAATACTGTGCGGAGAATCATCCAATGTGGAATACCATCAGCATTTCTGGTTATCATATTCGTGAAGCTGGAGCCACTGCGGTTGAGGAATTGGCGTTCACACTTTCCAACGCCCTAGCATATGTCGAGGCAGCACAGGCTAGAGGTATGGATGTAGATAATTTTGCTCCACGCCTATCATTCTTCTTTGGTTGCCACAATGATTTCTTTGAAGAGGTGGCAAAGTTCCGAGCAGCTCGTCGATTGTGGCATCGGCTCATGGAGGATCGCTTTCAACCCAAGAATCCCAAATCATCCATGCTTCGGTTCCACACACAGACTGCGGGTGTCACATTGACT
This sequence comes from Candidatus Thalassarchaeaceae archaeon, assembly GCA_029942125.1. Classification (GTDB taxonomy): domain Archaea; phylum Thermoplasmatota; class Poseidoniia; order Poseidoniales; family Thalassarchaeaceae; genus MGIIb-P. Next base: position 5,835 of record JAPYUB010000059.1, on the reverse strand, counting down.
GCCCAGCAACCATTGAACAATGTTGCACGCGTTGCCTATCAAGCGATGTCGGCCGTACTCGGGGGGACGCAATCTCTACACACAAACTCCTATGATGAAGCAATAGGATTACCCACAGACGAAAGTGTGACAATCGCCTTACGAACACAACAGATTCTCGCTGAAGAAACCGGTGTGGCCGATGTTGTGGATCCGATGGCCGGCTCGTATCATGTCGAAGCGTTAACTGAACTCATCGAAAAGGAGGCGTATGCTCTGATTTGTGAAATTGATGACATGGGTGGTGCTTTGGCTGCACTAAGGACGGGGTTCCAGCAGCGACGGATACATGAGTCGGCATGGAAACAGACTGTTGATGTAGAAAATCAAACTCGAAAGGTGGTCGGCGTTAATCACGCACGAATGGAACAAGCCAACGACTTCACCTGCGTGAAAGTTCACAGTGATGAACCTGAAATTGAAGGGCAGACAATTGACCCGACGATTGCTGAACAGCAACATCAGAAGTTGGCTATTTTACGTACACAACGAGATGCTGAAAAGGCAACTGCAGCGTTGTCCAATATTACGATTGCAGCAGCCAATGATGCGAATCTTTTCCCTCTGATTCTAGATGCTGTGAAGGCGTACTGCAGCGTTGGCGAAATCATGAATGCTCTCAAGGTTGAATATGGCACATGGATGGCCCCCAGTGGATTCTGAGGTGATGACATGGGTATACGATTAGATCACATCGGAATTGCTGTAGATGATTTGGAGACTGGTAGTACATTCTGGAAATTGCTTGGTCTGAGCCAAGGTGACGATGAACGCAACGATGAACAGGGTGTGGACATTCGATTCTTCGAAACTGAACTAGGCACGAATGCGACGCGAATCGAACTTTTATCTCCGACTGGGGAGGATACGCCAATAGGACTATTCCTCGATAAGAAGGGGGCCGGAATTCAACAAATTGCCTTCAGGGTTGACGATTTGGATTCACTATTGTCGAGATTGAAAGCAGAAGGTTTGCATCTCATCAATGAAACACCAACTGAAGGTGCCCACGGAAGTCGAATTGCCTTCGTACACCCTTCCAGCACCGGCGGAGTTCTTGTCGAATTGCTAGAGTATGAAGATTAATTCTCGGGGGGGGGATATGGTGAAAGCTCTGCTCAAGGTCTCTGATGTCACGAAATCGTTCGGTGAAGTGACTGCACTGTCTACCGTTACTGTGAACTTTCACGCAGGTGAAGTCGTTGGCTTGGTAGGTGGCAATGGTGCCGGCAAAACCACTCTTCTGAGACTCCTTTGTGGATTGTACCAACCAACCTCTGGTACTGTGCAAGGCGTTGTAGATGAACAACCAGTGGACATTCACAAGATGCGAGAGCACGTCGGTGTCGTCCCAGAAGCAACTGGACTGTATGCCCGACTGACAGCATGGGAAAACATCCGTTACCACAGTCGATTGAACGGCATTGATGACGATATGGCATGGACTAGAACAGAACGATTTGCTAAACTCCTAAATTTTGACCATGAACTTCATCGTTCGACCCGTGGTTTTTCAAAAGGAATGAGGCAGAAGACTGCGTTGTTACGGGCTCTATCTCATGGCCCCGAAATATTGCTACTGGATGAGCCCACAGGAGGGTTGGATGTCACTAGTGCTCGCACTGTTCGAAAATTGGTTCGTAAACTCGGTGATGAAGGCGGTACGGTCATCTACAGCACACACAATCTTGCAGAGGCACAACAAGTCTGTGATCGTATCATTATCATTCACAATGGGACCATACGAGCTGAGGGTTCGCCACAGGAATTAATGTCGGCTGCACAGAGAGATGACCTTGAAGAGGCATACGTTGCATTGACAGAGGATGTTGCGCGTACAGAAACACCGACTGAAGATGAGGGGAAAATTGCTCGCGCATGGAGGCGCATGTTGACTCGCGGGGGTGGTTCAGTTGAGTGATGTGAGAAAACAATTGTCCCAAATCATAATTGTTGCGAAAAAGGAATTAGTAGACTTCGTTAGAGATTGGAGAACGGTATTGGCAATGATTCTGGTGCCTCTACTCATCTTCCCTGCAATCTTTATCGCACTGCCATTATTCCTACAAGGTGAAGCAGCAGAATTGTCTGCATACGAATTGACTGTTGAGGTACAAGGTGAACTGCCAGAGGATTTGAGTTCTCATCTCGACGGGCGCAATCTAATCATAATCCAAACCGAACTGTTGGTCAACGGAACACTTTCCGAGCCAGGGGGCGATGCTCAACGCCTAAATTCAGATGATTCTGGAGATGTTATTCATGCAATTCTGCGCTTACTAGAGATTGATTCGAATGCTTCACAATCGTGGAACTACGCCATTCTTTCAGATTCGACCGATGAACTTTCTCTAGAAGCGAAGATTCGAACTCTAGATGCTGTCCTATCATGGGAAGCTGATGTTATCAATGCCACGCTGGCATCGAACAATCTGACGCATGATGAGGCGTTCGACCCCATCCATTGGGATGGGGACCAAGATGCGGCAGATGTCGCCAGTGGGGGAGATCTTGCGGCAATGGGACTGGCGATGTTCATTCCACTTGTGGTCGCGATGTGGACCACTACAGCGGCCATTCAGCCATCGATTGATTTGACGGCTGGTGAAAGAGAGAGAGGGACGATGGAAGCCCTGCTCTGCACGCCAACTACTCGCTCAGCCCTATTGTTTGGGAAATGGTTGGCTGTAGCCACTGTTGCCTGTGTGAGTGTTCTTGGACAGATGGCTGGTTTGTTGTTCGCAATTAATTTCCTAACTGGGGGGGGATTGGAAGCACCCAATATCTCTACAACAGGTGTATTGTTGCTTTTGCTCAGTGTAATTTTGTTCGCAATCTTCGTAGTTGCTATCGAATTGGCAGTAGCCGTTCGTGCCCATAGTGTTCGAGAGGCGGGCAGCATCCTTGGCCCAATGGTCCTGATATTCATCGGACCGACACTCTTCGCTCAATTCGTCAATCTACAGGGAATTGAGGCATGGTGGTTCGTCCTTCCTGTGTTCAACATAACTCTGGCTATGCGTGAGGCATTGATGGGCATTTACGATCCATTGCATATCTTCATGTGGGTCTCAACCTCGTTAGCTTATGCAATTGGAGCCATCCTGTGGGCATCAAAACAGTTCAATCGCGAGGATTTAGTCGAATCTCTCTCGTAATACCCCAGTATTACTCTGTGAATACATTGATAACCCCTTCGTTAGACCGTAGGCCATGCCTAAAGTCAGTTTAGACGTACCACAGCAATTGCTGGACGACTTGAAGATTCATGTTGGTGATGGGGGGAAGTTCGTCAGTGTAGCAGATGCTATTCGAACAGCCTGCCGTAAAATGCTCGATCAACTGGATGCGATTGATGCCAGACATGGACGACTCGGAGGCGATTGAATGGTAACACGAGAAGAAGCGGAAAATGCAGTGCAAACACTGCTTGGTTATATCGAGGAAGATGTGTCCAGGGAAGGACTCATTGACACACCCGCACGAGTGATTAAATCTTGGGAGGAAGTATTCGCAGGATATGGCCAATCTGCTGCAGATGTTCTGGATTCCACATTCAATGGAGAAGGGTACGACGGTATTGTATTGCTCCGTGACATCGAATTCCACAGTACATGTGAGCATCACATGCAACCATTCACCGGACGGGCTCATGTCGCCTACATCCCTACCGAACGAATTGTCGGCATCAGTAAACTCGCCCGAATTGTCGATATGCATGCACGTAGATTACAGAATCAAGAACGAATCACCAAGGACGTCGCAGATGACCTCGAAGAGCATCTTGGACCACTCGGTTGTGCAGTCATCATCGAAGCGACTCACGGATGTATGCAGTGTCGTGGCGTGATGAAACAGAATGCAATCATGACCACGTCAGCTATGCGAGGTGTCTTTTTCGACAAGGCGGAAGCTCGTTCTGAACTAATGCAATTGATTCGAACCAGAGAACTGTGAGGTGTTCGTTTGACCCAGACGTACCCAATTGTCGAAATTTTTCACTCGGTGCAGGGCGAAGGGTTTCATTCGGGCATTCCGCATGTATTCGTCCGCTTTGGCAATTGCAATCTGCGATGCGAATGGTGTGACACAGATTTCCTCACCTACGAGGAGCGAGGATTGGATTCAATTGTACAAGAAGTGCTATCGTACAATTGTGAGAGAGTCATCTTCACTGGCGGTGAGCCGGCGATGCAGGATTTGGTCACGATTGGTGTTATTCTCAAGGAACATGGCATCAATCTGTCAATTGAGACCAATGGGACTATTCCTGTCGACCCCGTCATTGATTGGATCTGTGTTTCTCCGAAGGACCAAGTCTACCCCAATGTGGCCATTAAACAGCGCACTGGAGATGAACTCAAGGTCGTATATTGTGGCCAGAGCCTCGAACTGTATGACGAATTGAAGGTTGGATTCTCCCACCATTTCCTACAGCCTTGCTACATTGAATCAGATTCCGTTGAGCAGAATGGGAAGTCATTCCAAGTTGTTGAACAACTGGTCAAGGACAGCCCAAGGTGGAGATTAAGCCTACAGACACACAAGTGGATGGGGGTGCTCTGATGCGTGCAGTGATGGCTCTATCAGGGGGGATGGACAGCACAGGGCTCCTAATGCGATTACTCGCAGATGGATACCAAGTCAGTTGTTTGTCATACAATTACGGTCAGAAGCACAGCATCGAATTGAACCGAGCTGAGGCGAACATTGCCTACCTTGCTTCTAATGATATCGATGTCGAGCACAGAATTGCAGATCTTAGTTCGGCTATGGGAATATTCCATTCAGCACTGACCACAGAAGGATATGAGGTGCCCGAGGGACATTATGAAGAAGAGCAGATGAAGCAAACGGTTGTTCCCAATAGAAACGCTATTTTCGCGTCAATCCTCTATGGGTACGCACTTTCTATCGCACTACGAGAGGATACTGAGGTTGTCATCGCTTTAGGCGTTCACAGTGGCGATCATGCCATCTATCCGGATTGCAGACCGGAGTTCTACGAGGCCATCTCACATGCATTTGACGTCGGAAATTGGGATAGTGAGAAAGTCTCATTCCATCTACCGTATATCGATGGAGACAAGGAGACAATTCTGCGTGATGCAGAGGATGCGCTCTCCCATCTGAATCTCAATTTCGATACTGTATTCGCCAACACGAACACATCTTACAACCCCGATTCGCAAGGCCGTTCATCGGGACGAAGTGGGGCGGATGTTGAGAGAATTTTGGCCTTTCATTCGATTGGCCGCAAGGATCCTGTGACCTATGTTGAATCATGGGAAAATGTGCTTGCCAATGCGCTTAGAGTAGAAAAGGAGATGAGAACATGACGACACTAATACGCCGCTGGATAGAGACTGATACTGGACACAGAGTTCCCAATCACAAAAGCAAGTGCTGCCATCTGCACGGTCATCGTTACCGATGGGAAGCCGAAATCGAAGGAGATGTTGTTGGTATCGAAGGTGTGTCTGAAGAAGGCATGGTGATGGATTTCAGTGATGTCTCGGCTATTCTAAAGGTGCATGTACACGATATCGTGGATCATGCATTCGTCGTCTATTCAGGAGATAATGATGCGCGTACTGCACTGGCGATGATGGGGCCTCAACATCGAACCGTTGTGGTTGACTTCATCCCCACGGCCGAGAATCTTGCAAAGTGGGCCTTTGAGCAGGTCGAGCCCCACATCAAGACTGCATTTGGGAATCAACTACGACTCGTTGCTATGCATGTTCGTGAGACGCCTAAATCTTGGGCAACATGGTCGCCATAATCGCATGGGTA
>JAPYUB010000058.1 GCA_029942125.1 Candidatus Thalassarchaeaceae archaeon | reverse complement strand
CCTTGACCTTGTCCTTGACCTTGGCCTTGACCTTGTCCTTGTCCTTGTCCCTGTCCTTGGCCTTCGCCTTGACCTTGGTCTTCAGATTCGCCGCCACCTTCGGTGCCGCCGTTTCCGGAGCCTGTCTCAGCATTTTCGTAATCTGGATCATAGGCGTCGGGGATGCCGTCGCCGTCCGAGTCAGAGTACTCGCCGTCGTTAGGGTCGTTAGGGAAGGGGTCACTACCATCAGGTCGACCGTCGCCGTCTGTATCCGCGCTGTTAGGGTTGGTACCCTGCGCGTATTCTTGGGCTGCAGTCAAACCGTCATTGTCGGCATCACTGTTAGCGTCGCCACCGTTGTTTGGGTCAAGTCCATGTGAGACTTCCCATCCATCAGGTAGGCCATCGCCATCGCTGTCTGCCTTGGTCATATCCGTTCCGTGCGATTGCTCCTCTGCATTGGTGAGACCGTCACCATCCCAATCGGCGCCGCCATCAGACGGGTCAAGAGGGTCAGTGCCGTCACCACTGACAACGGACGAAGCCGTCATCAGGACGAAGAACAATGCTACTAGCATGCTTAGGTTTTTTTGGTTGTTCATTTTCATTTCACTTCCTTTTTTTTTTGTAAACCATTTCAGAGAACCCACTGTTCTCTCTTTCCAGGATTAGTCAGCTTTTCTGACGTGTTCTCTGGGAGGATCTGTGGCTTCGAATGCTTGCGCTGGGACTTATCTCGTATATCTGACCAGAAATATGGTGCGGTTTCACGCTTCAACGGGTCTAGCCCGTCTTCCATATTTCCTTGCAGTACCTTGTTTATGTCTCCAATTGCAGCCAATTCTGTCACGGTTCGTTCTAGGGAACCCGGTGTTCCCTCTAACCTACCGCTTGTTGTAGCCCTATATCAAGAATATGACTGATTGCCTCAATGTACCCCGCACTGTAAATGTGACTATTAGGGGGTCAATTGACGAAGTTGAGCTTGGAACTTGGCGGATCGAAGAAAGAAGAGGACAGGTACCACAAGGGTCGACAATAACAGGGTGACAAGGATTAGATTGCCCCACAATTCGATGTCTTGGAAGAAAAGAGTCCAAATGAGCCATCCGCCAATCAACCAGAAGACGGGGCCATAGCGGCGGGCAAACAAGGACATTCTCGCCATTGATGTTCGCTCATCGTAGAGATTGGGGACCTCTTCTGCTGGCAGGTACCCTTCCTCAACCGCACAGCGAACACAGACGAGGTGTCGGGGCCCGTTACCATCGATGAACTGGTCCACAGGATACTGTCCTTTACAGAGACGACACGTTGCCATTGAACCCTCGAGCGGGGGGCATTTCTTGAACGCTTCGTCGGTCTACTGAGCAAGGAAATCAGCAAAGACCTGCAAACCGTTCACCGAACCGGCAGATTCTGGGTGATACTGCACGCCGTAAACGGGTCTTTTGGGATGAGCCAAAGCCATGACCAAGCGATTCGTAGCGGCATCTGTTGAGGTTACAGTCAGGCGATTGTTGGTCGGTGTGAGAGCAAGGCTGTGATAACGCGTCATCAATTGATGTTGATTACCGTGGAGAATCCCATCAGGCACACCGTGTACTGCTCCGTATTCACTTGGACCCAGAGTCCAACCGGCAGCCAATCCAATCGCTTGATGCCCAAGACAGATGCCCAACAATGGTGGGGTGGTGCCGTCCAATGCTGCATTTGCAAATGCCATTGTAAGATTCGATTGCTCGGGACGGCCTGGGCCGGGGCCTAGAACGATGTGTGTGGGTTTCAACGACTGCAATAGAGTAGTTACATCGCTGGCCTCTAAACGACCTGGGACGATGACAACTTCAGCATCCATCGTTGCAAATGCGTGAACGATGTTCCAAGAAAATGAATCGAGGTTGTCGACGAATAAAACACGGGATCCCTCTGTGAACTCCAATGAAAGATCAGGATACCATACAATTGGCGTTGGTGAGATAGGCGGTGGCGAAGATATCAGCCCACCATCGCGACTCTCAATCAGATGTTGGACAGAGGGGGTAATCGGTGGAATGGGGTGAATACTCATGGATGACGAGCCTTTTGGGGAGTGAATCGTATCTCCAGCAGGCGAGTGCCCCCATGCAGCTCTACATAGCGCCTGTGCCTTCCACTTCGCTTCTTCGACTTCTCTCCAAGGATCCGAGCCAATAACCAAGCCACCTCCGGCTTGAACGGTAGCTTGCCAATTATCTCCATCAAAATGGGCTTCAAGTGTTCGAATCAAAATGTTCCATTGTGCCTTCCCTGTTCGAGGATCGATATGGCCAATTGAACCGGTCCACGCATGGCGAGGGGCACCCTCCAACTCATCGATTGCAGCAATGGTGGCGGTCTTGGGACAACCGGTGATACTCCCTCCAGGGAAAATAGATTGCAAGGCATCAAAGCCATCCATGCCTTCGCAGAGTGTGCCTTCAATCTCACTGACCATGTGCTGAACATGGGGATATGATTCGATTCGCCAACGCTTCCATCGGACGCTACCTGGGATACATATTCGGCCGAGGTCGTTACGTTCCAAGTCTACAAGCATGAGATGTTCAGCAATTTCTTTTCGACTGCCGACCAGTTCACCACGAAGATTGGCATCATGTTCGGAATCATCCCCACGTGGGCGTGTGCCTTTGATAGGCCGCGTGGAAATAATCTGTCCTTCCTGTTTGAGCAATAGTTCTGGACTGCTGCTGGCAATTGCAATGTCCAAATCTGGTGAATGTAACCAAGCTGAAAGAGGTGCGGGGTTGTCCCGTTCAAGGCGTTTGAAAACGTCCCAAGGTGAGTCGATTTCTGCCGACCATGTGCGACCATAGTTGAGTTGGTAAAGAACGCCTTCACGGATTGCATCCTGTGTTCGGCGTACTTTCTGGGCGTGAACAGCATCGGTTTCTGTCGAGGGGTCTCGCGCGCGAGGGGGCGCGGGAGAATTGAGTGATGGAACGCCTTCATTCAGGATATGTTCAATTTCAGATACCCAATCATCGTCCTCAATAGATGAAAGAATCTCAATCGTCGATTCGGTGCGGTCGTGGACAATCCAACGATTTGAATGATACAAAATCATCAGGATGGATTTCTCATCTGGAGGATGTTGGAATCTCAACGGTTCAGTATGTTGTACCATATCGTAGGTAAGCAATCCAGCAAGGCCCCCCGCTTGGAATCCATCACCTTGAGCGAGTGGAAGATGAGGTGACAATTGACGCAAACCATCAGCGAGGTCGGTGCCGGAGATTATCTCACGATGAATCCAACCATCATCCCAATCTTCAACATGGATCTGCATTGGGGCAGGGTTGGATTGAATATCAATTTCACCACACAGGGGTGAACCCATTGCAAAATGTGATTCAAGGAGCGGTTGTCGAACGAGGTATCGGCGTGTAGCAGGACCCATCAGCAAACTGCGTTGAGAGAGGTCGCTTTGTGGGCCACCTGAATGAAGAAGCAACTCATCGGGAGCGCCATGGATGCCACCAAACATACCATCTTGACGGAGTTGTGCCAATAGATCGAGAATGAGGGCGTCACGTTCCTCAACTTCACAAAGTGCCTTCATCAAAATCATCCCATAGTTGACCAAGCGGTTTCAAGCGCTGTTGCAAAAGCGGCGTAACAGGTTTCATAGAGTGGTCCGGGGCTATCAATTCCGACATTATGACCATCAATTTCGTCGAGCCAAGCAACGCCAATGCCCGTGCCCACGACTATCAATTCACTCGCCCGCCCTAGCAATGTCTCCGTCAACCGAGCATAACGGAATGGGATGCCGGCGGCCTCGATGGCGGGCCCCAGTATACTGAGTGTGATTGAATCAATGCCGCCGCCTTCAAGAGAAGGAGCATACGCAACCCCATCTGAATCTAGGATGATTGGGGTGCAACGGTCGCCATCGACAACCGCATCATCATGAACCAATAATGCGATGTCCGCCCCAGCATTCTCTGCAGCAGTACGCGAATCAGTATACGGAGACCAAGCGGCATGCTTGGTTCCTTGAGCTTTCCGAGTGAAACGTGGAGCTGCATGGGAAATCGCACACAGTGGTGAGGGGGAATAGTGAGTTTGGCGTAGAGTCAATTCGATTTGACCTGCACGAGTCAGTTTTACTTGGCATAAATTGCCCTCACCAATCGGAGAGATGGATGTAAGGCGTTCGTTGAAATCTTCGGGCCAGTCGATTCCCAATCTCTTCGCATGTGTACGAAGGCGGTTCAGGTGTTCTTCAAGCCAAGCAACACGACCCCCATCCCAACGCAAGGTGGTGAACACCGATGCTCCAACGGGGGCATTGTCATCCATGAGGCTCGGTTACCCGAATGTTCTACAGTGCTTCAAAGCACGCCTACCGCTCACAGCAAATCGTCGAGGAAGGAGAAATCCATTGGATCCTCTTTCTTGGTCTCATCGAGAAGGTCACCGGCAAGAGATTCCAAATCATCGACTGAAACGGGAGGCGAAGTTGCACGGGATGGTGGGGGGTTGGTCTCTCGAATCGTGGTCGCAGCTGAAATCAAGGTATCTTCTAAGTCGACTTGAGGTTCCATTGTTGTCTCGTAATTTTCGCTACCCCAGTCCTCGGACTGCAATTCCCAGTTGGGTGTTGCATGTTCCATCGGATCATAACGAGCCTTTCGTAGACGACCTAGGATAATCATCGATAAAAGGACGATCATGAGTGTGAGCACGGCCATCAAGGCCACTTGCATTGGGTTGAGTTCATTCCACCATTCACCAGAGCCCTCTTCATCAATTTCAACTCCTGCGTTGGGATTGTTAGAATCCCATTCATCGACGGTCACGGGTGTTACGCCAAAGCGGTTAACTTCGCCATCAGTAGCGACTACAGAGACATACCAGGTGGCATTGATATCAAGTCCAGAATCAAAGTCGCTTGCTTTAATGGTCAAACGTGACCCTTGAACCATATCGAGTTGGTGTTCTGCATATCGGACATCCTCGTAGATTTCTGAACTCAAGTGAACGATGTAACCACGTACCTGTGCATCTGAAGACTCGTCCCATGTAACGACAATACCGGATCCTTCCTCATTCCACGAACCTTGGACACCAGTAATCTCTGGAAGATGGAGTCCGGGGTCAAGCAGACTGTCATCCACTGCAGATGCTTGACCAACATTGAGATCTGTCAACCAAGCATTGTCCGATGAGTCCACTGGAACGACAGCGACCCATATCATCACACCTGGGTCAATGCCCATGTCGGTGGATAGTGATGTAAGTTCAACCGAAATCATATCCGTAGCTTGACGGCCACCGCCCGGGCCAAAGTCATCCTGCCAAGAGAATTCGGCGTCACCATCGCGATTAACGGTCATCGCAGGTTCTCTTGTGTTGACGTCTGTGAATGGAATGGTATCTGCATAGATATCGTAGTGGTCAAGATCACTAGCATCGCTGGTCGAGAAAGTAACCAAAAGGCCATTTCCGTTGTCATCCGGTCTGTCTTCAACATCTGGTTTAGACAGTCGATCCGGTGCAATGATATCCCCTGAATTGTCGATTGGTGTCACGAGGGTCATATGTTCTCCAAGGTTGGTCAGGAAAGCATTGCCTTTGATGTCGTGAATGGTTACTGTGACCCAGATTGGTTTGTTAGGGACGATGTTTGAAGCGGTTGCTTCACTGAGTGAATTGCCTCCATAGGAGGCCTTTTCGAGAATAATATTCATTGGACCATTCCATGACTGGCGCTGTTGATGAATAACCAAAAGACCACAATCTGATGGGTTCGCTTCACATTCCATCCATTTGATGGCGACGTTCTCAACCGAATGTTCGCTAGCCCATACGACATAGAAGGCGAAGTCATCCACCGGAGATGGGGACCATTGGACATCAATTGCCGTTCCATCATCATCAGGATGGTCCCACGCCTGCAAATTCTCGACGCGTGGGGGGGGGTCTACGCCCACGGTATTCTGTATGCTGAACGCTTGAACCCAAGTGACATTCCAATGATCGACGTTGCCCCAATTGTCTGAGGCGACCACGGTAATCCAATAGGGCATCAAATCAATGAGGTAGGCACCTCCAATTTCGTCGATAATAACCTCCATTGTGGTGTTATCTGAATTTCTGAATGAACAAGGCACAACGATTCGGGCGATGTCGGCATCGTCAGCCCAATCGGGCGGTGTATCCGATACGACTGGTGTTGCAAAGATAGTGTACCATGAACAATCATCTTCCAGATTAGCTGTCCAACTAACATTGATTCGGCCACCTTCGTCATCCGGTGTGTCCCACGCAGCGATGTCTTCAATCGGCAGTGGAGCAGTTCCATCATCGATGCCGCCCGTCGGCACAATGGGTCCAATGATGGTGGCGTTCTCAGGGTCGTGTTGCCCACTTTCATCAACACAAGTAAAAGCAATCCAGAAAGGATGGCCTGCACCACCTGGTGGATTGATTGTTGTGTTATTTCCAGCTTCATGAGCAAGATCGATACTGCGTGGCAGACCTATCGGGTTGCCATTGATTGGCTGGTGTGATGGCCAGAATCGGGTTACATCAGCGTCCAATTCTGTGCATGGTGCCCATTCAATGAATAGATCTCCATCTTGGCCGCCCTCTTCGTATGGAACAGGTCCACCATCGGCCCATACTGGTGGGGCTGGAACCTCATCGGTTGGTGTCGCTGGACCCATCGGTGCACTAGGTTCACCGATGCTACCATCAGGATACTCAATGACGATTACAGCCCAATAGGGTGTGCCATCGACCAAGGGTTGCCCATTGTGTGAATTGAGTTCTGTTGTGACCCGAGTCCAATCGGGAAGACGGGCGTCCCAAGTTGAGCCGAGTAGGTCTGCGGAAGTAGGGGGTGTGGTCCAGTTACTGCCTGAGCGAAGATAAATTCTGTAGGCTGCAAATGTGTGATCCTGAGTCACTGTCCACTGTGCGGTGAGAATGGCACCGCCGTCATTGGGTCGATCGAATAAATCAATCATCTCAGATGGCGATTCACTACGAACCCAATCATATGTCACACGAACCTGAATGGAACCATTGCTCGGGCTTTGTAGTTGGATGTGTAGGCTGCGACCATTGACCGTCAGGGCGCTGTTCTCAATCGATGTCTGAACGATGTTCTGCAAATTGACATCGAGTTCAGCGAGATCCCATGTGCCCGAGTAGTTCAAGCGCGTGCTAGAGACCCAAGTTGCAGCACCAGCGACTGGACTGGAAATCGTCAACATATCCTGAGTCATCGGAATGTTGGCTGGGCCGGCTGTACCAAACGAAGGGAGTGTGACGGGGTTGTCTGCATTCACCAGAACAATTTCATTGCCAGGGCGAGCCTCCGCTGTAACATCGAAAGCAGTGCCTGCGAAGTTAATCATCAGTGGTTCAGCTCTTAGAATGGAATCTCTATCCTTCTCGACAAAAGCCGGTGCTTGACTCCAAATGTGTAGACCATCCGCGCCAACGACAAAGACACCACTCTGAGTGATAACCGAACTGACGAGATTGCCATATGTGGTCAATCGAGTCGCAGGGTGCATCGGGCTCGATGGGCTGATTCGGTCAACACCGAAATTGGAGATTGCGAGAATATTATGGCCGTCACTGGACATCTGATGTATTGGCCAGGCGGCGAAGGAGGAACGGGCAGCGCCCTGTTCCATTTCTCCTGTAGCCCCATTCCAGTGCATCATCGGGCCTGCATCAGTCGCAATGTGTACGCCCCACCAGTCATCCGCAAGAGCCGTGATAACATTACTTGGAAGTACATCGATTAGTGTGGTGTCCAATACGGCGAAAGTCAAACTAGTGCTCATTCCACTAGGGGTCAGGATGGTCGAAGCTGTTACGGAAACTTCACTGAACCCTGGACGAGTTGGGCCAGCACCATCATGACTGATAAACATCGTAAGTGCACCTGAAGAAGAATACGTAGATGCAATGCCTGCAACTGAATCTCCAACCAATCCTTGACCTCGGCCAATTAGTGTTGACAAACTATCTGACATTGGATCATAAGTTAGGATGCCCGAAGGTGTGCCAATGATGAGTACCCCAGAATCAGAATCTAGGTGATTAATGAATGGTGTTGGAAGGCCATCGGCGGTTGTCATCGGATCCTCCCAATCATCGGCGGATAGATTCCACACGCCTATGCCCGCGAGGGTTGCGATGTATACGAGGTCACCAATCTTCTCAAAGTCTCGAACAAAATTACTGGGCAGTCCTGCTGATATTCGACCTGCCCCCCATTGTCCAGTGGATGTGTCAAATCTCTGCACACCCGTAGCAGTAGAAGGTGTGCCCATGAGCCCAACGACGAGTTCGTTGCCATACCAAGCCATACCGTCCATCTGACCATGCAATGGGAATCCAGTGAATGTGTAAACACCTGTCGTCAAATTGATTTGATGCAATCCCCAACCAGAGGTCGTTATCCAGAGAGTGTCACCATCCAGTGTAATCTCGTTGACCAACAATGAATTCAGATTCCATGCACGAGTCCATTCAATGCTACCGTTGGTTTGGTAAACACCTTCAAGAATGGCTGAACCATATGTCGAGGAGTAGTCATCAATCGGTACGGCCCAGATGTGTGTCGCGTTACCAGTGAACTCAGCAAGACGTCCGGTTGAAAGTGTGGCAAGACTGTCCCATGCACCGGGGGAGAGGCCATTGGCATCGAGATTGTCAACGCGGTTGTATCCGCTGGAACCACCCGCACGTCCGATGGCGAACTCATACACTTGACCACCGGGTACATGTGCGATACTTGTGGCCTCAGAGCCCAGTGAGAATGGACTGATGCTAGTAATGATCTGACCAGTTGTGCCAACGTACGTGATGCCTCCATTGTTGTAATGACCCACCAGAAGGCCGCCACCGAAATGGACCATCGCACCGGGGAATATGGATTCACTGACGGTGTTGTCATCCTCATCTATTTCGGCCAAAAAGTGGAGATTGACGTAATCGTATCGTGCGATTGAACCGTCGTCCTCCTCGAATCCGATGTAGACGACGTCGTATGCTTCATCACACGCGATAGCCACAGGATTGTCGTGTGGCAATCCACCCTGGCCTCCTTGATTCCAATCGGACAGCCAAGTTCCTGAATTCAAATCAAATCGCGCAACACCGCCTTGTGAACCCCATTGTGCCCAACGATTCATGGCAATGTGAACGATGTTGTCACAGACACCAAAATCAGCGCCGTATCCTTCTGGAATTTGACCACTGCCAGCATCATGTACAGTCCACTGTCCTGATGTGCCGTTGAGTTGGATAATCTTGGAATTTCGATTCCATCCACCGGTCCCCATCGTCGATACCCAGAGATCATCACCGATGACCTTCATCGCATAGACCGCTTCCTCTACATTGTTAGGTAGACCATTGTTTGGTGTCCAATCTGACAACCAAGAATTGTTGGTGTAATTGTAGCGGGAAATTCCTTCTTCAGTTCCAAATAGAACTGCGCCATCCCATGAGACAATACCACGAATTGGACCCTCTATGACTGTAGTATCCCATGAACGTACTAGGTTTCCACTCATGTCGATCTGGTGAAGGGGGGTGTCGCCATAGGCGGCATAGAGATGGCAATTGGTTGGCGTTGGATCGCAATCTCCGGCAAACTGTGCGTTGACTCGCTCGACTTGCCCACTGCCCTCAAAGGAATCCATCCAACTGTCACTGGAATGGTTCCATCGAACCATGTGTCCACTTTCCCACCACTGTTGTGATTGTGAGATGCCGAAATGGATTACGTCTCCTACTGCGCTCATTCCATGGACCAGAGCCGCGTATCCTTCAGATGCACCAACATCCAGTGTATCACGCTGTGTCAGATTGACCACGTTGTACCGGTAGACATTGTCATTAGTAGTAAAGCCATTTTGTCCAAATCGAACCTGCATGTAGTACAGTGTGTCGCCGACGATGACCAATTCAGCAGGTTCCTGATTGGATAGTGTGATTCCGCCTCGGTTTTGACCGAGATCCCAATCTTCCTCTAGTGTGGCGTTGATAACATCGATGAGGTTGAGACCCATATCACCTCCGACCCAGATTCGATCTGGATTGACATCTTGGATCATGGCTGTAACTCCATTGCTCTCAAGGAGACTGGAAGTTGCTGCATCCCATGGAGAAAGCCATTCATCAGTGATGAGGTCGTAACGAAGAATACCGACGCCATCATATCCAATGTATGCGATATCACCAATCACAACGGTCTTGGCATTGTTTGATTCAACGCCGGCCGTCCATGTCTTAATCACAGTATCGTTAGCGACATCAATTACTCCTGCGCCTTCATAATGACCGACCCAGAGTCTGTTAGGTTCAATGAGTTCAACTGCGTATACAAATTGAGCAGGGAGTCCATCGGGGTTGTCGTCCCAGCACTTCTGGAATCCAAGATTCGAGCGGGACCATTGGCAGGCGCCGGTCTCTGTGGCCGCGTAGATGTACTGATTGTCAAAGTCCCAGTCATAGAACTCGTCCGCGAACTCATTGCCGGAACTGCCCATGTTGGTCCAGCTACTCGATGTGTGTCGCGCGCCACCGTTGTCCGTTCCCACGAGAACGGTGCCGGGGCTAAGAACTGCCAAAGAGAGGACATTGTTGGATGGAATCTGATTGTTGTTGGGTCCACCGTTTCCACCTGTTCGCTGCCAGACATCGATCTGTTCACCCGAACTCACGTTGTAGACGATGACGCCGAATCCATACAAACCCAGATAGAGGGTGTTTCCATCGATGGCGATTGGCATCGATTCAATATCATCCAATCCAGTTGAAGTCCAAGGTGTCAAGCGAGTGGAGTTAGCGATGTCAATTCGCTCCACACCTCGATTGACCGTGCCCAAGTAAGCAATGCCCCCGCGTACGGCGAGGGAATTCATCTGATTGGTTTCAAGGCCACCACTGTTAGTCGTCCATGTTTCGTTGACTGTGGTTGAATTCGTATCGATGACGGACATGCCAGAGAATGGATGGATAGCAATCATTTGGCCCGTGAATACATCGTGCTCAATGTCAATGACCTCATTGGCCGAAAGACCTGCCGAAGTGTCCCATGACTGAATCAAACCACCTGACCCAGTTGTAGTGGCCACAGACATCTGTAGAACCCCAGCATCCTCTGTTCCAACGTAGAGGTCGGTACCGTCGGTTGCAAGGCACAGAATGCCCGTGGTCGTTACTGGAAGGTTGAGGGCGCTTTGCCAACGAGATTGCGCGATGTTGAATCGCTCAATGGAATCTCCTTCGAGTTCATGATAACCTGAGATATAGAGAATGCCGTTCAGTTCCACCACATCAGACATATCAGTCACAGATGGGCCAGATGCAAGGGCCATCTGATCCCAAGAATTTATCCACCCATGCCCAAGCGTATTGGGGCGGAGAATGGTGTAGGTACCTGAACCGTCACCAACTAGTACAGTGTGGTCCATTGGGGAACGGCTGCCTCCAGAAGGCCAGGGAATCAGAGTCTGACCCGTAGCG
>JAPYUB010000057.1 GCA_029942125.1 Candidatus Thalassarchaeaceae archaeon | reverse complement strand
GGCTCGAGTAGTCCAATCAATTGCAGCGGAGAGTGAGTTTGAGGTTCCTGAACCTACACTGAGCCAATCAGAAGAAATGTCAGGTGTTGATCCTGCTCCATTGGAATCGAATCCGTATTCGATGCTACATGAGGCGACGTTAATTCCAGAATTCGCATCGGTTGCATCGATGCTAACCGCTACTTGGCCACTCAGGGAATCTGTGAGTTCTGGAAGAATCCATCCCCCTGCTACAGGTGCTGAACGATCAATCATCATTGTCACATCGAGTGAGGTCCCGATGTTGCCGACTCTATCCACGGCACGAAATTGAATTGTTCGCACACCTTCGTCCAAACTCATCGAACCAGAACCTGCAGACCCGATATCAGTCCATTCATCGGTGCTATCGCGCACGTGGTAAGTAGCAATCCCTGATCCGTCGTTGTCGGTTGCTCCACTGGATAAACCGTTGAAAATTAGGGTTGTTGCATCATTCCAACTTCCTGGTGTCACTGAAAGCGATGGTGTTCCGACCTCCGGCCCACTGCGATCGATTCCAATGTGAATGGATGTCTGTGCTGAATTTCCACCTTCATCAAACACTGATAGAACGGGATTCCATGTCCCCTCTGACAAGTCACCGGGGGACCATGTCCAAGAGTTGAGAAGTGCACCCGGCCCATCTTGAGGGGGATTTCCTGAACCTGGAACATTTGTGAGCGTCGCATGTGAGAGGTGAGAATCCGAGCCATTCCAATCGAAATTCATGGTTCCAGTTTCCGCTGTGGTGAACCATGCTCGGCTGATTGTCGAAGAACCGTCTCCAATCACAGCTCCAGTTGTACTCAATGAGAGACTGGTGGGTGCTGTGTTGTCGATGGTGAAGGTCGGACTCACCACCCAGCCCGTTGTGGTTGAATTGGTAAAGGTCCCTTCAATCCTCAATTGATAATCGCCATCACTGTGTGAACTGGTGTCCCAAGCGGATAACCAAGGTGCATCGGTCACATTAGCGATTGTGGACCATGTAGACCCATTTGAAACCTCGACATTAATGTAATCCATGTCGACAACATTGGTCATTAGAATAGTGTATGTTCCAGAGACAACCTGATTGATATTGGGTCCTCCACTGAAGTCCAAATCATCGCTTCGACCTGTCGATGCATCGACTGTCATCAATGCTCCATGAGGAACTGCACACAGCATAATCACCACGAAAGTGGAGACAAAGACACGGTGAGAAAGCATCGGCACCAATCCTCCCACAATATGCACCGCCCTTCAAGGCTTTCCAATGGGGCCCGTAACACCGTCCCTTGCATGGGGTTATCGGGCGATTTCGGAAGCAGGTTTGAAGTGCCTTGGCTGTTCTCCTAAACTCATGGTGCGTCCCCCGCTGGCACATATCCTGTGCGCTCTCCTCTTCGTTGCGCCGTTATTGGCAATCTCCACTTCAGTTAGTGCTGAATTGTCCGGCGAGGTCGCTTTCAGCACTGAGGGTCTTTCGATGAGCCCTTCAACTGCCGTTGAAGGAGGGGACGTCACATTCACACTTTCACTACAGAATATCGCGAATATCATCGCCGAAGATGTCGTTGTCGAGTTCCACAAGAATAGTTACCAAACGGGAAATCCAGCAGCATGGCATACTGTCGATATCGATGCCAGTTCGTTTGAAGATGTCAACTTTGTTTGGACGAATTTGGCATGGGGTGATGGTGAACAGACATTGGTCATCCGTGTCAATCACAACGATGATCCAAAAATCATCTCTCATGATTTCGATGTTGAAGGTCTGGCGAATCTTCGATTTGCCCATTTTGAGTTATCTCCCGCATCAGGAGCATACGAGGGTGATTCAATTCAAATTCAAATTCAAGTAGAAAATTCTGGACATGCGGATGCTCCAGCCAGCCATCTTGACCTGACGGTTGCAGGCAGTGCCAATCTTCTCTCTGTATCTTCTCTTCAAGCAGGTGACAGTTTGTGGATGAACCAGACGGCGACAGCGCCGGTTGCGGGTACATACAATGTCATTGGTGTTGTCAATGCCGACAGCGGCGATAACATCGTTGAATCAACCACTGCTGATAATTCTGAATCTCGTTCTATGATTATCGATACACTGCCTGATTACCGACATGCCGACGGTCCAACTGTTGTTGCGGATGCCGGTTTGTCAGGCCCTTGGACTGTGAGTGGAACCATAGCTAGAGATGGTGGTACCGGCACGACAATCGCTCCACTTGATATTCGAATCCAAAATGGAATCACTTTGGAAATTGTCAATTTATCATTCACTGATGCCGACGCTTTTGCTGAGTATTCCGTCACCATCACTACCGGTGATTTGACAGACCCTACACCGGGCGATATCCACCTCGATTTGGAAATTGATTCTTCTTCAAGCGTTGCACAGTCAAATCCTTTCAATAATTTGGAATCAGCCGTTCTCACCATCTATCAGGAACCCAATGTTGTCGTGACAGGAGCCTCACCGCAGACACCGACGACCACACCGGGGAACATGGTCACATTCACAGTGACATTACAGAATGTAGGTATGGTCACTGCAACCGGAGACTTGACCGCGACTTTTGATGGTGAAATAATCGAAACAAAATCCGGCCTCATCATTCCAGCATCCAATACTGGCAATCAAGGCCAGATTAGTGTAACCTTCGACGCAATCGCAGAAGGAGTAACCCGTGACATTACCTTTGAGGCAAGTTGGACCAAGACTCCTGGCTCTTACGATCGATTGGAAACTGATAATGTCGCGACTAGTTCGGTAAGTCTCATTTCGGACCTCCAATTACGATTCCTCCTCAACACAGAAGGTTGGTCTGCAGGTCCACCACTCTACGCAGGGTACACATATGTTTACTCGATTGATGTCATAGCTGATGTTGGTGCAGGCGAGGAAACCTTCGATTGTGTCGACCGTTCAACCGGAACGACTCTGGATACTACATCCTCACTAGTGTTTGATAACGGTGGTCAACAGACCATCCGTTGTGAGATTGATGTAGGTTTACCAGGAGAAATTGAACTTTCTATTACACCACGTGGAACCAGCGTGACGCCTCATGCTAAGGTATGGGATGTCGAGCGTGAAGGAGGGGTAGATATTGAAGGAGAGGATGACTCCAAGTCGATAGTTCTCTTCGCAGTTGCCGGCTTTGTAGCTTTGATTACTTTGATTGGTGCCGTTATTTTCACTCGCCGTGGGTTGGCCGATGCAGAACGTGAAACATACGATCTCTGTCCTGCTTGTGATGGTGATATTGAAGGCGATGAAGACATTTGTCCACATTGTGATTTCGACCTTCGAGTTGGACGAACAAAATTCCACGATTGTCTAGAATGCAATTCCACAATCCCTTCGATGCTCGACCATTGCCCATATTGTGGTTCAGAGCAAGATATCAGTACCCATTACTCGCGTCGTGAACGCAAATTCAAACCACTCCCTGCAGTAGCCGAAATTGAGCCTGAGATTGAAGAAGATGATGAAAACGAAATTGTCCGAGGCCACGAAGGCTTCGACAAGCATGTAGGTTCTCTCGGTTTCAAAGAGGAGCAATGGGAAGGCGAATGGGATGAGAATATCACAGAAGCAGAGAAGTATTTCGATACCCAAGAGGTAGCACTTCTCAGTACGGAAGTGGACGCCACCTTAGACGTCGAAGCCGAGAACACCGTGACATCCACTGAACTGGGTGAAGCCATGGAAGAAATGCCAAAGCACGATCTAGATTCTTTCCTTGGCGATGTTGAATCACGCCGTCACTTGTCCGATGCTGATGTTGAATTAACCGCCTCAGATGCCAGTTATCGCGAAGAGATCTTTGAATTGACTGGCGAAGATGGCGTCCTACCTGGACAACAGGTCAATGTCGATGCAATGATTGACAATACCGTGGTAGGGAATGAAGTCCGTTCTTCAAGCAGTGATTTCACCATCTCCGATGAACCAGAACCAGTCACCAAGGTTGAGTCTGAATCGGAATCAACCGAGGAAGATTCTGGTTCAAAGCGGCGTGGCATTCGCCGTCGCAAGAAGGAAGAGTGACGAGTTCCGAGGCCGTCAGACAGAAATGCCTCCCCCTACACCCAAGTGGTAGGGGAGAGGACGATGTCCGTTTTGCGCAGTCAAAAAACGATGAGCGCAGTCATGGCGCTACTTTTCGTATCGATGGCAATGCCAGGGTGTCTTTCTTTGGTGATTGGACGCGAAATGATGGAAAGTGCCCGGGGATTTCCGGAGGTCCGTGAATTGAGTACACCTTTCGACCTTTCACACACATTCGTTATCGATGGTACTGAAGTTATTCCCACCCAAGTTCAGAAAACTAGGACCGAACAGATTTCGATTGATCACACAGTTCAGGAAATCATCATCAATTTCCAAACATCTGTAAATTATTATGCCGGTGAGTCCGATCAGCGTTATGTCCATGTTGAATTATTGTGGTGTGATGACAGTGGCGCTAATTGTGATACGTCCGATCCGATTTACGAAGTGATGGCCGACAATGGCTCCTATCCGCAGACACGGACAGAATTGAATTGTAATTTGGATTCCTGCGACAGTGGTCTGTGGCGCTTGACTGTAGATGGTCGTGGTATGGGCACGGACACTGGCCTTGGTCTGCTAGATTTCCAAGATTCCTGGGTGCTTCGTGTCACCGTAATACGTCCCTGTCTAGCTTTCCCAGAAAGCCCGGAGGAATGTACACCCACGGTCGATTTTGAGTGATTAGACCAAACTTTGCGGACACATCTTTCGTCGTGAACAATTGCGACATTTGCCTATTCTTTCGTGGTTACGCTGTGCCCCACCCTCAACCATAAGGCGTTGTATTTCTTGTATTGAATTCGTTAAATCAGCCTTTGCTGAATCATTCCATGGAACCGTGAACAAAGCCTCGCCCCCATAGCGTAGAATTCCATATTCGGGCATAGTTTCAGTCGTATTGCTCACCAGATGAAGGTAGGCCAGTAATTGCATTCGATGACTATCATGAGGTTCGTTAGGAATCTTACCAGTCTTCTGTTCGACCGGGATGTATTGATTGTCAATCTTCACGATTTGATCAGGTCTACCCCGTACCCCAATTTTTTCATCGACGAGCAATGCAGCACTTTTTCCCTCATCATCACTGTAGGCCAAGATGTCATTCTTTGCCAATCCAGTATCTTTTCTTGCGTCACCAGCTTCTCTTTCCGATGTGAGTACTTTGTGTAATTGCCATGCTGTGAACAGCAACCATGCTAATGTAGCCACGATGAGGGCGAATGTCAGAATGGTTCTGTTTTGTGCCCAGTAAATCGCCAAACCGTGTAATGCAACGGCAATTGATGCCAACAACAATCGAGCTTCTGTGACACCTCCTTTGCCAAAGTCACTATCATTTTCAGTGTTATATTCGAGTTCAAATGGTGACACCATTTCTTCACTTCGCAATCCACTACTGCCGATGATTGGAGGTTGGGCCAATCCAAATGGCCACCCCAACCATCGTCGCCAGGGCAACGAGATGAGAATAATTGCCAACACCAGCCAAACAGCAGCCAACATGATGAGATAACGCCCCATGTTCTGAATGAATTCCTCAGGAATTGCACCTTCCCCTACGAAGAAGAAGGCCGCAGAATCAGCCGAAAGTGCGCATAATACTGTAATCCACCATGACCAAATTAGCAACTCACGTGATGCGTGTTCTTCAGAGCGTTTGTAATCCTGCATTTTATTGTGAATTTGGTCATGTGCAAGCATGCCTTTCTTAATCGCTTCACCTTCTCCTCCAACACCGGCTTTCGACAATTGCCACGACACAGGGCAGTAGGTGTGACGTTCCAGATCGGATGCAGAAACGGGTAGAGCAAATCCCTTCAAATTCGCCCAATATCCGTCCTTTCGTTGTTTTCCTTCAGATATTGGGTCTGAAAGGTTCAAGGCGGCTTCAACCGATTTCTTCCCGCCCATGAGGGAGAGAGAATCCATCGAAAGTTAAGCATTGTTCCGTCAAGTCTCGCTACTGCACTTTCGATTCACTATAGCCTTCTATTCGGGCGACTGCGTTGAAAAATCTCTCGTGCGCGAGCGAAGCGGTTATGAATAGGGGGTGGGTGGCGAGGCCGCTGAGGCAACATCATGACCGATTCAATGCTAGTTCCTCATGAAACCTACGAGGTTCACAAGGTTCACATTGGTGCACTCCAGAAGAGTGCGGACATGAAACCCTTCCTCAGTGATGAACAAGGAGATGGCTCAGGTCTACATTTGATTGATTTGGAACATACCGATTCTCGAATGCGCATTGTTTCCCAATTCCTCAATCGATACGACCCAAAACGCATTCTTGTCGTCAGCGCACGACAGTATGGTCAGCGCCCTGCTCGCATGTTCGCTCAGTCAATCGGCGCCAAGCACATCGTTGGACGATTCATTCCAGGCACGTTGACCAATCCCCTTCTTCGAACTTACATGGAGCCTGAACTTATCGTAGTGACCGACCCACAGGCGGATCAACAGTCACTCTCTGAAGCGGTCAGCAGTGGCATGCCAGTCGTCGCCATCTGTGATGCGAATAACACTCTTCGAAATGTTGATCTCTGCTTGCCAGCGAACAACAAGGGTCGCCAGAGTCTCTCCTTGATTTACTGGCTTCTTTCCCGTGAAGTTCTCAAGGCTCGCGGCACTATGGATGACGACACGTGGGCTACCATGCATGACGTCGCCGATTGGGAATCCACTTTCTGAGTCGACTCAGTGAGGTGGAATTATGCCCGAACAAGTTCCATTGTTTCTCGCACCGATGTCCGGCGTCACTGATGTTGCATATCGATTGTTGGCACGAGAGGCTGGTGCCGATTTCACTTCGACAGAATTTACTGCGGCCAGTGGCCTTAGTCGTCAAGATACTAGATCGTGGGCCAAAGTTGAAACCCATCCGAGAGAAGCCCCGTTCATTCCCCAAATTTTTGGAGGAATTGAAGATGAAATGGTCGAAACAACTCGCTTACTATCGAAGAATGCCGATGTCATCGACCTCAATTTTGGTTGTCCAGCACCAAAGGTCACCAAGACTTGCGCTGGTGCGGCGATGATGGCCGATCCGGACAATCTCATATCGATGGTTGAGCGCTGCATAGAAGCCAGCAAAGTACCGGTCTCAGTGAAGATGCGATTGGGGACGAGTCAAGATGCCATTACCGTTTTCGAGATTGCTGAGCGTTGCGCTCAACTCGGTGTCTTGCGTATCTGTGTTCATGGCCGCACACTATCTCAGAAATATCGTGGAGTTGCCAATTGGGACATGATTCGTCAAGTGGTCAAGATTGTAGAGCCCTACGGCGTTCCAGTGATTGCTAACGGCGACATCGTCGATGCAAAGAGCGCCGCCCGTTGCTTGAAAGAGACCGGGGCGTCCGGATTGATGATTGGTCGAGGTGCCATTGGCGATCCTTGCATATTTGGGAGAATAAAGACCGAATTGGGTTGGGAAGATTTCGATGCCCCTTGGGGTGACGCGAGTGATGCCGGCCAGAAACACTGGGCTTGGAACCGCTACGTCGAATTAGTCGACGAGATTGGTGGACCCTATGCAGCTCGCAACATGAAGCAACATGCCATCTCATTCACCAAGGGTCTGCCCGGTGGTCGTGAGTTGCGCCCGCATCTTCATGCCATCAAGGATTTCCGTTTGATTGGAGAACCTTTGAATATCGCCTTGGAGGCATTCTCCCAGCGCCGTCACAACACGTTGAATGTGCCCGAAGCAATTGAAGCGGCAGCAACCGCTTCCGAGGCTGGAGGATGGCGTCGATGAGTGGCACGCTTCGCGGATTGAAGGGTATAGGAACACTGTCGTTGATTTTCATACTGCTTCTGATTGTCCAGATGATTTCTCCCTTTCTTGGCTGGGATGATCCCGAAGTTGAGGAGGGTTTCGTGATTGATGAAGTGACTAACGGCCTTGGGGGCCCTGCCTGCCTTGAGTGGGTCTCCAATTACGATCTACTGGTTTGCGATCGTGATGGCGGCACAATCAAACTGTTGAATTTCGACATCGATTCAAACGGTTGGAACTGGACACCGACGGACAGTAGTTTCACACTGCTTACGAACCTACACGAACCCCATGACATTCTCATCCTTGATGACCACATCCTCATCTCTGAGCGGGGCAAATTAACCCGCATCAATCAGACTAACCTTGATCAAACTTTGAACCAGGCATCGCGTTGGGCGGTCATTGATGGTGTACCTACGGGCAATCATCAGACTAACAATCTCGACATCATGCCCAATGGTACTGTGATTTGGCACGCAGGCTCAACCTGCAACATCTGCGATGAGGTCGATGAACGCAATGCTGCACTGCTGTGGGTGGATTCGAGCACGGGAGAGCACGGCATCCTAGCAAGTGGTGTGCGCAATTCGTTCCATGGTATCTGGGTGCCCGACATGGGTTACGTTTTCAGCGACAATGGTCGCGATTGGGAAGGTGATCATCCCCCTGAGGAGGTAAACCTCTTGATTGCTGGAGAGGATTACGGTTGGCCTGACGATGACCCCGAACACCCGGTTCCGGAAGGAACCATTGGGCCGATTGCTACATGGACGCCTCACTCCAGCCTTAACAATCTGGCATACCGTCCACTGGACTCCCCGTTCCCTGGCGGCAATCACACCGTCTATGCCACCGTTTACGGCTCGTGGAATGCCATCAAACCCGTGGGCCATGAAATCGTCCGCATCGATTTCACAGCGAATACTAGCGCCCCACAAGGTTGGGCCTCCGAAACCTCAGTATTCGCATCAGATCTTAGTGCACCGCTACCGATTGCATTCCACCCCAGTGGCGACCATCTGTTCTATACGAACTTTCTAGGTGACGGCACGCTATACGTAATTTCACTAAATTAATTATTAAGAAACTACTGAAGTGCCTTTTCAAGCGTTTCAGCAACTCGCTTAATTCGTCTGAAAGTACGATCAGACTTTGCCAGCACACGCTCACAAACCTGGCTGGACTTGGCACCACATAAGCGCCATCCGATTGGAAGTTTTCCACCTAGCATGTTGAGTAGAATCATTTGTTCGTTTGGAGAAACATCGGTGAATGTTTTCTCACACTTCGCTACATTGAATGAATCATTGTTGAGAGCCTTGATTACTTTCTTGGCAACCTTCTCATCGATGCGAGAAAGTCCACCTTTTTTCATCAACCAATCACTACCTCGCCGCCCATGTTGTGCCTGAAGTGCAGACCACAAGGTGACTGGTAATCGGTCCAACCGTGGCACACGCTCTGCAAGACCAGCCGCTCTGAACCGGTCCAAAGTTCGTGTCAGACGTGGTCTGGTTGTTCCCCAGTGCTCTAGAGCCTCATCTAGTGAGAGTGGAGAATGGGCAGCCAGCAGATGTTCGAACATGAGGCGTCCTAGCGGTGCGCTTCCATCAGCCGGCCGTCGCACTCGATCACCCAGTAGGCCGAGGTCTACTAGGAAAGCATCCATTTCATCTTGACCTTCAGTGAGTGGTACCCTTCCACGAATCTGGATGTGGAACGGAGCATCGTCATTCTTCTCAGAGGAGATTGACATTCTCGCTTCGCTCTCAGTCATCCATCCTTCAAGCGAGCGAAGACGTTGTTCTAACACAAGTCGCCCTTCTGCAGCCATAATCTCAACCGCATTTGAGAGTGATCCGTTGCGAAGATGATGTACCCGCCAACCATCTCGATTCACAGCCGCAGTGAGTCCACATTCGTTGAGTTTGCCGAGCTGGTATTGGGTTGCGGTCGGTGATAGACCCAACTCATCACCCAATGTTTGGGCATCCCACCCTTGCCCTGGATTGGCAAGCATGTGTTCGCAGAAAATTCGATGGATGGGGGAATGTACCCCTTCACCGGTCCATTCGTCCCCTGTTCGTCGCACGAATTCCAGTGTATCCAGCAACCAACTGACCAGTTGATTGACGTCTCGGCTGCCCGCAGGTGCAGGTTGCTCGACCAATCGCATGTTCAACATAGGTCATGCCCGAGGTGGGGGGGCTCAAAACCCCTCCGACATCAGAAGTGACTCAGGCCTAACTATGGCATCTCACATTGGAATGCGAGGTTACTCAGGAAGGGGCCGTTCGTCAAGCCATTCGTACTTGATACCTGAGGTCTGTAATCCCTCTAGATGTGGCGCTAGTTTGAGATCGTGGCTGTGGACGATTCCTCGACGACGCAAAACCTTGATTGCAGAGTGAATGGTTGCACGAGAGCGACCCAACTCACGACTGAGTTCGGCTTGGCTCTTGGGTTGTGGCGTCTTCATCAAACGTGCCACAACAATGCGCTGAGCACCGGAAAGTCCGACCGGCATCATTCTGGCAGCAACCTGTGAATCGCCGACATTCATCTCACGCAGAATCTCAATCTGTTGCGGAGCGCCAGCATAGTGGCAAGATCGGCCATTGACTGGGATCACGGTGATGGAGCGGTTTGAGATGAGAACATCGAGGTGATGACGGAGGGTGCCGTTGGCTGCCCCTAGTTCACGCTGTAACTCCCGATAGGCTAGGCCCGGTTGAGTATCGAGGACCTGCAGAATTCGTTGTCGTAGAGGGTGCTCCCAAGGATTTGTCTCACGGCTCGATATCAGACCTGAGGCCGCCCAGTTCCATGGCATGACAGCTCCAAGGCTAGCGCCAACCGCCGCAACCCCAGCCATGAGCCAAGGCCGTTGTCGGTGCCATTGCTGTAGCAGTGCCATCGAATCCTTTTGGGATTCAGTCATTATTGAAGCAATTGGTCCAGTGTTCGGACACGTAAGAGGGGTATGTTCGATTATTCTTGTTGAACTGAACCCTTTTGCAATTTCATGTAAGCCACTAATGGCCCCAACAATCGACCAGCACGCAAACCGTGTTCGGTCAAGCTATAGGTGACTCGAAGCGGTGGTCCCTCCACCACAATCCGATTGAGCAACCCATTCTCGGTACACTTGCGAAGTTTATCCGAAAGTGTTCGACTTGAAATTCCTACCAACAATTTTCGCAATTCATTGAAGCGACGTTCACCAGCGATATACAACGTAGCTAGAATTTCAATTGTCCAGCGGCTGGTGAATACATCCAACGCTTCCACAGAAGCCTCAACTTCCCAAGCGATGTCATGTACGCCTAAGGATGCGCCTTCCTTCAAACGCTGTTCACTGAAAATTTGACGAATTCTCGCACCCATTCCCTCGGTGGTCACGATACTGGATTCAATTTCTAGCATATCTTCAGAAGTCAGTATCATTGGAGGTTCAGTCATTCAAATCACCGTGGTGTTATCTACGTAACATGGTGTGGAAATTACACCTAGATATAAACATTACAACTTCTCAGTCTAAATATAACGGGCGCCACAGGTTTACTATCCACACTGGGTGGGGGTTTAAACATGGATGAATGGTTACAGAATTGGATTGATGAATTGGATGCAGAATACGAGAAGATCAAAGCGATTGAGCGAAAAAATTCTGAATAGAAATCAACCATTGATTTACCCTATGGCTGATTTCTATTGGGTAGTTAATCGTCCCTACACGTTGTTCGATTTCTGAGCCCGTGCAATCATCGAATGATGATGACTTGATTGGGATTGTTAGCCTGATAGACCAATTGCGGCATGATGATTGCATCAATAATCCAACCTATGCCAAAACCGCCGAAGGTGAAAAGATACAGGATACCCATTCCGGCATGACCCAGGTAGAAGC
>JAPYUB010000056.1 GCA_029942125.1 Candidatus Thalassarchaeaceae archaeon | reverse complement strand
GTTGGAATCCGTAGGGAAAATCGTTGTCTCCCAAGTGGAACCGATGTTGTTCAGTGTCGTGGAGGATACCGATTGTCCGCTCTCAATCAGGATGGCTGCATTTGTAGTCACATGCATTGCTGAGATCTGAATCTGCCCCCCCGTCGTTTGCACCGTTCCAGTTTGCCCAGCCGTCCATGCATTCTCACACGCTCGTCCAGATGTTCTTCCACTTGTTCCAGTGTCCTCAAAGGGTAACACGAGGCCTGGATATCCATCATCGACCCATTGTTGTTTGAGATGTCGTGTTGCACTGAAGATAATCTCATCTTCACCTCCAGCGAAAAGATATGGCTTTCCATCGACCAGAGGATCGAATTCATCAAGATTGTAGAAAATACCGCCTTGTGTAGTGGGATTCTCTCCAGAATCGCCATCACTCGCTGCTGCAAAAGGGGCCCAAGAGCCCAGAATCATCAATGAAACCAAGAATAGACTTCGAAAGTGATTGATGATGGACATTAAATGGCCCCGTGAAACACTACGTGTTCCACGATGACTTCGGCCCGAGCAGGTATTTAACACAAGGTGGAGCATTGTTCATACATGCTCGGGCGACGACGTGTTCTGTCGGTATTTATCACCGCCTTGTTTCTGTTGTCTTCGACCCCGATGATTGGGGCGCAGGATGACGACTCTTCGTATGTTCGAGCAGAGTCATTGGTCGTTGTCGTTCACGACAATGTCACGCATGATTCTGAGGCCTATACTCAGGGCTTGGAGTTTTATCAAGGACGTTTGTTTGAATCGACCGGTTTGTATGGATATTCCACCCTTCGTGAAGTGAACCTCTCATCTGGTTCAGTCATTCGCTCGGTGGATTTGAACGCAAGCCAATTTGGTGAAGGGATGACCTTTGTCGATGATGAGATAATCCAATTGACCTGGCAAGAAGGAATTGCATTCCGATATCAGATGGAGACCTTCGATGTCGTTGCTAATTACACGTACGAGGGTGAAGGATGGGGTTTGGTGTACGATGGCCATCAACTCATCATGTCCAATCGAACCGATGTTCTCACCCTTAGAAATGCCTCAACTTTTGAAATCGAAGGGACACTGAATGTAACCCTGAACGGGTCACCTATATCCAAAATCAATGAAATGGAAATTTGGGGTGGCATGCTTCTTGCGAATGTTTACCAGACCGATGAGATTGTCGGCATCGATCTGAACTCAGGTGTAGTCATCCTCCACATTGATGCCAGTGGCCTGAGGCCACAAGGAGCAGGTGTAATGAACGGTATCGCCTTCGATTCATCAACACAATCTCTCTGGATTACAGGGAAACAATGGCCGATTATGTACAATGTCACATTCATCGAACCTGAGGTTCCATCGGAGCCAGAACCTGAAGTCGAATCACCTTCTTCTGCCGAAGAAACATTCGTCTATTCAAACGTCTTACTTGCCATCATGCTGGCGACAGTTGTGATTCTATTGGCCATGAACTTGAAGGACGGCGGGCGTAACCCACCTGATGAGGGGGCTTTGGAATGAGTGATGATGAGGATCTCGTTGTTCATTTGGATCCCGACGCGGAAGTGGAAGCTGCCGTGCGTCGTGAATCCGAAGACGATGCACTTGAATGGTCTAGCAATGTTGCGATTAGCTTGATTGTCGCTGGGTCTCTCTTGGGTCTATGGTTTGGATTCTTATTGTTTGCTGCCGACCCACATGATGTACTTGAGAACCCGCTTTTTATTGATAAGAATACGGCCACAGTAAACGGCCAGATATTGACGGCACTTGATGACGAGAACCTCACAGGTGGTGATCCAATCGAAGGCATTCAAGTGTTATTGCTGAACATCGATGATGAGCCGACCAGTCATAGCGCCTACACCAACCGTGATGGTCGATTTTCGATGGAAGACGTGCCTCATAATTCGTTCATCCTGAAGGTATCTCATTCGGGAAACAAGACACTTAGAATCACCTTCAACCCGGGTGATCAGGCTGATATTTCACTCACGTTAACACCTGGTGAAGGCACGATTGAGGAAGATATTCGGCGCGATTCCCATTTGGATAGTGCTGTCCTCCTCGCATCCGTGGTTGCATCACTCACTGTAATCGCTGCACTCTTCGGATTCGTCGGTGCCGCTGAAGCAAGGCGCGGGAAGAATTACCGTAGAACCCAATATCTGTGTGGTCTGGCGTTGTTCAGTCGTGGAGGTATCTTCATTGGACCGATGCTCATTTTGGCCGGCATGGGGATGCTGTCTGCGACGAAGCGCCATTTTGATGACTTCGATGACGAGGATTGAGGTGCTGAAATGTACCTGATTACCGTAGAAGGTGGCGATGGTTCTGGCAAGGGTCTCGCCACGCAGATGATTGCCGAGATTTTGCATCGTGAATTCACATTCGCTGATGTTGATGTGACCGCCGAACCTCGTAGGAACGCCGAACTCGGCATGATGGCAGTAGAAGCGGTTCGCACTGGAGATGCAGGACCGGTTCGAGAAGCGGTGTATTTCGCCGCTGATCGAATGGATCATTCACACACTTGGATACGCCCTCGCCTTGGCCAAGGTCATGCGGTTGTGAGTGAGCGAAATATACACTCGTCATTGGTCTATCAGGGTGTTGTGGGTGACCTTGGAATCGAAGAGGTTGCTCAAATGAATGCTGCCGCCATGATTCCCGACCTCTGTGTCTGGGTTGATTGTGATCCTGGTGCAGCATTGCGTAGAATTGAACACAGCACTCTTAGAATCACACTTGACAAGTCTGAATATTTTGAAACCGATGAATTCCAAATTAGGATTCGTCAGGGGTATCACGATTTATTGGGTGGGAATGTGCCAATGCCAGCCCCATTTGATTTGGGTCGAATTGTCGGACCAATCGTCAATGATGGCACCAAAGAGGAATTGCGCAAGAAGTTGCAAATTGCGATTCGCGGTTTCCTCCATGAACGCCCCGCTCCACTCAATGTCTCAACAGAAGAAGTCGAACTTCATATGTTGGGTGCTGCATTGGTTTCGCAGCGAGGTCAAACTACGCTAGATGTTGTTGAAACACCTCCAGCACGCAGCAATTCTGATTGGCTCGATTCTCGCAAACCCTGGGAGGTTGTTCGCGATTCGACCAAGATTTACATCAAGGCCATTCAGGCCTCCGATGCCCCTTCGAGACTGGATGCACCACTCGATCCATTGAGTCACTCTGTGCTTGCCATAGTCGGGACCCTTTCTCTGCTTCCAAGTGTCGAGATTCCTGAATTACGAGCCTGGCTCGGCCCCGTTCGAATGGTGACTGAGAGGCACACTAGACGCATGGTCAAAATTTTCCATGAACAATCAGGATGGGTACGCGTTCACCGTTCACTGATAGGCAGCGATGCATCGCGGTCTGAACTCCGACCAGATTGGCAGGCATATGGCCGGATTGGTATCGCACTCTGGCCACTGAAAGAGTCCCTTTCAGAATGGAGGCGCACCCACGCTTCCACCTCTTGGAAACATGGACTTAGCGCCGTATTGTCATCTAACCCGAGCGCAGTTGATTCGTGCATCGCTCGCTTGTCCATTCTGGGTTCAGGTAAATCGGATGTCGCGCCTCCTTCCACTCGAGACGAACTTCTCTCATGGTGGCAGGACGGCGCCGTTTGATTATTCACTTTCATCGGATGTATTCGCTGGCAATGACAAGTGGGCGCCAGCAGGAAGGTGTACCCTTCCGGCATCATAATCGAACTTCTCAGGCCTTGAAGACATGCTGGCTCCGAAATACCATCCAATGATGAATCCGAATGGAACACCTGTAAGGATGCGAACCGGATTGCTCGATTCGTATGCAGTGATTGCTTGGATGCCCCCGTCAAGGGCAACGGGTAAACAGAACAGCAAACCAAGTCCAAACATTGCCGACAATCTCCGATCATTGGCGTAAAGTGGAGCGACGCGATTGTCAGGAAATAAAGTCAAGAATGAATCTCGGATGGTCCAACGATTGAGTCCCCGTCTAGAGAACCACCATCCGCCCAAGGCAAGACCAAGGAAGATGCCAACATCTCGGGCACAAACCGGCATCTGATTATCATTGATTGTCCATGATCTCTCATGTTTTTGATGACAATTAAGGTCACCGAATGCATAGACGAATGCATAGTAGGGATTCAGTTCAGACCACGCAAACGTTCCACCGTGTGCACTTTGATTGTGTCCAATTTCTCCGCCTTCTGCATGCGCATTATTTCCCCATGAATCTTGAGACGAATAATCGAACATATTGGCCCGCCCAGAAAGTTCTGGCACAGTTCCAGCTGGCATCAGGAATGGCACGAGAAACATCGAGATGCAATAGAAACCAGCAATGCCTAACACCCATCGTCCGATCTTGACCTCTCGACCCCGGTCGTCCAATCCATTGCGGAATGGTGGCTGCATGTTGGTAGGGACTTTGAATCGCACCTAATGTGCTTCCTATTGTTTTCTCTGCCGCCCCTTTCATAGCAGGCAACACCAAGGCGCATTCAATGACCGAACTTCGAGTGAGGGACTTGTTCTCTCTGTCGACTGTCTTAGGACTCATGATTGGAACGATGGCCTTCTTCATGCACATCTTTGCCAATGGGATGGACGTATCCAATCTCGATGAATCGCTTCGCGTCGGTGTCATGGTCGGTATCTCAACGATTGTCGTGATTCTGAGTTACACCTCAGTTCGATATGTAGAGAGAAGCCGTAGATTGTCAGAAGTCTCTGTTGAAGTCGACCCACTCGACCGTCTCCAAATGTTGCTTCATCCAATAGAAGATGCCGCCACATCACTCCCGTGGGCTGATGATAGCCCTTGGACAATTGCCAGTCATGTACGCAGAGACCGGGGTGTATTGACCGTTGATTTACACGATTTGGATCTAAAACAATCGAAGGCAGTGATTGAGTACATCGTCGCATCACGTGATTGGTTGGGTCGCATTCGAATTGTCACGGGTCGTGGGTTGCATTCCAAAGGAATCCCCAAAATTCGCCCGATGGCTATCGAACGATTGCGTCAGGTGTCTCGTGAATTGAATTGGGAGATGTTGTTGAAGCAAGGATCTCTGACGCTGCGTCCCGTCGGGGAGGCGCCTTCCCTCACCAAGTGGCTGTTGCGCTTTGTCTTCCTTGGTGGACCCATTACTGTGGCCTTTGCCTTCGCGTTTCGAGATTTAGCGGGAGAAGGTGCCTATGACCAAGGATTGAGGGTCGGCATCGTATTGGGAATACTTCTGAGTGGTCTATTGGCATCCTATCGAGAGCGCCAGTAATGGTGTGCATCTGTACAGATTAAGGCAGTGAAAAGTGCTCGTGCCGGAATTCGAATCCGGGTCAGCGGGATGAAAACCCACCATGATGGGCCTAGCTACACCACACGAGCGACAGACTTCCCGCTGTCCATCCGGTTGATGAGGGGTTCGGTCATTCTTCCTCATCGAGGAGCCCATCCCACCATTTCTTGGCTGGAATCAAGATGGCGATCGAAGCGATGCAGAATGCAACCCAAACCCATGGATTGCGAAGTGCTGAAAGCAACTCGTCGCCCCAGATTCCAATGGCCAGTGCCTGAACTCCAAAGCGTATACCGCGCCCCCACAGGCCGGCAATTATGAATCGCCGATAGTCCATTTCACCCATGCCAGCAACCCATGCGAGTACCTTGTACGGAATAGGTGATACAGCTGCGATAAAGATGCCCGAATCTCCATGGCGAACGATGAGACTGTCCAGTCTAGCAATGTGTTTCGGCTTGATGAATCGGTCTGCGACGGGCCGGCCAAACACCTTACCCAACCACCATCCAACCATGGCGCCACCTACACTGGTCAGTGTCACTACCAACCAAATCAGGAAGATCATCAGAGGATTACCTTGCTCTGCGATGAACATTGGCAGGGTGAGTGCTTCTGGGGGCACCGGTTGGGCGAAGGCTTCTGTGAAAGATAGAATCGCCAGGCCCGGCAAACCAAGGTCTGAGGACCATTGAACAAAGGAATCCACAGTTGACCAGAAGCCAGATGGAAGCAAGCCCATGTGGTTAAGGCGACTGATGGGAGGCATGACCCTTTCCCATCATCGTCAGGTGCGGAAGGCTGATGACGCACCGATGTTGTCTTGCCGATATGGAGGTTCTCGATACAGCGGCATTGCTCTCTTGGCCTCTTGAGATGTTGATGCAAGGAATCTGTGCAAACAGCCAACTGAATGAGGTTCAGCGGCTTTCACCATCTCGTCACCTCATGCTTGAGGCGCAAGGACCGCGCTTTGAGACCCCTGATTCCGTGGCAATCGCTGTTGCAACAGAGGCTAGCCAAGAAACGGGGGACTTCAGTGGCCTTTCTCCCGTCGATTTGGACGTTTTAGCGCTTGCATTTTCACTGGGATACACCTTGGTCACCGATGATTATCGTATGCAGAACGTCTGTTCGCACCGTGGTCACCCTTGGCGCGGCGTCGTTCAAGATGGGGTGCGTGAAGTCCGCTCTCATGCTCTACAATGTGTCGGCTGCGGATCCGTTCATCGTCAAGGCGAGGTGTGCCCTGATTGCGGGTCCCCCTTATCCTTAAGGAGAGTATAATTCCAATTGAAAAATCAATTTTCCAATTGATTAATCAGCCATCTCATCTTCAACTTCTTCGGGCGTTTTTCCATCAATTTCAACACCCGATTCCTCGGCCTGTTCCGTCAATGCTGCCGCTTCTGTGCGGCCGCCACGATCAAGATCATCTTCCGTTATATCCCCGGCTTTCTTTACATCTGCCAACCCTTCGTGGAATTCTCCCTTGGCCTGCCCCATCGATCGAGCGAGTTTGGGCAACCGTTCTGCGCCGAAGAGAATGAAGAAGGCTACGAGGACGATTACGAGTTCTTGAGTGCCGAATGCCATGTGCTTACCGAACCCTGCTGACCGAATGCCCCCATTCAAGATTCCGCCTGTTCAACCGCCTGAAACGGGTGGAAGGAGAGCGATTTCAGATGCATCGGGCAGAAGTGTCGATGTGGCCACAATCGTTCCGTTGACAGCTGCCTTAACCAGACTCGAATCTACTCCAATGTGGTTGAGTACATCTTCTACTGAGCAGTTTTCCACCATTTCCACTGTTATGGTTCTCGTCTCAAATTGGTCACGCAGTGGCCCGAAAAGAAGAACAGTGTGAGAAATCATCAGCGGTGCGTTGTTGACGGGGTGTTATATCCCTGCTCCACTCACAGTAAGTCATGACGACTGTACTCGAAGCGCGTGAATTGTGGAAGGTATACGATACCGGCACAAATCGGGTAGAAGCACTGCGTAAAGTCAGTGTTTCACTCAAGCCAGGTGAGATGGTTGCAGTCATGGGTCCAAGTGGTTGCGGTAAGACGACACTTTTGAATTGCCTCTCAGGTTTGGATGAGATATCATCCGGCGAGGTTCATATCCACGGCCAACCTTTGTCGCAGATGTCTGATTATGACCTCACCTCGTTGCGTGGTTCACAATTGGGAGTCATTTTTCAATCATTCAACCTATTGCCGGTGTTGACAGCGGTTGAGAACGTCGAATTACCCCTCCTTATGGCGGGCACACCTCCTCGAAAGTCTCGTGAGAAGGCGTTTGAGGCGTTGGATGCTGTCGGTTTGGCTGATCGTGCTGGTCATCTGCCCGCTGAATTGTCTGGTGGACAACAGCAACGCGTCACCATCGCTCGTTCATTTGTTCATGACCCTGCCATCATCTTCGCAGATGAAGCGACAGGCAATCTCGATTCTCAGACCAGCGATGAGATCATCGATTTGTTATTGAGTCTGAATGCCGAACGGGGTGTCACGATGCTCCTCGTAACTCACGATTCTGAGATTGCTGCTCGTTGTTCACGTGTTTTGGTGATGCAGGATGGCCGTATCGTCGAAGATCGTCGTATTGGAGAAGAGGAATAGGGGGACTTTCGATGTCTCTAGCAGGTCCGTGGACGCCCAAACGTCGGGCGATTACGGCTTGCACCAGCATCTTCGCTGCCATCCTTGTCGCAGCCTTTCAGTGGTCTGATTTTGACTGGAGTTTGGGGCGTACATTCACACTGTTTGGACTTTCAATGATTGCTGGGTTGGTCGTTTGGTCAATCATGCAATGGCTGCTCTCAAGTAGACATCGAATTTTATCCGTTATGGCCCGGAATAATTTGGTTCGACGTAAGCGAAACACTGCCCTCGTCGTAGTTGGTTTACTGGTAGGTTCGGCCATCGTCACCTCCTCTCTGGTCATTGGAGACAGTTTGGATGCAACTATGGAAGAACAATTTCTTTCCCCGCTTGGTGATACAGATTACTACATTCGTGGCAATGATCCAGTCACAGGGCTTTGGACGCAATGGAATGAGACTCGCGCAGACTCGGTTTCTGACCAGTTGATGACTTGGCCCAATATCGATGGTGTTCGTCCCGGAATTCAACTCAGTGCCTCGGTTCAATTTGCAGGACTCGGGGAACCTATGGCCACGTGGTATGCCTTTGATGCCGAATATTCTGGTGCAGGTGGTTTCGCTCCAATAGGCGGTTCTGATGGCATCCGTTATGCCGAAATCGAACCAGACAAGGTCGTCATCAATGAAGAACTGGCCGACAGTATCACTGTAGTTGTCGGGGACCTGATAGAGATTCATTGGATGGATGTAGATTTGGAGGAAGGCATCATTCGAGAACAAGTGAATCTGACTGTGCAGCACATCGTTACAGATGTTAACACTGGACACCAAAACAGTCGTCAACCTCTGTTGTTCACCTCGCTTGAACAGGCCCAGGACATCACCGGAAAATCAGCCATTATCACGCATATTGGCATCGCAGTTGAGGGAGATGGCACCGAATCATTGGATCAAGAAATTGCGGCTCTCGTAAATTCAACTCTGTTGGCAGATGATGCCGGTTTCGCTATCGAAACGGACTCAGAATCGGGAATGATTGCCGTTGCTAGAACCACCGGAATCGGGCAACTGCGTAATAACGAGGTTTACAATCTCACTACCATTGTCAATTAATCAGAATTCACACTTCAATCGATTGAATTGCTGCAGGTTCCTCTTTACAACATTGCACAACAATGGCTAAACGTCTCTGGAATTGCCTCTGCATCGATCTCATCAATCGAGCAATCCAATGGTTGGGATTGGTATGCTACAGGGTCGGGTCTATCTCTGCAGGATTCGGATGGACAGTGGTGGATTTGGACTCCCGATGATGAGGCTGATGAATCGATTCGTGACATTCTCTTACTGGGCAATGAATCGGCTTTGATTGCCCACGTGGATGGGGTTCGACACATCGATCTCGCACCCGATGCACCCGATACCGATTATCTTGAATCACACCCGATTGATGCTCTGGCTAAATTCTGTCCACAGGGTGACTGTCAAGCTGCCACCTATCTCGCATTGGAGGAGAACGACGGTGATGTTTGGATTCATTCAGCCACTTCCAGCCTTGATGATTGGTCTTCTATTCAATTGGTTACGGATAGTTCCGCTTTGGGTGTAGATATCGCGGTCGATACCAATGAGATTGTTGTTACAATCGGTGGTGTTCTAGGCAGTCAATCCTGTGTTGGAAGCGATGTATCCTCCCTATCATGCACGTCGGATTCAACCGAGCGTCGCGATTTGTTCGAACATGCTGGCGCCACATGGATTGTTGAAGGCCAATCGCTTCTACTTCTGGACGAAGGCAACACGACTGGGGCTTGGGAATATGGTTTGCCTAACGGGACACTGGCCGCTTATTCTCATGACGCCATGTGGATTGAGGAGTCGGGTCTCTGGGCTTGGAATGGTTCTGCATTTACATCACTTGCAATCACCTTGCCGCCCGCGGCCAATCCGAGTGATGCTGCCTTCAGTCTTGATTCCGAACGACTGATTATCACAACTGGAGCCGGCGTCTCCATATTGGATGATGACAATCTGAGTGGTCGTCTCCCCTCTAGAATTCGTATCGATGCTGTGAATCGCGTTCCGTTGACGGTCGTTGCCATATCAGGGGGTGCTGCGATGGGCTTCCCGGATGTAGAAAGCGGCGACATCCACGTTTCGGATTGGGCCGGAGAAACACTCAATCTTGAAGTCGGTGAATCCGTTAGGCTGCGCGGCTATCTTCCTGCTATCCGTGGTCAATGGGAAGGTGAACGACTGATTGTTGAAGATGCGAACCTGAGTCTTCCCGCTCCCCCTGGACAACCCTCGTTTGCAGACATGACATTCGGCCTGGTTTCCATTCCTGACGCTGAACTGCTCGCCGGAGGAAATTCCGGTGCACGTAGCCTAGTCATCATCGTTGGACCCGGTATGGCCAATCCCGCCGTTTACGATGCGGTCCTTGCCTCTGTCGAAACTTGGGCTGATGAACAAGCAGATCTCGATTCTTCGAATTTGAATGTCTTCCCCATCAAACAGTACATGGTCGATGCAACTGCGGATGCTGGCGAGCAATTCTCGATGCTCTTCCTCATCTTCGGCTCGTTCGTTATCTTTGCAGGAATCCTCCTCGTGATGAATATCTTTGTCATGCTGGCCGATGAACGCAAGCCCGAGATGGGTATGGCGCGAGCCATCGGAATGCACCGTGGAGATTTGCGTGTTCTGTTCGTACAGGAAGGCGCTCTTCTCGGCATGATATCCAGCGCAGTCGGCGCATTTGTTGGCATTGGTGTGGCTTGGGTTTTGATGAAATTCATGGCCACTGCCTTCCAGGACACCTTGTCATGGACCGTTGTTTTTGATTGGTCATTCCAGAGCCTGCTCGCTGGATTCACGGCCGGCTTCTTGGTGACTTGGTCGACGTTGTGGATGACCTCGATGTGGATTAGTCGCCTCAACGTAGTAGCTGCAATTCGCAGTATTCCCACTAGGTACGGAACCGGACTACCATGGTGGTCAATCTTGGTCACTTTATTCCTCGGTTTTTCTACCCTTGGATGCTTCGCACTTGCCTTCTTCCTTGGAGATCCCACAGATGGCACCCGTCATGCATGGTGGTTGCTGGGTGGATTCACACTGCTGTTGGCCCTCGTCCCCCCAGCATTTTGGATTTTTGGATGGATTCTACCTGAAGACATCACTGTACGTGGCATGCGATTCCATCGTCCAGTCGTTCTTCCTCGTCTGATTTTGTCCATTCTTAGCGTGTCGATGATTATTTGGGGTTGGAAAGGTGACCCCATCAGTGCAGAATGGGAGCAGGGACCCTTTTCCTTCATCATAATGGGCATCTTCTTGGTGGCCGCAGGAGTCCTCCTCCTGACCAGTTTGGCACCCTTAGTGACGCGATTCCTTTCACGCTTGCTCTCCCCACTTTCGGGTAGAATTGCCTCTGTCCTTCCGACCAGCCTCGCCTATCCGATGGCCACACCATTCCGCACAGCGATGACCATGGGGATGTTCTCATTGGTCATTTTCGCCGTTGTCATCCTTTCAGGATACAGTGCCCTGTTCGGAAATTATCTAGATGATATGAGCGATGAATCCGGAGGCGATTACGAAATCCTTGCATTCAGCAGTAGTGAATTGGATCCAGATGTCAACAATTGGGATATGGGTGACATGAATGTCTCAGATTTCGATTCGATTGCCACCATATATTCAGGGGCAGTCAGGGCTGAACGAAGTGATGGAACCGGTGACACTCTGCTCGTTGGATTGCGTGGGTTTGATGAGAATTTTAGTGAACATGGAGCCTTGGGTTTAGAATTTTGGGCCGAAGAATTGGGTGATTCTGAAGCAGATGCTTGGGCGGCTGTTCTTGCCGATGACAGTCTCGTGATTGTCGATTCAAGCCTTACACCGCAAGAGATCGGAGGTGCAAACACTCCCCCTACACTGGACCTTACCATTGGCAGCTCGATTCTCATCAGTGATCCCAGCAATACAGGTG
>JAPYUB010000055.1:10614-11937 GCA_029942125.1 Candidatus Thalassarchaeaceae archaeon | reverse complement strand
AAACTATACGTAAACACGGACAATCACTCATCGACGTCTACATGGGCGAATCAAGAATGTCTAACTTTTCCAAAACAGCTATGGCACTGCATAAAGCCATGGAAGATGGTCGAGACGTTCAAATTTATTATAGCAAAACGTCCAAAACTAAACCCTACACTCCAATGACTCCGCAGACTCGAACGATAACACCTCAGAAGGTATACATCAACATCAATGGAACCGAATACTGTGATGCCTATTGCCACATGAGGAAGGCCGAGAGAATGTTCCGAATCAAGGGAATTCAGGATTT
Source organism: Candidatus Thalassarchaeaceae archaeon (assembly GCA_029942125.1). GTDB lineage: Archaea > Thermoplasmatota > Poseidoniia > Poseidoniales > Thalassarchaeaceae > MGIIb-P. The sequence continues at coordinate 11,642 of JAPYUB010000055.1, read as the reverse complement.
CACAGTTCTAAAGAAGGATAGTGATTGACAGTGAGCATGGGCCTGCGTTTAGAGGTCGCCCTTCCGGGAACCACTCTTTCTGAAGCGTACTACACCTGTCGCTACGCGTGCCTACGTGAACCCCTAGGTTTTCTCAAAGGTGCTGAGCGCCTTGAGGATGACGTTGAGGCCATTCATGCCTGGTGGGAGGCCGATGAAGGCGAGGTTGTCGCTGTTGGACGCATCCATCGCATCCCAGACGATTCAGATGGCGCTCAATCAGATCATGCTGGACCCGATGCAGCGGTCTGTCCAGCATTCACCCCTCTGGCGGAAGGTGGTACTGAGTTGCGCCCTGCGGTTCAAATTCGACAGATGGGGACTCGAGATGAATGGCGTAGACAAGGACTTGCTAGTGGCCTTGTTATCGCCCTTGAAGCGGCGGCGATCAGTCACTGGGGGGCCAAGAGTGGGTGGTTGCAATCTCGCATCGAAGCGGTTCCCATGTATGCAGGTGAAGATTGGATTCAATTCGGCGGTGAATACGATGTCAAGGGCATTGGGCCGCACTTCTCTATGTGGAAAATGCTCGATGGAGAGGATTCAGATTGAGCGAAGATGAGCATCTCGCCATCTGGTTGGATGCGATGCTTAGAACAGAATCGGATTTGAGGCCCAGTCGCGGCATCATTAAGGAGACCAGTCTAGGCCCTCAAACGCCCCGCATTATCATCTTGGAAGACGGCGAGATTGCCGGTTATGCTGAACTTCGGCGAACTGGTAGCGCCATCGAATTGGCCACCGTGGTCGTTGAACCGAGTTTACGTGGAAAAGGACTTGCACATCAGATTGTAAATCAGGCGTGGGAGCGTTGGCGGCAGGATCCTGTTCTGCACAGAGCTCCGTTAGGTGGGCAGGTCGACCTCGTGAGGGCAACGCAGGAAGAAAGTGGGCCGCAAGTGGTTCGTGGGCCTCTGATTTCGTTTACACGTGATGCTGCGATGGCCGCAGCACTCGTCGGTGGTGGATTCACCATGATGCCAAGAAAA
>JAPYUB010000055.1:5815-10604 GCA_029942125.1 Candidatus Thalassarchaeaceae archaeon | reverse complement strand
AAAACGACGCGCCTCAAGACTGTGGTTGTGGAAATCGGACTTTGCTGCATTGCCATTATGGACACAGGTTTGCATTGCGATGGATCGTTTGTACAGAGGTGTGATTTTCATGTACAAGTCACCCAAACGGATCTCACATTTCATTCGACACTCACGCGAATACCGATTGTTCGTGAGGATTCCTGAGACGGCAGAACGGCCGCCTCCTCGGATGCACATGCGAAGCGAGAGAGAAGGAGGGGTGCCCGCAGACGTCATGGATCAAATGGATGCGGTTGCGTTTACCATGGAAGAGATTGAAACCACTCCAGAACAAATTTCAGCGTGGGACGAAGGAGAATAATGGAGCACAGAAGGGGATTTGAACCCCTGTAAAGTGGATTTGCAGTCCACCGCGTAACCGGGCTTTGCTATCTGTGCAGTGATTCGCCGATAAGCAATGGCTATTCAAGTCTCACGCATGGTAAAATCAGGAGCAACCCGTAGTTGCACCACAACTGTTGCACTTGAGACAGGTCCCGTTGCGCACCATCTGACTGCCACCGCAGTCATCACAGATGTCGCCAGTGAATCCTGATTCTCGGGCCATTTGCCGCACTTCAGCCTCTGGATTTACATCCAGTGTCATTTGGACGTTGCGACTCTCACCTTGGGAGCGAGCCACACCATCATCGGTAACCTCGGGTCGACTGATAGAGAAAGGGTCTAGATCTTCATCGGATACATGAGCCATTTTCTGGTATTCTTCACCATCAAGATATGCAATGGCTAGTTCTCTGCACACATAATCTGTGAGGCTTGAAGCCATCTTGACACGACCACTTCCGCCCTGTACCGGCCCGGCTGGTTCGAATTTCTGGAAAGTAAAACTCTTGACAAATGCCTCAAGAGGAACTCCATACTGAAGTCCGATAGAGATGGCGATTGCGAATTGGTTCAACATTGACCTCCATGCCGCACCTTCCTTCGACGTAGTTAGCATAATCTCGCCTAATCGACCGTCCTCGTATGCACTGTGATTGAGATAGATTGTGTGTCCTCCAATACGTGCCTTCAGTCTACCACCCTTACAGTTGTCTGGAAGCGACCGTCGACTTGCAATGTAATTGTGAACGAAGGCCTCAGCAACCGGCGCGGCCTTTTCTTCAGGAAGAGGTAGAACTTCCTTCACCTGCTCGACCACCTTCTTGACAGCGACGGCAACTTCCTCATCTTCTTCTTCACCAGCAACAGACATGTCGACAAGTTTGTTCTCGAGTGGTTGTGATAGTTTGCTACCATCGCGGTATACTGCGCAGGCCTTGTTCATCGTGGAATGTGAGAGGTCGTAAGCGGCCCGTACCTCGTCAATGGTTACATTGCCTGGCATGTTGATAGTCTTAGAAATCGCACCAGAGATGAATGGTTGAGCTGCAGCCATCATCATGACATGTGCTTCCCAATCGATACACCGCGTACCATTCTTCCCACCGGGTGTGGCACAGTCGAAGACAGGGAGGTGCTCTGCCTTGAGGTGCGGCGCATCCTCGATTGAGAGGTGGCCGAATACGTGCAACTGTGCATCCTCAATATCCGGGGCAGAGAAGCCCAGATGGCCGAGAGTGTCGAAGAAAGGGGTATCGCAGTTCTCACTGGAGATATTGAGTGTGCCAGTGCAAAATTCTTCACCGATAACAGCAGGTGCCAATAGAGAACGAATGTCGAACACTGATTCAATTGCGGCTTCAATCTTGGAAAATTCCGGGCCTGAGAATCCCTTATCACGCAAACGTTGCAGAGAAACACTCTCACAGCGCTCCAGTGATCCAGTTCCCATGACGTGTTCGACGATTTCCTGAACCTCCATCTTGGAGTAACCAAGCCTCTTGAGTGCAGCAGGTACGCCACGATTGATGATACGGAATGAACCGCCTCCGGCGAGATTCTTGAATTGCACTAAACTGAATTGCGGCTCAACACCTGTGGTATCCGCGGCCATTACCAAGCCGATGGTACCGGTCGGCGCGATTACTGTGGTCTGCGCGTTGCGGTAACCGTGTTCCACACCCATCGCAAGCGCTTGGTCCCAGACACTTCGTGCTGCTTCTCGTAGATACTCCGGACACTTCTTTGGGTCAATGCTCATGGGAGCGATTGAGATACCTTCGTACTCTTCAATGGGGACGTTATATGCTGCCCGTTGGTGATTGCGCATCACACGAAGCATGTGTTTTTCATTCTCTTTGTATCTGGCGAATGGCCCTAGGAAGCTGGCCAAATCAGCACTGGTTGCATATGCTTCCCCAGTCATAATCGCTGAGATGGCACCACAGATTGCATAGCCACGAGAATCGTTGTATGGGATACCCATGTGCATGAGCATCGAACCGATATTACAGAACCCAAGTCCGAGCGTTCGATAATCGTACGATTTCCTTGAGATTGATTGGCTGGGGAACTGCGCCATGAGCACGCTAATTTCTAGCGTTGTCGTCCACAGGCGGCACGAATGTCTGAAACCTTCAACATCGAAGTTTTGTGTCTCCATATCGTAGTAATGAAGCAGGTTGATGCTGGCCAAGTTGCACGCCGTGTCGTCAAGGAACATGTATTCACTGCACGGGTTTGAACCGTTGATTCTTCCACCTTCAGGGCAGGTGTGCCATTCGTTGATGGTTGTATCAAATTGAACACCAGGATCTGCACAGGCCCATGCCGTGTATGCGATATCGTTCCACAATCCCTCCGCATCAAGGGTTCGATGCGGCTCGGGCGCACGTTCCTCTTTGGCCGCTGCCTCTTTTTCAGTACGGAAGTACAGGTCCCATTCCCCTCCGTCTTTGACGGCTTGCATGAAGGCTTCAGGGACGCGAACCGAGTTGTTTGAATTCTGCCCGGACACAGTGGCGTAACCCTCCCCCTGCCAATGTGTATCCATCGGTTGGAAGTCAACGCTTTTCCAGCCTTGCTTGGCTAAATCGAGCATGCGTTGGACATGAGAATTGGGGACGCTGGCTCGGATGGCCATCGCCATTGCACTATTCAATTTGGGATTCGTAGTGGGGTCCACTGAGACATCTTCCCCATCCCAACAGGCTTCCATAACGGCATTGCAGTGCTTCTGCAATGCGGCAGTTCCAGCCACGAGTGCACTCACCTTCTCTTCTTCAGTGAGTTTCCAGCCGATGTATTCCTCGATATCGGGATGATCTAAATCGAGAGTCACCATTTTGGCTGCACGTCGTGTGGTTCCACCACTCTTGATGGCGCCAGCTGCGCGATCGCCGATTTTTAGGAATGAAAGCAGGCCACTCGATGTCCCTCCACCAGATAGTGGTTCTCCAGCACCGCGGATGTTGGAGAAATTGGATCCGGTTCCCGAACCGAATTTGAACAGCAGTGCTTCACGATTCCACAACCCCATAATGGAACTAGTATCTCCTACCAAACTGTCAGTAACACTCTGGATGAAGCAAGCGTGTGGTTGCGGATGTTCGTAGGCATTCACAGAACGCATATCTTCCTCGGTCACTGGATCAACATACCAGTGGCCTTGAGCAGGGCCTTCAATTCCGTAAGCCCAGTGAAGACCCGTGTTGAACCATTGTGGACTGTTAGGTGCAGAGCGCTGACTGGTGATTAGATAGCACATTTCATCGTAGTAAGCTTGCGCATCACCCTCGCTGGCGAAGTAGCCGTGCTTCCAGCCCCAATAGGTCCAGGTTCCTGCGAGTCGGCGGAAGAGTTGTCGCCCATCGGTTTCACAACCGTATCTGTCTCCAGCCTCCATCTTCTGTAATTTCTCTTCATCAGGGATGGAGCGCTGAAGCCATGTTGGCACCCCGTCCTCAGGGACTTTGCGAGTTGCCATGGGCACCCCCGCCTTCCGCATGTACTTCTGTGCGCAGATTTTCCCAGGAACGCCATTGAATCCCGTTGGAAGTGCCACATCCTTGATTTCGAAAGCGACTGAACCATCTGGATTGGAAATGATGAAATCAGAAGTAATCCATTCAAACTGGTTGAATGGATCCTTGTCGACCTGTGTGAATCGTCGTTCGATGACCATGCCTTGCTCGCCATCTCCGGCGGCCGCATTTTGCTTCATCTTGGACTGTGTCATTGTCATCATCTCTTGCATAGTGTGGAATGTAAAATAAAGTCACATCATTTGGCCGACGCTACCAGTGGCTGGTCGCACAGGGAGTTCCTTCCACTTTGGAGGGTCTTTGAAGATATCGCCTAGCACGGGTGAATACGGGCTCGAAGGTCGAGTAAATCACACTCATCAAGAAGGCTGTTAGAGATATCGTCAGGCCACTTTTTAATTTTCAATAACTGTGATTCAATGGAGTTGCTAAATTGTGCATTAAAACTCGGCCGCGAACAGGCAACGCATTTGAGGGAACGCCGCCCCTCCTCAGAGAGACGGAGTGATTTCATGACGAACCCAGAACCTGAAACAGACCCAGAATCAAATGATGACGAGGTCGATCCCTTTGCTGAACTAGGCGTCCCAGAAACTTCTTCCGCCGCCAATATCAGTGATGGCCTTGAGGCATTCATGGATGATGAAGATGAGGAAGAACCCGTAGACTCCGCCCCTGTGATGGTTGAACACGACGAGGGGGATGACAATGATGACGACATGTTTGCAGCCCTCGGCGTTGCAGGCCCGTCCGTTGCTCTGGCATCCTCTGGAGATGATGATATCCTCTCTGCATTCATGGATGATGACGACGATGATGAAGAAGTTGATGAAGAAGTTGATGAGGAAGCAAGTGAACCAACTCCAGAAATATCCACTACG
>JAPYUB010000055.1:0-5715 GCA_029942125.1 Candidatus Thalassarchaeaceae archaeon | reverse complement strand
TGATGAAGAAGTTGATGAGGAAGCAAGTGAACCAACTCCAGAAATATCCACTACGCCAAATATCGATGGAATAGAGGCATACAAAATGGTACTTGAAACAGTCTGGGTTGATGGAATACTAGATCCGGGCGAAGTCCATCTATTAGCCAAACGCAGAGAAAATTTAGGCATCTCATTTGAGGAACATCTTGCACTGGTTCGTGAAATGCTTGGGTGAGATTATGGAAGCACTCGGTAGCACCCCCTTTGAACACGCCTTGGCATTGGCATGGTTTGATGATCGGTTGACGACTACAGAATTCCGTCAACTCGATACCTTGCAGACTTCATTGAACCTATCAGATTCTGAACGTGCTAGTATAGAGGCGGATTACGAAAATCGATTGGTCGAGGGAACCGCTCCACGGGGGAAAGATGCCAACTCTCTGGCTAAATGGATTGACGCAGTTCGAGCATTGGCCGACGTACACGATGATGTTTCCAATGTCCTTGCACGCCGTTTAGGAGGCACTGCTCTGCGCACAGGCATTACAAGAGATGGTTGGAAAGCTGCGAATACTTGGTTGGATCAACTTGGTCTTGCTCAACCTTTCGCGGAAGGTTGCTGGTTTGTCGGCGGTATCGTCCCTCCACTGAGCACCGTGCCTCTCGCCTTGGCTCCAGCGGCTGATTCATTGGGACTTCTAAATTAAATTCGAATATCTAGATCCCAGTCAAGACTTGCTCCTGCATCAGTAATCATGGCACCCACTGTGCAATACTTCTTGTGACTCTGTTCGATTAATCGTTCTACCAACTGTTGAGGAACATCTCCTTCGATGATATACTTCATGCGAACTGCAGTGAATTTCCGTGGATTTTCTTCACGTCGATCTGCATCCAATTCAATCCACATATCTCGAACATTCTTCATCCTGTGTTTGAGTCCTGTAATGATGTCGAGTAGAGTACAACCACCATGAGCCAGTAAAACCATCTGGACGGGGTTTGGTGAATCTGCCGTGTGCATCGGTATGGTCACCCCATGCTCGTTTTCGCCTTCCAAATCCTCGCCACCCTTCCAGCGCACGACTCCTCTCATGCATACGCCCACGCGTGTAAGGTGATTGAGGGTTAGCATCATCAATGACTGCCATCTCGGCCGGTTTGAGAGATATGTCCGGAAGCCCTATTTCCATGCAAAAAGGCGTGCTAAACGTCCCGCATGACCCGATTGTTCACTATATTGTGGGGGATGGAATCGGGGACGACATTACTCCGGTGATGATGAGTGTTGTCAATGCCAGTATTGCCAAGGCCTATGGCGGCGAGAAGGAAATCCATTGGCACGAAGTCTTGGCTGGTCAGAAGGCCTACGATGCGACGGGTGAATGGTTGCCAGAAGAGACACTGAATGCCATGCGTAGTGGTTTAATCTCGATCAAAGGTCCATTGACCACACCTGTGGGCGGAGGCATCCGCAGTCTGAATGTCGCCCTTCGCCAGCAACTCGACCTCTACGCGTGCGTACGCCCTGTACGTTGGTATGCGGGTACGCCAAGTCCGGTCAAGGACCCGGGCGCGGTGGATATGATCATCTTCCGCGAGAACAGCGAGGACGTTTATGCTGGCATCGAGTGGGAAGCCGGTTCACCCGAGGTTGCCAAGGTCATCGATTTCCTGCAGAATGAGATGGGCGTCACCAAGATTCGATTCCCCGACTCCAGTGGAATTGGAATCAAGCCCATATCCCGTGAAGGCACTGAGCGTATCGTTCGTGCAGCGATTCAGTATGCTATTGACAATGACAAGGACAGTGTCACATTGGTTCACAAAGGCAACATCATGAAGTTCACAGAAGGCGGATTCCGTGATTGGGGTTATCAATTGGCACGAAATGAATTCGGTGCGACGTTAATCGATGGTGGGCCATGGTGTTCGATGACCAACCCAAACACCGGCAATACAATCACCATCAAGGATGTCATTGCCGATGCAATGCTACAGCAGGTTCTCACACGCCCGCGTGAGTATGGAGTGTTGACAACGATGAATCTCAATGGAGACTACATCTCCGACGCGCTTGCTGCTCAAGTAGGTGGAATTGGCATCGCACCAGGAGCCAACATCAACTATGACACAGGTATATCCATCTTTGAGGCTACTCATGGAACAGCGCCTAAGTATACGGGACTTGACAAAGTGAATCCGGGCAGCATCATTCTCAGTGCCGAGATGATGCTACGGCACATGGGTTGGACCGAGTCGGCAGACCTAATCGTCAAAGGTATGCAAGGTGCAATCAGCGCCAAGACTGTGACTTACGATTTTGAGCGTCTGATGGATGACGCGACTCTACTCAAGTGCTCAGAATTCGGCCAAGCAATCATTGCCCATATGTGAGATGTATCATATGGATTTCAAATCTCTGAATCTCTGTCAGCCTCTACTGGATGCCCTTGCCGAGATTGGTTATGTAACACCCACGCCGATTCAAGAACAGGCTATCCCATATCTAATCGAAGGACGCGACATGCTGGGTTGTGCTCAGACGGGCACTGGCAAGACCGCTGCCTTTGCCCTTCCAATACTCGATGCGATGGCCGAAGATCCGTGGGCAGGTCCACGCTGTATCCGAACTCTGATGCTATGTCCAACGCGCGAACTCGCATCTCAGATTAACGACAATATCGAGCAATATGCACGACACCTCGATATCCGTTCGATGGTTATGTTCGGTGGCGTATCGCAGCGCCCTCAGGAAAAGATTCTCCGTCGTGGTGTTGATATTTTGGTCGCGACACCAGGTCGCTTACTCGACCTCATCTCTCAGGGATACGTTGACCTGTCTCATGTGCAATTCCTTGTTTTCGATGAGGCGGATCGCATGCTCGACATGGGCTTCATCCGAGACATTCGTAAGATTCTTGCACATGTACCAGAGAATCGTCAGAGTCTACTGTTTAGTGCCACGATGCCAAAATCGATAGTTGAACTGTCTCGTGATATGCTATACGATCCGGTGAGCATCTCGATTACACCCGACTCGGCTACTGTCGAGGCTATCGAACAATCGTTGATGTTCGTCATGAAGGGTGACAAGCGTGGTCTCCTGACCCATATCATCGAGGAGGAGAAGCCTGAGAAGGTGCTCGTGTTCAGCCGAACCAAACACGGTTGTAATCGCATTGTCAAGCAGCTTGGACAAGACGGTATCGAAGCCCTTGCCATCCACGGCAACAAGAGCCAAGGCGCGCGTGAAAAGGCCCTCGGCCGATTCCGCAATGGCACTCTTCAGGTGCTAGTCGCCACCGACGTGGCTAGCCGTGGCATCGATGTCTCCGACATCAGCCATGTCATCAATCTGGATTTGCCCAACGAGCCCGAAGTCTATGTGCACCGCATTGGACGCACGGGACGTGCAGGCCAAGGCGGCATTGCTATTGCCTTCTGCGATGAGAATGAAGGCGAGTATCTTCGCAGTATCGAGAAGATAATTCGTCAGGAAATTCCTGTTGATGAAGACCAACCATTCCACTCTGAGAAAGCTAGGTCGCGTAAGGGCGAAAAGGCGCCTAAGAAGCAGCAGCAGAATCATGGTCGTGGTCGACGCCAGCCTCGCAAAGGAAAGTCCAACGACAACCGCTCAAAAGGGCGGTCGAATGACCGATCCAAGAGTGGACGTAATAGCGGCCAGTCCGGCGGTGGTCGAAGGCGCCAACAACGGGATCACAGGTCTCGTTACTGAATTCGGAGAAGCATTACATGGATGAAAAACTCGCCGAAGCGAGGACGAAACTGCTCAAACTCTCTGAAGCGGCAGAAGTGGATGGCGAACCACTACGCTGGTTCGAAGAATTGTATGCAGGTGCAGGACGCAATTCCGATGAGATTCCGTGGGCCAAGATGGAAGCCAATCCAAAGATGGTTGAATGGATTGCAGAACGCTCAGAAATCACTGGACGTGCCTTGGTCGTAGGCTGTGGACTCGGCGATGACGCAGAATGGTTGTCCGCTGCTGGTTTTGATGTAACGGCCTTTGATCTCTCACAATCTTCGATTGACTGGTGCCATGAGCGTTTTCCACATTCTTCGGTAAACTATTGTGTTGGAGATTTGATAGAGCCAACAGATGAGTGGCTAGAGGCGTACGATTTGGTTGTCGAAATTCACATCCTACAGGCGATTCCCGACTCAATACGTGATGCTGCAGCATCCAATCTTCCCAAATTACTCAACAACCACGGCTATCTTTTGTGTATTGGGCGCTTACTCACCGAGAGAATTCCAGACGAACCTTCACCGCCTTGGCCGCTGGCCAGAGTTTGGTTGAATAGCCGATTCCGCGCATTGAAACAATTGAGTTTCCTGAGTTTTGTTAATGAAGACACACCTACAATCGATCGTTATGTAGCAGCATGGAATCGTGATACTACGGCGATGTAGTTATCCACATTGAGTGTTGATAAAAACAGTTAATGCTCTTTATACAACTCTCAGGTTTAATTATTACACCTAGTATGATATCTTACATGACAAACAACGCTCTCATCTGTGGATTCGCCCGCTCACCTTTCACTCCAGCCAAGAAAGGTCAACTCGCTTGCGCTCGACCTGACGATATCGCTGCTACCGTGATTCGTGGATTGCTAGAAAACCTGAAACTGGATCCTTCACACATTGAAGATGTCCTCGTTGGTTGTGCCTTCCCAGAAGGCGAGCAAGGATTCAACCTCGCCAGAATGGTAGGGTTTCTTGCTGATTTACCCAACGAAGTCGGTGGTGTAACCATCAATCGTTTCTGCGGCTCTTCAATGCAAGCGATTCATGATGCAGCAGGTCGAATTGCCATGGGCGCCGGCGATGTATTCATCTGTGGAGGCGTTGAATCGATGAGTCGAATTCCGATGTCGGGATTCAATCCGCTACCCAATCCACGTCTCGCATCAGACAAGCCAGAGGCTTTCACAAACATGGGGCTGACAGCAGAAAATCTTGCTAATGCGTATGAAATCAATAGAGAAGCACAGCAAGAGTTCGTTATAGAGAGTCACAAGCGAGCTGCAGCTGCAACATTTGACGACGTCATTATTCCAATTGAAACTGAGAATGGTATGGTAACAATTGATGGCTGTATTCGCGAGGGCACCAATCAGGAAATTCTCTCCAAATTGAAGCCTGCATTCCTCGAAGAGGGAACAGTCACTGCGGGAACATCATCTCCGTTGACTGATGGGGCCGCTTTTGTTCTCGTTTGCAGCGAGTCCTTCGCCAAGGAACATGGCCTCACAGCATTGGCCCGAATCAAGAGCATCGCAATCTCGGGTTGCGCGCCCGAGGTTATGGGCATTGGTCCCGTTGAAGCATCTCGCAAAGCGCTGGAGCGTGCAGGTATCACTTTGGATGATGTTGACATCATCGAACTCAACGAAGCTTTTGCGGCACAATCACTTGCGGTAATCGAAGAGATGGAACTTGATCAGGCCAAAGTGAATGTCGATGGTGGAGCGCTTGCGCTCGGCCATCCACTTGGTGCATCCGGTGCTCGTATTGTAGGTAGGGCCGCCATGGTTTTGTCTCGAAACGGCTCAAAGACAGCACTTGCAACAATGTGTATTGGTGGCGGTCAGGGAATTGCCACTGTCCTTGAGAAGGTGGACTGAATGACAATCGCTGCACCCAAACAAGATTCTTCAAATTCTTCCAAAGAAGAGGGCGGGATTCACAGAGTTGCTG
>JAPYUB010000054.1 GCA_029942125.1 Candidatus Thalassarchaeaceae archaeon | reverse complement strand
CAGTGTCATCGCTTCGATCTGGTCGTGGGTGACGTAAACAGTGGTCGTGCCAAGTGTTTCGTGTAGGCGGCGAATTTCGCCACGCATCTGGTGACGCAACTCAGCATCCAGATTGGAGAGTGGCTCATCCATGAGGAGAACCTTGGGCTGGCGAATCAAAGCACGACCCAATGCCACTCGCTGTCGTTGACCGCCCGACAGTTGCTTGGGTTTCTTGTCGAGTTGATCTTCCAATTCCATCAATTTGGCCGTCTCCTGAACCCGCTTAACAATCTCTGCATCAGGCAACCGTTCCTCGCCCTTCGCCATGCGCAGTCCGAAGGAGAGATTCTCTGCAATCGTCATGTGTGGATACAACGCATACGACTGGAAAACCATGCCCAAACCACGCGCACCAGGAGGCAGATCGTTCACTTTGGCGCCATCGATCATAATGCTGCCTTCACTGATATCCTCAAGGCCGGCTAACATCCGTAAAGTCGTGGACTTTCCACAACCGCTTGGCCCTAGTAATACGAGGAATTCCCCGTCTTTGATTTCAAGATTGAGGCCTTTGACAGCCTCAAACCCATTCTCATATCGCTTCATCACATTTTCATATCTTACTTCGACCATTGAATCACCCTTTGACGCTTCCCGCGCTTAATCCCTGAATCAGGAATTTCTGGAATACGATGAATAATATCACAACTGGAATGCTCACTAAAAGGGATGCTGCGGCAAAGTCACCCCATGCCTGTCCAGTCGATGAAATGAGGCTGGCCAGCCCCACAGGGAGTGTGTACATGTCGTTGGAAGTGTTGAATGTCAGGGCCAAAAGATACTCATTCCAAGCTGCCAGGAAGCTGAACAAGGCTGTCACAGCAACCGCAGGTAGAGACAGTGGAAGGACAACCTTCCAAAATACTTGAAACTGGTTGCAACCGTCTAACAGAGCCGCCTCTTCCAACTCTCTAGGTATAGTGTCGAAGAAGCCCTTCAACATCCATACGCAAAGGGGCAATGCGGTCACAGAGTATGCAAGAATCAATCCGAGACTTGTATTCAGTAATCCAAGTGATTTCATGACCAAGAAATAGGGGACGAGAATGATGATTCCAGGGAACATTTGAACCAGTAGGAAGACGAACATGGATGCTTCTCGTCCGCCGAATCGGAAGCGACTGAAGGCATATGCTGCTGGAACCGCGAGTGCGAGGCCCATGAGGGTCGTCCCCAAACTCACAACCAATGAATTACGCAGCCAAATCCAGAAACTAGATTCACTATCAAGCATCTTTGAGAAGTGCTCGCCAGTCCAATCAGAGATACCAATATCTCCTCCTAGAATATTCCCTGGTGACATCGCAACATCAAGAATCCAAAGGACTGGGAGTAGGACGAGTAGGACGGCGTGTAGTAGCAGTATGTGTGATCCAATTGCGCCCAAACGTGGCGCCATGAACTTGTTTCTCGCCAATCCTATTTCCGCACCTTGGGTCGATAAAGTCCCCTTGGCCCAAGCCGAGATGACGGGCGATGAAAGCCACCAAAGTGCAAGTGCGGCCGGACCGATTAACCACAATGTGGACCAGACATCAATCAGCATCTGCATTCCAGCCGCATAGTGGATGACACCGATGAGGAGGATTATGCCGGCTTTGCCAATGGCCACATCTCGCTTCCACATCTGCTTGCCGTCTGGTAAGACCAACCAGAGAACGCCCAAGGCAAATGCACCGAGCAGTGAGAGTTGCAGGGCCAACCAATCCTCACGAATCCACTCAATGCTGGACAAAACGAGATTGACACCGACTGCTATTGGCAACCATAGGCGCAATGTCACGATTTCTTGTGGTTTATACCACCGCTGTGAGAGGGTTTTCATGCACTCGCCTCCGTCGCATTGGTTCGCTTCATGTACACCCAGGAGAAGGCCACAAGCATGAGGAATATTACCACAGACCAAGCCGCTGCCACGCCATAGGCTCCATCACGGAAAGCGACATCGTACACGTATGTGATCAGGATATCGGTCTCACCTGGTTCACCGAACCTCAAATTGGGACCACCGTCGGTCATCAGATAGATGACATTGAACATGTTGAACGTCCAGATGAATCCAAGCAGACTCAATGGAACAATGGCGCTCTTCAGATTGGGGAGCGTGAGATGTCTGAATTGATGCCAAGCACTGATACCATCAACATTTGCAGCCTCATACATATCACGGGGTAAGGCCTGAATCGCACCGCTCAATGACATCATCATAAATGGCACACCAAGCCAAATATTGACGAGAATAACGAGGGTCTTCGCCCCGGAGGGGTCAGCCAGCATCTCAAAGTCGGTACCCAGTATAGAATCGATCAAACCCTCTGGTTGTAGCATTCCCTTCCAAACAAGGACGGAGATGTAAGAGGGAATTGCCCAAGGCAACAACAGTGCTGTCCTGTATGCGGTTCGTCCACTGACGTGTCGATTGTCTAGGGCGAGAGCCAAGCCTAGTCCAAGTCCAACGTGTGCAACCACGTTGGTCAATGTCCAAATCAATGTGAACAATGTCACACGAAGGAAACCCGTCGAGGTAAGAACTGTGACGAAATTTTCCAACCCAATCCAAGCATTATCACCGAGATGGCTCTGATTTGCATCCGTAAATGACAACCAAATACCGTAGATGACCGGATAGAATGTCAGAACGGCTAGAGCAAGCAATGCTGGAGCAATGTAAGCATGAGCAAGTTTTCCGCGATGTTTGCCCTCTCTGGCATCTCTCCACCTCAGGAAGCAGAGTAATACGATTAGAGAGGCAACAATCGAGCCGATAGCGAATAGGATGGGGCTTGTATCAGGTAGAGGGGGCAATATATCGGCAACTGAAGTCGATGCGTTCATCGAGAAGTGAAGGGAAAGGTCGGCGTTACCGCCATGATCGACGAATACCTCAATGTGGTGCGTCCAATCTGGTATCATGCCAGTAAGCCCACACGTCCAGTTTTCCGCTGTGGTCGGCACCACTGGATAATCGTATGAGAGAAGCAGATTAACTCCCCCAGACGTGCAAGAGTCGTAGGCAGACCCAATTGTTCCGAATTCCCCCACCATAAGGGTCGAATGTGAGATGTTGTCGACATAGACATGGTAGGATATCGCCGAAGGATCTGTTGGAACCGTGACGTCAATCGTTCGGTAACCGGGAGCAAGTGGGAATGGGTCAGAAGTAGATTGGGCAGCCAGAAGGTTGTCCATCTCAGCATCAGCTCCTTCAAGCGCTTCTTGAGCACTAGCGATTCCTCCGTGAACCTGCTCAAAGGCGGTGCCCAGAGGACCGTAGACAATCGACATAGCACGTGTGGTCGGGGCTGGCGTTGCGATTTCTGCTTGAGCGAGGAAACCGGCTAATACCGCATCGGCTTGAACCTCAGAATCATTCACAGTCTCAACTGCGGTGGGCATCGTCATCGTATCCAGGGCGAATGCCTTCTGTACAGAGGGCGATGAAAGATGAAGCGCGAGCGTTGTTGCTGTAATCTTCTCCTCACTCTGCTTGGAAATTGACCATCCCTTGTAGGTGACCAGAGGAGATGCCCTCAGACCCGTCTCTTCGATTATTGGTAGAAGAGTCTGACCCACATTTAGACGACCCGCTTCGTATGTGGCCCAATTCCATGGGCCATCGACAATCATGGCAGCTTCGGATTGAATGAACTGAGATTTCATGGTTTCTCCAACGGTTCCCGTTCTGACAACGCCATGGTTCTGTTCTAGAGAAATATACCACTCCAAGGCTTCTGCGCTTCCATTTGAATCAAGGGTAGGATTCCCAACTTCATCGAACAGACTACCGCCAAACCCACTTTGGAACGGAAACCACCAGTAAGCCACCTTGACAGGCACGGCCAATCCATACACATCCCCTTGGGTGAGATTTTCAGCAGCAGAGAGTAAATCGTTCTGTGTCCATGTTTCATCGGGATATGGAATACCTTCCGCATCGAACAAATCACGATTGTAGAGCAATGAGAGACAATCTTGGCTGGCAGGGACGCCGTACAATGCATCGCCATATCGCATTGACTGGAGAGCCTTGCTGTCAAAGATAGCGCGTTCTGAAGGAGTTAGATGTGGGCGGAGGTCCTCAAGCAAGGGATAACCGTCGACACGAACTTCACCGATTTCACCCAACTGATCACTGGAGAGTCGGACAAGGTCAGGTGCTTCTCCTCCCTGAGCTGCCGTCAGATAGAGTTGATCGATGTCTCCAAAGGGAACGCCCGTTACTTCGATTGTGATGTGTGGATTGGCATCTTCGAATTGGCCGATTGCATCGAGGAAGGTAGCCTCTTCTTGGCTTTCGGCAGCAAAGGAATGCCAGATCTCCAAAGTGATTTCAGAAGTGTCGTCAGCAGAAACGAACGGAGATGGCAAAAGAAGGAGGAGACCGAGAAAGAGCGGAAACCAGCGCCTCTGCATCAGCATCTGACGCAACCATCTCGCCTTTCACTCATTCCCCGCCTATGGCGGGGAATGACTCACCTTCGAATAGATGGGGCCAAAGCAAGCGACAATCCTTCCCCTGAACGTGTGGAACACCCGCTGCAGCGAAACCATCGATGGCAATTTGTTTCTGACCATTGAAACCGATAAAGCCAGAACCTGGAATTCGCATACTCAAATCGGTGTGATTATCTCCCACACTGACTATTTCTGAAGGATCCAAATTGTGAATTCGAGCCATTTTGGCAACCATATCCTCCTTGTGATGCGCCGGAACTCTGACAACTCCATCATCGAGCAAAAAACCATCTTCATCGTATTGAAATCCGTTTGAGACCCAATCGTCGACTTTGAGCAACTGCGCAATCGAACCGATGAGAAGATCAACGCCTGCACTAACAATGGCGACAATTATACCACAATCCTGGAGAGCTTCGACCAGTTCTTTTGCCCCAGTCATCAGTTTGACACCTTGATAACAGCGCATCAATTCATCTCGATGAATATCAGATTGAACACTCTTCCACAGACCAATATCATCGGCCATGAATTCTTCATCGCTAACCTCGCCTCGCAAGAAGCGATCAAGCATCTCCTCGCTGTTTGTGCCAAAGTGTTCGTGAATTATTCTCCAAGAGGAAATAGTGTCAATCAACACGCCATCGCAATCGAAACATACAGCCTTGAGGGACATAGTAACACCAGAATACACCGACGAATGGGTGCCCAGTCAAGAAGGAATGGGAGTAAGGACCCCACTCCGCCAGAAGGCCGAAGTGGGGGCTCAGAGGGGGCGCCCGAAGGCGCCCCACTCTGCCACCGTTCGGGTGGCCCCTGTGGTTCTCAATTCACGCTCAGTACGACGCCTTCATGCTTGGCGGGTTGTACTGTGCTGCAAACGTCATCAGGATAACTGCAGTGCCACCAGCTGGTGCGTACTGCAGTGTAACCTGTGCATCTTCGATGATATCCCCAGAGCCTGGGTCTACCATGCGAACATGGATGATGTCGTTTGCGCCGAATCCTGCGGAACAATCCACATTACAATTGATCGAATCCTTGTAGGTCACCAATGCCGGACTGTTGCTGGGAACGAACCCATACACTCCGTCTGGATTAGCAAGACTGGTACGCTCACTGTGAGCCGTACCATCGTCATCCGTCCACTGCACGATTACGTAGACTGCCTGAGCAGCTAGTTCGTTGTCGTGGCTGACGACGTTAATCTTCCAGTTCCATTGCGTTTGGTCACCTGTGTGTTCGAACATTGCCGACGAATCGAAGGTCAAACGTGGCGTTGCCTTGCCCGTGGAATCCGAGGCTAGGCTCTGAGCCCAGACGTAGATTACACCGGACAGGACCACGGTGATCGCAACGAGTAGAATCGTTGCGATGACCGGGCTGACTGCCTCATCATCACTAGAGAGGGTCTCCATGAGTTCCTCTTCATCTTCCTCTCGGCGAGAGCCCATGAGGAGAGCGCCAACGAAGGCACCCACCAGACTCACAGCCATGAGGCCCGGAGCGAAGCTGGCAACCGAAGTTGCTGGGCGTAGGCGCACCATCTGTGGTAGGCCATCTGCCGTGTCGTCCGTTGTGATGTTGTTGTTATCCCAGTTCAACTCTTCAAGCGCCGGTCGGCGGATTGAGTTGTCGATGTAGTCATCGGTGTGCGGGTTGATTGTGCGCACTTCAAGGAAGGTTCGCACGTACTCAGACGGATTGTTCAGTGTCACGTATCCACGGATGGTTACTGTTTCACCAACGCCTGGTGTCTCGCCGTTCTCCCAGCTCAATGTGACCTGGTCCTGAATCAGTGTGGGGTTGTCGTCCACATAGAATCGAACCTGCACATCGTGGCCGTAGTTGTAGAGGCTTGGATCGTCACCAGTGTTGGTGATGTCAATGTCCACAGGCACGCGTGTGCCAGGTAGGACCGCCTCGATGTTCAACCAACTGTAGTGAGGGTCGTCGCCGAAGTTGTAGTCCGGACGTGCCTCTTGTATGTTGATCACACGGATGTAGATCGTCTCACGGATACTGCGCTGTTCGTAGACACCAGATGGGCTCTGCGCGTAGTCAATGTGACCTGGCGCGTCAGCCGTATCGTGCATCCAGAGATAGACAGTACAGTACACACCACTTGCAGGCTGCATCTGGTGTACACCACCATCAGCGACGCCATCGTTGTTAGCGTCCTGCAGGAAGTCAATCTCCGAGGTTGGAGCATCGGTTGCTGCATCGTCGATTAGGTCAATCTCTAGCGTGTCATCGTCGTTGTTCACTGTAATCGAGAAGTAGTTCTCGTAAGCGCACAGCGAGGTTTCCTCGACAGACCATGCCAACTGTTCGACTGGGTGGTCGTTGTCAGCCATGAGGCGACTTAGATCCCAAGTCAAGTTGCTAGCGTCCTCGTCGTCTTCCATGACGTCCCAGAACCAGTCAAGCTGGAGTGAGCCGTTGGATGTCTCGACGTATACATCGTTTGACGCATCGAAGTCCTTGATCTGAGGCTGGTCGTTGACCGGGTTCACAATGAAGTTCACCGAGACCGAAGCCGCATCTGAGTTCTCTGTAGCACCGTCGGACAAGTCCATTACGATGTCACAATCTCCACCAGCTTCGTTTGCAGTGTTTTCTGCAATCGTCAGGATGTTCGATTGAATCTGGGATGCAAATGGAGTACAAGTACCCTCATCCTCAGCCCACGTGAACACTTGTGGTACCGACTCAAGATTCCAGTCTGTCTGCGACTGCTCGTTCGCCATATCGACGATGTACGAGCGAGTTGCGTTGGACGTGTCACCGAGTTCCTTGGTGATGAGACCGTTGAAGTTCTCATCGTGGACGTTCAGATTGCCATCACCGTCATCGTAGAAGATGGGCTGGCAGTCAAAGCGGTTCGTGTTGCAGATCTCTGGTGCGTCGTTGACGTTCCAGATACCAACTTCCATCGTCTGTGTTGCACTGAGTCCGTGACTGTCTGTCACTGTCAGTTGTAGACGGTGGCCACCGAACTGGTTCTCGAGCGTGTCCATCGACAGCGTCTGACCAGACAAACTGTAGTCATACGGTGTTGGGTAACTGTGCGTATTCGACGCTGCATCAGTCACAGTCCATGCCAGACTCGAAGACCCATCCTGATAATCACTGGCCTTGTCGGTCAGCGTAACCACATGTGTCCCCGAATCCTCATTGTATGATATATCCACCAAATTCTCGATGATTGGCTTCGCACGCATGATATCGATTGTGATATCTTGGTTTGTAGTCATCACGAGTGGTGCAACAGAGTCATCCCAGTCCCAGTAGTCGCCTTCCGCGTTGCGGACCTTGACCAAGATCTGGTATGCGTGTGGGTCACCTGGCGTTGTGCTTGAACCCGTGTAGGTTCGGAACAGTAGCAGGTGATCATCCAGTGTACCGTCAGCGAGGTCGCCTCCAACGAGGTTGAAGTTACCGAACTTACCGAAGGTCTGACCAGAGGTTGTTGTACCGTTGAAGGGCTGTTCTGGGAACACGCCTGCAACTTGTCCATCCTGACCGAATGGTGAATCCCACTGGACCATAGCGATCCATCGGACATCCTCGGTTGGATTGCCTAGGCAGGACCATGGAACCCGGAACTCACTCACTGGAGTGGTCGTGTACGGGTTACCCATGAAGATGCTCGAGTCAATCTGTGGGCAACTTGAGGTCACATCGACCCAGTTACCTGTTGGCATGACCTTGCGTAGACCCCAGTTGTTGAGATCCTCCATCCACAGCATGTAATCTGCCTTGATTGGCAGAGTGTGCTGCGAGTGCCAGTTGTCGCCCGTGGACGAACCACCAGCTGTGGTGTCTAGGTAGAACAGACCGTCCGTGGTGATGAATGTTGGACCGACCAATGCGATGAACATGTAATTCGAATCCCATGTCACGCGCATGTGCGCCTGCGTAGTAGCGTTCACAGCCACTGCACCAGGCATCATGTCGTCTGCTTCGTTCAGGAAGTTACTACCGAGCCAGTCCCAGAGGATACCGTCAACTGTGATGGTTCGACCGGGGCTGCTTCGCCACGATGGGCTCACATACTCAGCGCGACCACCGGGTACAGCAACTGGCTGACCCGTGTTGAGGTTCACTGCCATCTCGAGGCTGCGGATGTACAAACCGACATCGGTAGCTGGGCTACCCATGTGCAGTACAGTCAAGTCCAGGAGGTTGCCCTCATGAACAATCGCATCTGCGTCAACCGTCAACTTGCTTGGCATCCATGGACTAATCATTGAACCGTTGTTGAGCACACCGTTACCGATACTGGTTACCGTTGAGAACGGACCTGCATTGATCTGTGTGTTAACACCGCCACAACTACCCATTCCAATTGTTGCAATCCATGTTGCATTGGTGTTGTAGCACGAGTAGGTAGCCTCCCAAGCAACTGGTACGTCACCGTACACAGGGTGCGAGTAGATACCATACATGCTCTCAAGGGTACCGGAAGCACCGTTGATGGTCTTCAGGACTGTGTGTCCTTCAGCAATACCACCATTCCATCGGAAGTCATCGTGACCGTCAGCAAGAACACCGATAGCTGCATTGACCGATAGGCCGGTCAATTCGAGCTCGTCTCGGCCGTTGTCGCTTACAGCGGACAGACCGACACCGTAGGTGGCGTTTGCCACTAGGTTCGCACCGAGTGTAGTCACGTCGACGTTGGTCGTATCAACAGCTGTTGCATCACCGAAGA
This sequence comes from Candidatus Thalassarchaeaceae archaeon, assembly GCA_029942125.1. Classification (GTDB taxonomy): domain Archaea; phylum Thermoplasmatota; class Poseidoniia; order Poseidoniales; family Thalassarchaeaceae; genus MGIIb-P. The sequence goes on along the minus strand of JAPYUB010000054.1, from coordinate 2,998 downwards.
TAGTGGTGCCTGCATTCAATGCAAGTGAACCACCATCCATCGCCAGACCGAGGCCGTATCCGGAGACCATCACACCGTTGAGTGTGATTTGGTCGCCACCGCCAAGGATGTCGATACCAGTTGTCTGTAGGTTGTTACCCTGACAATCTGCGACATTCACTGAACCAGTCATGGTCGTCATCGTCGAACTGTAGTACGTGAAGTTGCCCACGTTGTTGAACGCGTGAACGAAGGACGAACCGAGGTTCATCGTTCCACTGTTCCAACTCTCCGTTTGACCAGCATCAGATGTGGTCGTGTGTGGAGTGTTAGTGCTACCGTACGCACGCGATATCCAGCGCACCGAGTCGCCCGTGCACACGTTGAGGTGTGATGGGCTGTAGGTGCTCTGCTGAATGTTGACGTTGTGGATGCGACCTGCGCCTCCACCAAGACCTGTGTAGTACGAGCCGTTGTCTGTGACTTCGCAGCCATCAGTCTGGACCGCGTTCATCACGGTTGATACCATGTTGCCGCCCATGAAAATCTCGTCTAGACCACAGTTCTCGACATAGATGCCGATAGCACTGGTTGGTAGACGACCGGCTGTGAAGCCAATCGTGTTATCCTCAATGTGGACATCGTTACCGCTGCGAATACCGCTTACCGCGATACCACCGTCAGCATCCGTACAGGTGTTACCTGAGATGGATCCCCATCCATTCAACACAAAGACACAGGCATTTGCTGCGTTCGAAATACCAGTGATGTCGTTGTTGGTGATTGACCACTCTCGTGCACCACGCATGTATACAGGGTTGTCAGCATACAAGTCGTTGCCATCTACTTCAAGATCGAACACCGTGTTGTCCTGGGTGTACACACCGTATCGTGCTGGTGTGCCTGAAAGTATGTTATCATTGAAGTGCGCATCGTGCGAGTTCGCTCCTAGATAGAACCACATACAGAGGTTGACACAGTTAATGAACTCGTTGTCACTGACATCGAGTCTTAGTTGACCGTTACCACTGTAGGATGGTGAAATCGCGTAGAAGTTATTCGGCACGAAGAGACCTGCACCACAGTCGACCAGCGTGTTGCCAGAGATCTCGACGTCATCGAATCCAGATGTCTGGATACACATGTCGTCGTAGTAGATCGAACTGGCTCGCACGTTGGTGGAAGACTCGTAGTGCATCAACAGGCTGTTGGTCACTTCGAGGTCACCGTTGTTCTGGTAGTAACCACTACCAGTTGCGATGCTCTTCAGACCGAGCAGGGTGCTGTTGTTGATGTGGTAGTTACCGTAACTGTAGGTACCAGAGTATCCGAGACGGAAGCTGCTAGCGCCCTTATTGCCCGATTCATCACACATTGCAATCATCAGAACATCATCCATGTAGATGTGGCCCTGATATGGGTATATCGGGTACATCGTACTCTGGCTGTTGTAACATCCCGTTGTGAAGATCGTAGATCCGTTGAACGACTGTCCGCCTGTTCCGATATCTGCATAGTTGTATGGTGAATCCATCTGGATGACCATGTTGGTCATGTCGGACTCTGAGTTGTAGTAACCATACTCATCAACGCCGTCAACTGTGCGACTGCTCTGATAGTTCAAGCCAGTACAGGCTGCGTGAACATCGTAACTGGTCGACACGTAACTGTAACACGTACGCGCGTCAATCGATGCGGTCAATGCGGCGTTTGCCGTGTTGCCCGGTGCATCGCTCAGCGTGATAGTGTTCATTGCATATCGTACGTCAATGACAGAACCAGAGGTGTAGGCAATGGTTGCAATAGTCACCAACTGGTGACCAGCGAGGTTCGGTGTCGTGACACCTGAGGCATCCTTCAACCAAGTCGCGAATGTGACTCCATTAACATCACCGTTGCTGTCTGTCGTACCACCGTCAACCACGTAGTTGTCAGCGTTCAGAATCTTGACTGGTGCGCCAGATACTCCGTTGCCGTCAGCAGTGATTGCAATGTCCAACTTTCGTAGGCGGGTAAACTGCGAATTGCCGTTGGTCGTGACCTTGCTCTCGGTGACATCGCCCTCGAGATAATCCATCGTGGCACCGCCACTCATGGTCACATCCAATGCGTTTCCACTCATTGTTGTGTCAGACATCGTCAAAATACCAGAACCGTCGTGAGTAATACCCACGCCGTTGCCAGATAGAGTCAATCCATCGAATTCCCAATCAGCATCATTCGAAGAGAGAACCTTCAGACCGCAGTAACCCGCGTTCTGGATGGTTCCGCTAATCTCGAGGTTCATGCTCTTTGAGAGAACTAGACCGTCTTGAGTCTGACCGTCGAGATCGACGTTGGTCAGAATCAATTTGCCACCTGCATTGGCGCCCATGCGGACACCGTAGCGGCCACCATCGACAGTGATACCGTCCATGGTTGCGCTGGTGCTGCCAGAGACGAGTACACCCTCATTCACCGCGTTGGTGATGGTGATGGCGCTCAAATCTCCTGCTGCACGGTTGCCACCGATGTCAATACCAGTATCTGCACCGCTAATGGCACCATTGCTGATGCTTGCTGTGCCGAAGTCGCGGCTGAAATCCTTGCTCATCATGTCTGAGACAGTACTGCCTGCACGGACACTGACTTCCAGGCGATCCTGGTAGTAGTCTGCGCCGTAGTGGACCATGTCCACGTACATGACAACCTGCTCGATGCTTGCACTACTGGTGTCAACGATTGGGTAGTCTAGGCGATAGCCTGCTGGTACCGGGGTTGACGGAGTGTATGCATAGTTCTGACAAACGTTGTAGTTGTTCCACATTCCGTTGAATCCTTCAGGCGGTACCATTGATGTACCTGCGTGATAGAAGGCTGGCCAATAACTGCCCCAATACATGTATGGGTAGTAATTGGTGTTCGCCGTAATTCCATCAGCGGAATTGATGCGGAACCCGAATTCGTGGGGCGGGGTGTTGTAGTTACCGTTCATCGTGTACGCTCCATTGCCGTAGGCGATGAAGTAGTAGTAGTACGC
>JAPYUB010000053.1:8732-12302 GCA_029942125.1 Candidatus Thalassarchaeaceae archaeon | reverse complement strand
GCGGTGGGGTTGTTCGTCTCAGTCAGCGTCGGGGAATCTCCTCCTTGCGGATTCATCGTGCTCCCGGGCTGATTCGTTTCTTCTACAGTGCCTGCCCTCCCGGACACTCGCCTTGCGTCGAGCCACCTGCACCTATGCAGAGGGGACTTTCCTCAGTGTCGTACACTGTCAGTGGTCCTCCTGATCCCACCTCGAGAGGGTGGCGGCCTTGTTTTCAATGTAATGGACTACAATGGTACCCAATTTCCGGCCTCATCATAGTATCCGCCCCACTGCTTGGCTTCCTCGTACCACTGGAGTTGTTCTGGTGTCATTGTCGCAGTGTCGAAGGTCTTTTCGCCCCCAATTTGAGCTTCAACCAGACTTCCAGCAGCAACAAAAGATGCCGCAGCTTGATCCAATTCAGATTTATTGAGATACTCATTCCCATCCTTGTCAAAGCCCCTTGCATGCTGCAAGAATGCAATTGTGTCAGTAATATCGTGTTGGGCCATGACGTGACGAACGGTCTCATCACGATAATCCAAGGGGAATCCCTGCGGCTCGTCATTGACCCCAGCCGGTAGGATATTTACCTCATCTTCGTCCTCCCAGTAATCGTCTGTCTCATGGAGATAGGTTGCGTTTGAGCCACCACTTCGTAGCGCAATCATCAACACACTGGCCAAAAGAAGTAGAAGCCCAATAAAGAGAATTGCCCAAGTTAAATCAACACCGCCGAAGATTGATCCAACCAATCCTGGTTCTTCTCCCGCGACAACATTCAATGTGGGGCCATTGGCCACAGAGTCATCTTCCATCGTAACGCGAATCCATTGTCGCCCATTTTCAGAGGGAATCCAATCCATGTTGACCAGGCCACGTTCACCTGCGGGAACGAATTCCTCAATTGGAATCGCCGTCAATTCACGGGTGGTTCCATCAAGATGGACTTCGGTGAGGAACAAGCGAACTGTGCCATCGACTTCGCCCTCATTACGTACTGCAATGGTGACCATGACATTCTCTCCAGATTCAATATCGCCGGATTTTGAGTAGGTGATATCGCCGTCAACAACTTCGAAGACAGCGGCTCTACGCTCAATCGACCAGGTTGCAAATGGATTGTCCTCAATATTGGAATCTAGAGGTGTTTGAACGGGGTTTCCAGCCATATCATGCCCTTCGACCCAGATATGGAAGCGGAGATTGTCAGCGAAGTATTCCTCGGGAATAGAATCTGAAAGATCCAACGTTACGCCTGCAATGATGGACTGACCTGCCAAATTACCGCCCTGAATGACAAGAGGGACTTCGCCATAGACAAGTGGGGTTGCAGATGCATCTGTTCCGCGGATTACCTTCCAATGAAGAATGAGGCTTTCAGCATCAATCTGTTCCAGTTCTGAAATCTGAATATCAATCTCCAATTCAGATAGCGTATCAATAGGCAGGATGCTGTCTAGTCTGGGGGCAAGAACATCGACAACTTCTGGGCCTTCGGGGTCAACCACAATCCACCGTAAGGCGGCGGCGGTATCGGTGACATCGTTCGCACCCGCTGGAGGGTTAGCGATCTCTACGGTCAACGGGTAAGAACCAGATTCGGTGGGTGCAGAGAGTTGAATCACCCAAAGTCCGTTGGCACTTTCGATGAGAGATTCTTGTCCATCCAAGAGCACGCGCACGCTGAAATCTTCACTGGGACGTGTTCCAGTAACGGGGAAATGTATGCCTCCTGTCAAAGCAATTGTCGACGAGGGTGAAACCCATGCACCTTCCTCAGAGTATGTCCCCATTCCAATACTTAGAGTCATTTCATCGGTATCAATTGCCAGATCAGGGGAATATCGCCAACGCAGTTGCGGCAATGAAAGCCATGCTCCTTGCCCACTACGGTCTGTGACTTCAATTGAGGGTTCCCAACGCATATCCCCTTCGCGTGGGAGAGTCCAATTGAGTTGGAATTCGAGGAAGAATTCAAGATCAGAATTGAATGGAGTCAATTCCCCAGTCCATGCCCGTACACCACAACGTTCGACATTGATGTGGTTGGACAAGACATCGCAATGCCCGTCGGATGCTGACCATTCTATGGCGAGTGTGTCTGATACGGAATTGCTGGCCAACTGTAGTCGCAATTCTCCAATATCGGACCAACCATTTGGCTCAATGATGTGCAAGCCAAATTCGTAGTCAACCCCAGGGTGGAGGTAAGACATACGACCGTCCGCCGAATTTGCAAATCCACCTTCTCCAGGCAATAAAGGAGGGCCATCAGGCAAGACTTGGTAGGTGAACAGTTGCGATGATTCACCGGATGAACCGCCATCTGTAATCGCATTCCCTGCAGGGTCGGCCCCAATGACATATCCTGCAACCAAATCGCCTTCATCCGCTGCGGTATCGTCCAGAAGCAAGGTGTAATTGCCTGTTGATACGGTCAAATCGTTCGGTATCTGTAGAGGCATTTGGGTAAATTCATCAGCATCGATGATTCCATTGACGTTTGTATCTTCCATCCATTCTCTCCAAATCATCAGGCTCAGATCAGTTGGAAGAACTGGTCGGTCGTAAATCTCCAATTGAATCAATTGGTTAGGAGATGGAAGGCGATGGTCGAATTGTGCGATATTATGATTGACAACTTGGGGATTGAGAGAATCTACTGTGAAGGTGCGATTCATGGCAATATTAGAAATGAAATCTTGACCCGTGAGTGGCTCTACATCGATGGAATAGGTGGCATTACCGGTTCCATTTTGGGTACTGAAATAGAAATTGGCTGTACCTTCATCTATTGTGGTTGTATTCAATTTTTCAACACCATTTTCGAGTAGATGAATACGGACATCGCCAGTGCGCGGATTCTTGGTTTCATCGTTTACTAGATTTTCAAATCCAAGTTCCACAACTACCGAAATGGGACTATTAGAACGCAGGTAAGACATTGAAGTCGGTATGGCGAATCCAAGTTCATTGTAAACAGCCCAATCAATAATCTGGACATCGTTCTCTACGCCTAGGCCTGATTGACCTGAGATTTCGATATGAGGGGGGGATGGCGCGCCATCGGACATGTACAGAGATGCGCTAATTTTGAATTGATTCGAATCGTCAAGATTCGCAGATGTTTGGAAGGGTAAAGTTACTCCCAAATTATTGTTTCCATGATTGAAAATTACCCCGCCGCTAGCATTCTTGAACTGCAGAGGGGAGATTGAAGTCCCATCGATTCTGGTCATCGAGAAGGTGGAACCGTCAACCGGGAATTCGTAAAAGGCACGGGCGCCATCTGTCTCGACACTGACAGACAAATGGTCGGGAGTTCCATCACCCCATGAATAATTCAGGCCCAATTCCATCCATTGCCATGATGGAGTGACGGGTGACCATTGGGTGAAATTCGACAATGATGCGGCATCCAGATGTACATTTTCTGATGTCACCAAATCGGTAATAGTTCCGATAAATGCACCGGGTGTACTCGATTGGAGAGTCAACGGAACCATGCGATGTTGAGATTGGATCTGAGCGCTGGGTAGAGCTTGATTCATCGACATGACAAATGCTGAATCCACAGCGAATGAC
>JAPYUB010000053.1:7210-8722 GCA_029942125.1 Candidatus Thalassarchaeaceae archaeon | reverse complement strand
GTCGATGAATGGCCGAAAGGCCACCGACTCGGATGGAGCCTGAAACACCATCAACATCAATGGTCGCAATGGCATACTGTACCTCACTTCCAACCCCCCAGAACGTGGTGGCATTGGCAAGTTCATTATTCAGGCTTTGAAGATCTGTTGCAGATAGAGTGTAAGTCTCAGAATTGGTAGTGAAATCGACTGTCTTAGTTCCAATGGTCGTGCTGCCAATGGTCAAAGATACATCTACGGGCTGCGTTAATGAAAATGGTGCTAAATCAACTACGAACGATTCCAAACCACTCTTGGGCAATAGTAATCCGACCTGTTTTAGCCCGGGAGTAGTCCATGACATGTCCGATGATAGGTCGCCATTTGTGAATCGGTCCTGCCACCCCCAATTGGACACATGTGGGTGAAGAACTTCCCATTCAGACCAGCCGTCTTGACCGATGTCAAAACGAGGGTTCGTGGGCAAATGCCCGCCGAGAATCTCCAATGTGAGATCGGTGATTGAGCAGGTACTGCTGCATGTGATGCGGAGTTGGATTGAACTCCCATATTCATCAAAAGCGGTGATTCCACTCGATGTGACGCTCTGCCAGGACCCACCATCCAGTGAAGCTTCAAGATTGAATGACCCTGAAGAGGATGATGAGAACTGCATTTGCGCAATCGGTCGATGAGATGTAAACAGTGGCGAGGTTGCTATCGCTCCATTTGAACCACTGATTTGCCCATTGTTCCAATTCATCCCACTCATTGACCAACCGGAATCAGAGGGATTCGTTGTGAAGGAAGTCCCATATCGATGGTTCATGTGAATATCATGGACGATTGGAGTAGAAGCGCCGCCTCTGGCGTCAAAATACAGTTTGAGGCGGAGGCTGGGATGTTTTTCGGGATCAATTGAACCAAGGTCAACCCATGTCGGCTCCAAATCGGAAAAGCCAGGGATGGGAGTTTTTGAAACGCCATCCAGAACAGATAGTTGAAGATTGGCGCCATTGGGAATAGTGGCATCAATGGAGGTGATGCCGTAACTACCCCCCTCCATACCGTGTGTCCCAGTGATACCTGGGCCGAATCGAGCACTGGTCCAGTTCCCTTCTTCCCCTCCACCTCCACCACCGGCTGGAGAAATCGAAACATCGTCAATATTCCATCCAGTGTAGGTCACAGAACCATCAGTGGACCCTAAGCCAAATCGAACTTTGAAAGCAGGGTTATTTTGAACATAATTTGCAATATTGTAGGTCACTAGTTGGAATGAACCATCGTTGATGGTGCCGGTACTAGAATAGATTTGAACCCAACTACCCTGCGCATTCTTGACCTGGACATAGGCATGATCGTAGGCATGATACTCAACACCCAATCGTTTCCAATACTGTAAGTTCCATGTCCCACTGCATCCTGAACAGTCGATGACTGGACTGGTCGCCCAATGCGTCCCAGACATGTAATTTGGATAATTGCCATTGTAGGTGTAGATGGCCTTCGTACCTCCATGAACACCACCAC
>JAPYUB010000053.1:0-7200 GCA_029942125.1 Candidatus Thalassarchaeaceae archaeon | reverse complement strand
CACCACCACTGGCTCCCAATGCCGAATCATATCCCCAAGACCAACCACCGGATGATTGCAATGACCAACCATGATTCGAAGTTTCAAAATCCCAAATCCATTCTTGAGGAAGTAACTGCATGCCTTCACTAACATTGACATTGACTCTGTCAACCACTGCGCCAGAAGCATTCCAATCGGATTCCCCCGACCAAGTAAATCCGTCACTGTAGGCCAAAGCATCGGGAGAGAGAGACAAATCGATTGACTCTACAGTGTGCCCCACCGGAATTTCAGCCTTGAGGGCTGATGAACTTCCATCTGCTACTTGGATTGAGACGGATGTTGGCTCATCCAAGCCTACATCCATGGGCATTTGTGAATCAGAAAGAGCCGAATCTGGGGCCTGAACAAACATTGACAGACTCATTCCGAGCATCAACCATGCTAGAAGCAAGGGCACCGCCCATGGCATACGCTGGGTACGCATGCCCGTACGACTCAACAGGAAGTGTTTGAAACCATCGCCGCCCCATAGGGGCGATTTTCTTTGTGGACTGGGATAAAGGATATGCCCCTTATCGGGTGAGCCGTTAGCAATGAGCCCATTCACAACGGAGGAGAAGGAGATGATGAAGGCAGAGGCTGGAATCGCAGCATGTGCATTTGTCGAGAACGGGATGCAGATTGGAATAGGGACTGGATCAACGGTCAAATACACAATCCTAGAACTGGGTCGTCGAATCCGAGAAGAGGGATTAGAAATATCAGGGATACCTACTTCCGATGCAACCGAATCATTGTCTATAGAACAAGGCATACCTATGCTAGATTGGCGAGATTGCAATCACCTGGATTTGGTGATTGATGGTGCCGATGAATTCGACCCTGATCTTCATCTCATCAAAGGTGGAGGCGGTGCGTTATTGCGCGAGAAAATTGTTGCAGAATCAAGTGGAGGAATGATTGTTGTCGCTGATGCGAGCAAGCGTGTAGGCGTTTTGGGAACGTTTCCTCTTCCAATTGAAGTGAATCCATATGGGTGGGAGCAGACGAAACGTAGAATCGAATCTCTTTGCCCAGGCACAGTGGAACTTCGGAGTCCAGATTATCTCACAGATAATGGGAATCCAATTCTTGATGCCCACTTCGGACCCAGCATTTCTGACCCAGTACAAATGGAAGCGGATCTGCGAGCCATTTCCGGGGTTGTTGAAGTCGGTCTATTCACCAATACGGCTGATGTTGTCGTACTTGCCGCACCGGGTGGGTGTGAACTGATTCGTAAGCCGACTGCGCGACTGTGACACATCTTGCAAGCGCTATCCTCATAGAGGGCTGTACGGTGGACAGGTTGGGCGCTTAGCTTAGCTAGGTAGAGCGACGGGCTCTTAACCCGTAGGCCAGGGGTTCGAACCCCCTAGCGCCCGCCAATATCAAATGGTGTAGGATACACAGTCAATTGGTCATGGATACCGGAGGCATTGAAATGCTGAGTCTGTCACGACCCGCTAGGCGGGTCAATCATGCAGAAGGACATCTTCATCGGCGATGTTCAATCCGGTGACCACGACGGTCAACAGATTGAGTTGAAGGGTTGGATCAACCGTGCCCGAGGTTCCAACAAGATCTGGTTCGTCGTTCTACGAGACAGTACTGGTCGCATTCAGTGTGTGGCCAAACGAGAAGATGTAGGCGATGATACATTTGAGGCACTCAAGGGTGCTTTGATTGAATCTAGTGTCATCATCACTGGAACGGTGAATGTAGATGAAAGGAGTGAAGGTGGTCACGAAGTCGTTGTCGATTCTGTAACCATTGTTGGGCCGGTCAATCCCGAAAATCCATTCCCAATCACTGAAAGCGCGATGGCCAACGCCGAAGGAGGAGAAACTGAGTTCTTACTGGATAATCGTCACCTCTACCTTCGAACTGCTCGAATGACGCAGATGCTTAAGATTCGCTCATCAGTATTCGGTGCGATTCATGGTTACTTTCGAGATCGAGAATTCACCGAATATCAAGCTCCGAACTTTGTTGCTGGTGCTGTTGAAGGGGGCTCGACCTTGTTTGAAGTTCCTTACTTTGGACGAAAGGTATACCTCACACAATCGTGGCAACTCTATGCTGAAGCCGCCATGCCCGCGCTTGAAAGATTGTACACAGTCGCACCCTCATTTCGGGCTGAAAAGAGTCGTACCCGCAGACACTTGACTGAATTCTGGCATGCTGAAATGGAAATTGCTTGGGCTGGAAACGAAGATGTCATGGTTCATGGAGAAGGTGTGGTTAGGCATATTGCTCGAACACTTCTTGACGAACGCTCAGATGAATTGACCGAACTAGGCCGAGATCTCGAACTTGTGGCCAGATATGCTGACAATCCCTACCCACGTATTCGTTATGATGAGGCAGTTGAAACCCTTCAAGGAATGGGTGTAGACATAGAATGGGGTCAAGACTTGGATTACTCAAAGGAAAAGATACTGACGCAAGATTTCGATGTACCTCACTTCCTCACGCACTATCCTCGAATAGCCAAGCCGTTCTATCACCGGCCAGATCCCGATGATCCGAAGTATGTCCTATGCCATGATTTGCTCGCTCCCGAAGGTTACGGTGAAATTATCGGCGGGGGTGAAAGGACCTGGTCGGAGCAGGAGATCATCGAGAGACTAGAAGAGGAAGGGACACCACGTGAAGCTTACGAATTTTACATTGATATACGAAAATATGGCGGTGTCCCCCATGGTGGATTTGGACTAGGAGTTGACCGAGTTTGTAGTTGGTTGTCTGGGGCTGACCACATTCGCGAAGTCATCCCATTCCCTCGTGATAGCCGTCGTGTGACACCCTGAGGGGCTTAGCATGTGGGTTCAAATTGGCATCACTGCACTCATTGTGATGCTCCTACTGCTTGTCTGGCAAAGATGGAAGGTTTCGACTGAATGGTTGCGGATGGAAAGGGAATTATCTGATGAAGATTATGAAATATGGAAATCTGCAAAACTCCGTGATGCGGAATCTTGGTCAGAACGCTGGAAATGGGTTGAAGCAGGATTCTTGTTAATTTTAAGCGCCTTATTGTTGGGCCTATGGTTTCTCATTTGAATGGGGTTCGATTGGGCATCCGATTGACCTGCTTGCCAAGGACATAGAGAATCAGACTTGTTGTCAATGAAAATACTCCGACCAATGTGGCGGCAAAGGCTGCAAGTGCAACGCCAAGTGAAACACTGTCATGTGGACCTTGAAAATTGATCAATTCATTGGCCATTTCAAACCCAACCCAGAAAAATACGATGCCGGGGACACCGAATAAAATCAGGGGATGCTTGCTTTCAAGCATCCAATAGAAGAATTGCGCGAAACGGCTTGCGCTAGCCAAAGATTCGCGTCTTGGTGGACCTGAGGGGAGGTCAAGTTCTACGACACGAGCATCTATTTCACCGTCTAGTTCCGCCGGAACAGAATCAGGAGATTGGTTGGCTACAGCCTGTAATCCGGAAAATGAACAGTATGCAAATTGAATATCGGCATCTGCATAGGTGTAGGTATCTGAATCCACAGGAGCATCGGGCCGATTGTCGGTCACGCGGCGATTCATAGTTCGGTGCTTGAATGCGATAAAAACATCATGACCTTGTCGTGAAAGACCAATGGTGCGGGCGATGTCTGACAATTTCCAATCATCATCTAGTGATATGATGACGGTGCGCTCTTCTTCTTCTGTGGAAGATACGAGAGCTTTTGCAATTGTGGGGGCATCCGTCTGACCGTCATGTAAGATCACTTCGGCACCGGCACTTTCAGCGAGTACCGATGTTTCCTCATCTTCTTCGAGATTGAGGATTGTAACGCGTTCTGCAAAATCTAGGGCCCGTACAACGGCGGAAGCGATACGCAATGCTTGGTTGCGAACCACAAGGACAATCCTCATCAATTGTCGTTTGGGCCTCGTGCCGATGAATGATTCGGTCAAACCGTGCCTTGAAGGACCGGTCTCACAGCCGACGGGTATGCACGTGGTCGTCGTCATGCCTGCGCGCAACGAACAGACACTGATTTCACAGAGCATTGCATCCATTCCAGTGAATGTTGATTGGATTATAGTAGTCGATGATGGATCGACAGACAATACGAAATTGTGTTCAGGGGATGCATTGGGCGCGCGTGGTGAAGTGATATCGACTCAGGGGTTGGGTGTCGGTGGCGCCATCGAGGTTGGAAGTAGGCAGGCAATCACTCGTTTTGGTAAAAATTGTGTTGTCGTTGTCATGGCAGGTGATGGTCAAATGGATCCGGCTGATTTACCCGCAGTCATTCATCCGGTTCTAGAAGGCAAGGCTGATCACGTCAAAGGAAATCGATGGATGCATCCAGATGGAGCAAAGGGGATGCCCTTCATTCGACGGATTGGGACTTGGTGGCTATCCAGATTGACATCCCTCGCCTCTGGAGTTCGAATACGAGATTCGCAATGCGGATACACGGCGACGTCAGGGGCTATGCTTGCGGATTGGGATTGGTCTCGAACCTGGCAAGGATACGGATATCCGAATTGGTGGCTGATGGAAGCTGGACGCAGAGGATTTAGGATTGAAGAAGTGGCAGTCAAATCGATTTATGCCAATGAGACATCAGGAATCAGAATCCCAAGATTCCTGAGCAGCGTCAGTTGGATGCTGTGGAAGGGAGTCTGGCGAAGAGGCATCGATTGGTACATCGTCGGCAAAGATACACACCCGTTGCTCAGATTGGTCGCGGCCACACTGTGGTTTGGTGGTTGGGCAGCACTATTGTTTTCCCTTCAGCAACCTGTATTACTTGTGGCACCACCCATTGCGTTCATTATTCTGGCCGGCCTAGATTGCAAGGAATCAAAACGAAGAAGGGGGTACGTTACGGCATGAGCACAGAACAAGAGGTTCGCTCCATGTGGCGATGGGTGTTCAGTTCTGCATTTTTGGCCAGCATGTGCTGCTTCCCCAGTGTACTATTGGTTGGACTAGGGTTGATGACGGTGAGTGCAGGGGATGCACTATCCAATGACCTCTACTTTGGTTCAGCACGATGGATTTTGTATGGATTGACGATTATATTGTTGTCTATCGGCCTATATCGTCACTTCCATAATCAAGGGATTTGTACCATTGATCAAGCAAAGCTAGCGCGCAGAAGAATTGTAAATACAACGATACTTGCGCTGATTGTGACATTTGCAATCTATTTCATTTGGAATTATATCGTTCTAGAATTGGTAGGTGTCGCAGTGGGACTCCCGTGGGAAGATTCTGCTTTTTGGAGATGAGGGGATATTCGATGATAAATGGTGAGGAAATGAATGCGCCAATCTGGTATCCCTCGGCAAGTCCGTTTGAGATACCACATATTCTCCATCAGATGGAAAGTGCACCAAAACACCCAGTCTTCGGTCATTTGCTCCTACCAGATGGTGAATTCGATGCACCCTTGCCCTGCGTGGTTGCGTTGCATGGAAGTAGAGGATGGGGTGATCATCACCACGAACATGTGGCGAATTGGTTAGATGCGGGTATTGCTGTGTTTCGTTGCCATTGCTTTGAATCGCGTCAGGTGGATGAAATTGTTGTTGACCAGATGATGGTTACTCACGCAATGATGCTGAGCGATGCATTCTGCGCATTGAAATTGTTGTGCGAAGATGAGCGAATAGATTCACGCCGAATCGCCATTTCAGGGTGGAGTCTTGGTGGAACGGTTGCGCTTTATTCTGCTTGGGAGCCTATTGCAAACGCTCTAGCCCCAAATGGAGAGAGATTTGCAGCTCACATGCCGTTCTATCCAGCAGCACATATGCGGCCCGATATTCAGATATGGTCCAACGCCCCAATACTCATATTACAGGGTTCTATAGACGATTGGACTCCTGCACATTTTGTCACTGAATTAGCCGAAATCATAAGACCCCACGGTGCAATTATCGATGTAGAAATTTATGATGATTCACACCATTCATTTGACTCTGAGAAACCGTTAGAGTGGTTGCCCGATGCCATTCGACTTGATCATCGAACGGTTCAGATTGATGCCAATGGAGATCTTTGGGCTGAAAAAACTCCAGGCGAGATGATTCGATTGAACGAACCGATGGAGAGATTTACAGCATTCCAGTTCGCTCAGAATATAGGATGTCATCACGCAGGGAACCCTGAAACGCGGTTGCTTGCATTCGATCGTGCAAGGAAGTTCCTCATCGATACAATCGGTAAGTAAGTGGACCCGCTCAGATTCGAACTGAGGTCTGATGCTCCCAAAGCATCGAGCATAGCCAAGCTAACCCACGGGTCCAGTAGTGCTCGGGCGTCACCCAACGGACATGAACATTATCATGCGCGTTTCCAACAATTCGGGGCCACTCTGAGCAATTCACCTTCTGCTGATGCCTCCTCGGCGAACGCTTCGGCGTCGAGTGGGGAATTCAGTGCACTAAGTGCCTTTTTAAGAGAATCAAGGGTAATTAATCCATCTTCATCGGAAGCCTTGGAAAGAATGGTGTAACCGTCGACTGATTCGGATCCGGATATATCTCGAGGTTGTTTTTTGATCCAGGTCGCCAGTTGATGACGAATCTCAGGTGGAACGTTAGCCACTGAAACAGCATCGCTTGCTTCGTTGGCATCCATATGTCGAGATAGAATCTTGGATTCGGAATGATTACAATGGGGACAATGCAAATCTTTTCCACATCTTGATTTACCGAATGCCAGCTCACAGGATTGACACATCAGCACGAGCCAAGATGGTTCCATAAAATGACTCAGTATGTGGCGGTTGTTGAAGACTGCGTTCAAAATCCAAAGTCGCTCTTTCCACTTCCACTCATGCCGCTCGGGCCACCAAGACTTCCACCGATGCTAGATACGCCCAAATTTCTGGATCGAGTCGGGCCACTTGAACCACCGAGAGTGAGACTGTTGGGGAGAATCAATGCTGCCAGCACGACTCCGTGGAATCCATCCTGTGCCTCAATCTCATCAACGGCGCATTCAAACATGGCGCGGCCTCCGTCATCTTTGCGCAATTCTAAGTCGCGGTTGCCTAGTTTACGCTGTAGATTTCGGCGGAGTTCAGCCTCACATTCCTCCATCGAACCTTGATTAGACATAGTCGAAACAATGGCACATTCATCCCCCTCCGGGGTTGTACAGAATGCCCATGCGACCCCAGCAGATGCAATAC
>JAPYUB010000052.1 GCA_029942125.1 Candidatus Thalassarchaeaceae archaeon | reverse complement strand
TTGGCAAGTTGTTCGTACACGTTGAACTCTTATCCTACCAATCCCCAATCGTCCGGCCCAATCTTCAAGTCGGCTACCCTAATGCAAGAGACATGGCTGCAGCAGGAACCTCAACTGCGTTTACTGTGAGCGTTGTTTGCTTCCTTCTCACAATCGGTAGTTGCTATGTAATCCCAGCTGTTGGTGATGAAATGGGCCTTATGACTGGTTATGATGCACTTATGCCAATGATGTTGGGCGCTTTTGTGTTTGCACCTTTGGGGTGCCTATTTCTCCTTGGAGGTTTGGTGGGTTCACTATTCCCTTCCAAAGATAAAGAATCTGAAGATGATCAATCCCAACCCACCGGAACATCATCCAGCAATATTCCAAATCCAGTGTTAAACGATGAGGAAAACGAATAATCAAACTTCAACGAAGTCTGATGCGCCACTGCGAGCTGCAAATGCTCTCATCGCTTCGACGTACTCATCAGAAGATCCACCTTCAGCAAGTACACCACTGGCTTCGTACAAGGCCTTCAGTGCGGGCACCCAGTCACCACCTTTGTCGCGTGCATCCGAGCCAAAGTGCCAACCCTCTGATTCGGCCCTTTCATGGACGTTAATCCAGGCCCAGCCAAGTGCCTCTTGTGCCGGAGTCTTACCTTTCTTGGCTTTCGTGATTGTACTACCTACTCCTTCGATTCTTGCTCTACGAACCAATTCATCTGCATGTCCACACAATCCATCCATGTCCCCTTTATTCCAAGGGAATCTGGATAACATGACGTGTTCTGCCCGTTCAGCCTCCATCTTCTTGAGGAAGGCACCGAAGCCTTGCTTCCGCTTGGTTTGCTTTTCGACAATCGCATCAGCATTCTCTCCAGTAATCCCATAAATCTCGTCAAGGACAAGATCCCCCCATTGGGGCCATAGTGCGATGAGATTTGCATGACAAGATGTATCTTCAAGTTTCAACACATTGTCTTCGAGTTCTTCGAATGACCCGTCACCTCGGATATGGAGCCCCCCTTCTTCTAACGCCCCGGATAACATGAGTTCCAACGCCGCTTTTTCAGGCGGAGAACCGTTTATTGCCTCAATCATCGCTTCTCGATCGTCCATGGCCCACCAACGTTCACCGATGATGCAACCTTCGTTCATATTGAGGCACAGCGCTTTGCGTAATGTCCGGGCGAGTTGTGAATCAGTGACAGCAAGGTTGAGCCATGCTTCGAAGACTTCGTCTACTTTCTCTTGCGCCGCGGTTGGCAGATCTTTGTCTTCAGGCCATCCTTCAGGTCGCCAATTCCATTCGATTTTTGCGAAATCGACCAATCGAGGCGGCATCATTCGAAGGGCCACAGATCGAGGCACCGATTCCCCTTCAGCAACGCCTGCCAAATCACTTTCATCAATTATGACAAGAGAATCACCCACCCTGAAGTGTATCCCCTCGTTCTGATCAGAAGAGGCCGCTGGAGAGCAATGGACATCACCCTTCTGTGTGAATTTCATAGGCGCATCGGCAAGCCCCCCTTCCAACCACCCCTCGGGCGGTGCTGGTTCACTTCCTGTGCAGATGATTCCGTCTTCCATGGAGAAGAACCACCAGCCTGAACGTGCATGGTCTTCCCAAACCAACAATCGTTGCCGGGGGTGACCATGATTTTGGAAGGAAACGAGTTGTGTGGGTTTGGCTAGCCCACGTCGTACAAATGATGAATTGCCAAAGATGGGATGGTCAAAAACAGCAACCATGCTACGTTCATTATCATGCGCTGCATGCAGTGAGCCTGCGAGTGCACGGGCGGGCCCGTCACCTCTTTTCTTCACCATGCGCTTACTCAACCATTTTCGATCGTTCTTCTTCGCGATTACTTTTGCACATTCTTTCAATGAACGTTGAACCGGATCCTTTCTCGCGCGCTTCACTGTATAGGCAACGATTGGCATCAGTGCGTGAGGGTCATCAAGTAAATCTGACAGATTCTTTTCTAGACGTTTGAGAACTCCAGCTGAGGCCCGCTTGGTTCCACGCGCACGCATTCGCTGCGTCTTTTGACCTGGAAATTCCACTTTACCTGGCCCAGCCATACTGCATCCCCCCCCATCCGAAATCCATGCTTGGCTTGACGCCTCCGGCGAACAATTCACCACCTCGCTAGCGCAGTGGCTTCAACATCGTGTAAATTCGCGGGCACGAGAAGACAATGAATGCGCCCTCCTTTAATCCCTGAGATTTCCTCGGGCGCCCCAACTGAAATTCGGGCATCTTCTGTACCCATGTCTGAGCAGAGAATAAGTGTCCAATCCTCAACTTCAACATCCAATCTCTCGGCCATATTACGCAGAACGTCTACGGCAATCTCGGGTGTCATGGGACTTTGTTCTCCCTCCCCCATCCCGGTTGGATCCAGGTCCAGTAAGGCTAGAGTATGCAGGCCACGTCCCCGATTGGCGAGAATTATTTCCAAAGGCGAAGTGGGTAGATATTCCCCGTAGGGATAAGCAAAGGTACACTGCCTTCCAAATCGATACGATTGCAATCCAACTGCTCCAGTGACAATTGTGGTGATGGACACCCCATGTTCGACATAGCAAGGCAACCCCATTTCCTCACATCGAATTTGCAGGTCAACGTGAGTAGTCGCTTGAAGAGGGTCACCGACAACCAGCAGAGCCACTTTCGCGGTTTGGGCCAATGATAGTAGGTCATGCGGCTCTTCGACCGAGGATCTCATTCTCAATTCCCAAGGGCCAATCAATCCTTCCATGTTCACTAATTCGTCGGGCGGCAAGAGAGCTGTGTATCCCTCAAGGTAGCGATAATCTGCGCTACGCGCAGCATCCAACGCTGCAACTGTCATCTGTTGCAGATCCCCGGGCCCCAACCCAATCAACCAGAGACCATTTTCACCCATCGTCTCCCTCCGTCAGCGTCAAGCGGGGCAGGCCCGTCGACCCCATCGAGTGACATGCGTCATTTGAGAGTGCCGAGCCAAGAAACGGAGCGTGTTCTCCAGCAACTCAAGGCTGCTTCAGCATTGCCTGAAGGTGCGAGGGTGCAAACGGACCCAACCGATTCTGAACACCGCCTCATTCCAATTATTGGTGATCAAACCCCATCAATTGTAGAGCATTACCCTGTTGTCGACATCGAAGTGCAACCCCCCACAGCACGGTCCTACAGAGACCACTTGGATGCCCTACTTCCATCCGATGTTGTCACTTCGATTGAGTGGCCAACACGCCACGAGTTTGTTGGTGATTTGATTCTCATCAAGCTTAATGATGTTCAACGCCAATATAGTGGTGCGATTGGTGAGGCATTGCTTCGCCAACACCCGCGTACTAGAGCGGTTTTCGAAGATAGGGGCGTCATTGGAACATTTCGTGTCCGAGACCTTGAATTATTGATGGTCCGTGAGGGTCAAGAGCCTACGACACGAACACAGATTATCGAGAATGGGCATTATCTGTGGACTGATCCCGCCACGGTCTATTATTCGTCTAGACTTTCCCATGAGCGCGAAGGAACGCTTGTTTGTGCTGAGAAACTGCGTGATGAAGTAGGACGGCCATTGACTGTTTGCGATCCGTACGCCGGCGTAGGGCCATCATTGCTACCCTTAATCTCAGCACCAAATTTGGTTGACGAATTATTTGCTGGTGACTTAAATCCCGCCGCAGTCGAGTTTCTTCGAGAGAATATCAACCACCCTTCAGTAACTATCGAATGTACGGATGCCCGCTCACTAAAAGATCGCCCTGAAATGTGTGGTAAGTTTGATTTACTCTTGGTCAATATTCCTCACGATACTCTCAAACATCTCCCCGACCTTCTTCCACTGGTTCGTTCGGGGGGAATCATTCGTGGGTGGGCCATTATCGAACATGCAGATTTTGAGAAGGTCCAACAACACCTCAACGCCACCTTCGGTTCGGATGCTATTCTTGACCGTCGCCGTTCTTATTCTGCCTCTGCGGATCTCTGTAAATTTGAAGCATACAAGGGTGAGTAATTCATTGATATTTGGCGCCCCCGACGGAATTCGAATCCGTGTCCCTGGCTCGACAAGCCAGGATGATAGGCCACTACACTACAGGGGCTGAACGGGCAAGCGACAACGGACCTGTATTTAATCGGTACTTGTTCCGCCGTTTCGGTGCGGACATGAGCGACGAGGTTGTTGAGGATGATGATGGCTCTGATGAGATGCTTGCAAAGGTGACAGGAGGCCCTCCTTCTGGCCCCCCAAGCGGGTCATCAGGAGGACCCCCTAGTGGACCACCGAGCGGACCCCCATCCAGCCCCCCCGGAGGCGGTTCCGGCGGACGTTCCATGTTTGGAGGAGGATCAACACCTCCATCAGGCCCACCTTCCGCGCGACCTTCGACTCCATCTGGTGCTCAATCGATGCACAGTGGCTCCGGCGTCGTGATTGAAGCCGGACAAGAGAAGATTGAGACAGCCAAGCGTATCGTTGACGGCGACGAGAAGGTCGAATTGGAACAATTGCGCGAAGAGAATGCAACTCTTAAACAAGGAATGGCTGCCGCTGGTGAAGTTATACAAGAGGTTGAAAATCTCCCCATGCCACCTATTGTCGGTGAAGGTTTTGTCGTTCCTGGAGAGATTGTAGGATTGTTTGCAACATTAGGCCGGCAATTGCACAAAGAGCGCCTTCTCCATGGAACCGCTGGTTCATTCAGCCTTCTTTCTCCAACCTCGCCGGGTTTGGTCCACATCACACGTGAGGGCGCCGCTCTTGGATTGATGAACGAATCCGACCTCATCACCGGTAGGCTGGGCGATGCAGCACCTAATCAAGCCAGTGAAGATTGGCGAATTCATAGTGTTGCATTGGCGATTGCCAGTCTTGAACACGAAGGACGAGGTGCTTGTGTACATGTTGCAGCACCCTACACCACAACCCTAAGTTTGGAGAAGGATCGATATGCCCTAGTGCCTACAGATTTTGAAGGGCGTTCCAATTTTGGCAGAGCCACAATCGTCGATGTTCAATACAATGACATGGAAGGATATCTTGTTGAGATTACAGAAGCTCTCAAACAGACTGGGAACAAATTATTTGTCGCACGAGGTCATGGTGTCTATGCTTTGGGTGCCAATTTGTTGGAAGCCTGGGGGCATGCAGCGACCTTTGAGCATAGTATGCGCGTTCTCTACCTCAGTGAATTGGCGGACCTCTGAGTTCCGCCACCTTGATTGAGCGTCAACCTCGCCGCTGACCAATGAGTGACGTTGCCTTAGTCATCGATGTCGTGGACAACGGTGGACAATGGACCCATCGTGAATGGCGAATGCTGCGATATCTTGGGGTTGACACACAAATTATCACCAATATGACTGCAGTTTCAGATCTTAGAAAACTCGACGGCCTAATTTTGTCTGGTGGTGCCGCGCGTGTAGGTTTGACAGGTGAACTTGGAAATTGTGGGGTCTACCTTGAATTGAACATGCCAATATTGGGAATTTGTGCCGGCCACCAGTTCATGGCAGGCTTCTATGGGGGGGAGGCAATCGAAGCCCCTGAACCAGAGTTCGGCGCGGCCAGTATCAACATAGTCAACGGTGGAGGGAAAATATTCACAGGAACCCCTGAAACACAGGTTGTCTGGGAATCACACAACGATGAGGTGAGTGTGGTGCCTGAAGGATTTTTCATTACTGCAAGTAGCGAATCATGTGAAGTTCAAGGAATGGAAAACGAAGCGGGCGATCGATTCGGCCTTCAATTTCATCCTGAAGTGAATGATTCTGAATATGGCCGGAACATGTTTCAGAATTTCATTGAGATTTGCCGTGCTTCTCGCGATTCCTCTTGATTCCCTCACTTTTCACAACCCCCCCGAGGCGACGGCTTCAAATGGGAGTGGTAGGTCGGCGGATTCGATGGTCAAGTCAGTTTCCTACAAGTGTCTGCGTTGCGGTCACCTCGATGAGTTTGAGGGTATACGAACAGGAATCGCCTGTAAGGCGTGCGGATTCCGTATATTTGTCAAACCACGTCGCCAAGGCCATAAGACCCTAGACGCGATTTGAAGCGTCTTGTTGAAAGACTGCGGCAGGCCCGCTATTATCGATGGCGTCGTGGCTTTCCACTCACGCACCTAAGCGGTTCGATGAACTGGCTATGCCATTGCAGATTCGTGAACAATTCATTCGTGCGAGTTTGGCTGGCAACCCTCCACATTTGTTGATTACCGGGCCAGCCGGCGTTGGAAAAACCGCTGCATGGCGTTTGGTTGCACGCCAAGTTTTGGGGCCTGGGTGGAAAGCAACTTGCCATGTTTTACAGGCTCGAAATCTCGCGCGACAAGCAGGTGCTATGAAGAAATTCGAGGAATTTCTACGGCCAGCCGGCCTCCAGTCATCAGATACCCTCGCCAGTCGTACCAGCCTAGATGCATTTGATCGGAACATGTGGTCTGGTGATGTGGGCGAAGCACCATGTGGCGAAGAAATTCAGATGGAATTTGGTCGTGCACCCGTAAGTCGTTTGATCGTCATTGAAGACGCAGACCACCTGGGCTTTCGTAGGCAACCCTACCTTCGTCGCATGATGGAATCAGAATCGCACACGACCCGCTTTATTTTCACTGCCAGGGCCCCCAGCCGAATCATTGACGCATTGAGAAGTCGAATGCAACACATCAGAATTCCTGCGATCGAATCGGAGGAAATCGTCGCGACTGTACGAAAGGTTGCATCATTGGAGGGAGTCACACTTGCAGATGGAATGGCCGAAGATCTCGCCCATATCGCTGCGGGTAATCTCCGTAAGGCTCTGTTTACAACTGAATTATTGGCGCGACGTCAGATGACTAGTGAGCGAAACAGATTGTATGAAGTCGTGTCAGAAAGTACACTTCAACATGCCCGCCGGATGATTGAACTGGCTCTACGTGGGCGTGTGATTGAGTGGCGTTGGGAGAAACAGCAGGGTCGAAACATCAAGACGCTTGAGGGGGCGATGGGTCAGTTGGATGAGATGATGGGCGCTCATGCATTAGATGCTGAAGATGTCGTCCACCAGATTCACATGGAACTAGTTGGCAGCCGCCTCATGCTCGCACCCGCGCTTCGCAACGAGATGCTCGATGCACTCGCAGATTGTGACGTATCGTTGCGCCGAACAATTCATTCTCGAATCCAGATTGAACATTTTCTACATCAGGTTTCAGATGCAGGCCGCCGCCATGGTCTCGCCATGAGTTGAATGTGGCGGGCGCGGCAGGATTCGAACCCACGGAACCCGGCTTAGGAGGCCGGTGCACTATCCAGCTATGCGACGCGCCCACCCTTTCCTCTTGTTCGACATTCAAGGAGATTCCGGCAGCGCCCAGCGTCACCCTGATGACCTATTGCTGATTCACCTCCCTTGTTCGGATGATAAGAGATGACGGCGGCGTAAACCTCCCCCGCCCCTATGGAGAGGGTTTTGAGTTTGATGACGGATTGGAAGATTTGATTGCGAGCCGCCTCGATCGTATGGAAAAAGGACGCCGATTTTGGGGGCGATTGGCAAACACTTGGCCATGGACACTCGTTCGAAATCTCCTCCCAACGATTGCTATTTTCACGGCGGTAGCTGTGATGGCGATACCAGACATCATCGATCCTTCATTGGCCGCACTCGTGTCAGGCTTGCTCATCGTTTGTTTCATCGGGCCGTCCGTAATTGCCAGTAATTTTTCACTTTGGGTGGGATTGGATCGCCTAGGGGCCCGGGGGCGTACTCGAGGCGAAAGAGATAGCAGCATCGAGCGAATCCTCAACACACTCACAGAATCACGACTACACGAATACATGAGATTCAGCAATCTCATGACATTTTCATTCCTCCTTTGGCTTGCAGATCGGTTTCCAACAGGGGACGAGACACGAGGCCTATTGTTGGTGGCTAGTATATTGGCAGCGAGTATTTCGCTTGCACACTCGATTCTAGTAGAACGACGCACCCCAAAACACTCCGATGATCTCCCATTCCTCGTTCATCATGCGCCCAGTCAACACAAGAGTACGTTACAGAATCCATTGACTGAGATTCTTCTTGCCCATCTTGATCCAGAAAGTGCCACTCGCTTTGCACGATGGCGAGAGAGCCTCGAAGCCAAATTCAAGAATATAACGAACTCAAATCATGCTATTGAACACGTTCTTCATTTGATTCATTTGCATGGACAGAATATGCTCTCACATCACCAATTAATTCAGGAATTTGAGAAACTTGTAGGCCCCAAGGCAGTCGAATCTACAATTCTGGGCAACACCCACCTCGATCTTCCAACTCTTTCCAGATTGATGGGCCATACTCGGGCTTGGCAGAGCGATCTTTTCCGTCAGATGGATCGCTTGCAATTCGGCCTCATGGATCACAATGAATCCATAGCCGGCCATTCATGGCGTTTGGACGCCAGTCTCCCCCTACGTTGTGGCGAATCACGAGGCGATTTATTCGTCATGGTCAACAATCTGGGTTCAGATTCAATTCCAATTGAACTCGAGGTACACGTGCCTGATGGACAACCATCACGTCAGAGTTTCAGATTGACCCCCACTCCCTTGACTCCTCCAAATCACCCCTTACCAATGTGGTCTAATGATGAAGAAGACGTTGTCACATGGCTCAGTAATTTGGTTGGTGCCGCTCACGTTTTGTGGCTCGGCGTTGCATGGGCGGACGACATCGAAGGCCGCCGCCCGGTCCGTATTACGATTCGCCATGTCGATGGACAAACAATCAGTTCGGACACACTCTGGACAGAGGTACATCCTCGTTCAAGTGGTGGAGAATCATTGCGCCGTAGAATGGGCGTCGCTCGCACGGTAGCTCGACGGTGGCAGAATCAGGCAATTGCACATAGTGATCGCTCAAAGTTTGTCGCACCATAGGTGCGAATACCAGCAAGGATGCATCATAGGGGGTGCGTTTATGATGCCCCTTCAGTTGGACAAGACCACTAGGTGATGTTATGCAGGCTTGGGATGTAGTCATCGTGGGCGGAAGTGTTGCGGGCCTACGTGCTGCTATCGCAGTAGCGGACCACGGAGCAACGGTTACCGTTCTTAGTTCTGGGCCACCGTCGTCGTTCTCTGATGAAGCAATGAGTTGTGGTCTTGCCGCGGCTTCAGGCGAGGTAGACCCCTCAAATCATGCTGCTGATACAATACGCGTTGGCGCAGATTTGTGTGAAAGTGATGTTGTCATTGCCTCTACTAATTCTGCGGTTGATCACCTTGCGGAATTGGAGCGTTGGGGCCTCAATCTCCGTCGCAATCGAAATGGCGCACCTCATTTGGGCCAATTGCCGGGACAAACAAATCCGCGAACCGCTAGTACAGGCGATTCAACGCTCCGCGAAGTTCGCTCAATACTTGAGGAACAGTGTATAAAACGCAATATTCCTCGTCGGGGCGACGTAGAAATTCTAGAAATTGTCATGAATGATGGTCGAGCGAGTGGCCTGATTGCATTGGATGTTCAGACGGGCGAACTCTACAGTATCCAAGCGAAATCTATTCTTTTGGCAGGTTCTGGTTTCCAGAGTGCTTGGAATGGCGATGGTGTTGCAATGGGCACCTCAGCCTATCTCACACTCCGCTCCGGTATACCTCTTGCTGACCTTGAATTCACATCCATGCACCCCTTAACCGTCGCTGAAACGGGCCTTTCCCTTCCGCTTGATTTGCTTGGAGCAGGCGGCATCGTTGTAGATTCTGATGGCCAACCGATGGCTACCGACGATGGACCGGATGCTCTGGCACAGGCCATCATCTCGACAGGTGGCGCATCTCTTGATTTAACTGGAATTCCCCGAACCGCCTCACCTTGGTTCGCTGGAGTTGCAGCGGCCCTTACATCGCGTTGTGGCGTTGATTGCACAAGGGAATCAATCCCCCTCATGCCAATTGCAGGACCCACCATTGGCGGCATTCCCACAGATGCATCCGGCAACGTCATCAATGGTTCATGGAACACCCCCCTCTCCGGTCTTTTTGCTGCGGGAGATGCTGCTTGCTCCGGCTTACATGGTGCCGCTCTGAACAGTGGCGACCATCTTCTCGGCGCTCTCGCTAGTGGATCGATGGCGGGAACATCAGCTGCTGAACATGCTTCGCACTCAAAGCATTCAGCATCGAGTTCGATTTCAATCGCGTTGTCAGAAGCCTACCACCTCCATGATTCCATATTGACAGAGGCCGGCTCAGACGGTTCCAATTTTGGCGCGATTCAATCAAGTTTGGCCAAGACAATGCGTTTACACATGGGTACAGAACGTAATGCAGCCGGTTTGTCCAGAGCCGCTGCAGCAATTCAGGAACTTCAAGAGACGAAATTGAGCATTACCGACACAAGTCCTGTGATGAATACAGAAATGGTCTCCATGTTGCGAACACAAGGTCTACTTTCTGTGGCTTCAGCAGCCGTATCGGCTGCACTGGCCCGCGAAGAAAGCCGAGGAACCCATGTCCGAACCGATCATCCAGATACAGATTCAGATCAAGCCAAACACTCTCTATCGGGAAGCGATGGCTCAGTGACAAGCCTCACTCTACGCAGTTGAGTGGTTTAGGAACGCAGCCAATGATAAGAGGCTAGAGCCTCTCCGTTAGTCAATGCGCACAAACTACAGAGGTGTCGCCATTCTGATTGCGGTATTGCTACTCTTAGTCGTGTTCGAACCATCACATGAGGCAATAGATGAACCACGATATGTTCCCGATTTACCGATTCCTACACATCCACCATGTCCACTGGGTAGTGATTGTGCAACAGTTCACACTTGTTCTCCCGGGCCGCCTCCAGAGTTCACTACGAGTTGGATTTCCACAGGCTCCAATCGGATGATGTCGTCCCCATATACCGTTGAACTCACAGGTGACGGGGTTCTAGATATCGTTGTAGGTACAGGCATCGAAGGAGATGTCACTGGTAGCATCATCGCATTGGATGGCTCAAATGGTACACTACTTTGGGAAACTTCTGCCACTGGAGAAATGTTCGCATCTGCGCAGTTTGCTCATCTAGATGGTGATGATACAATGGACGTAATTCTAGGTGGACGCAACCATCAGTTGCTTGCTGTGAGTGGGACGAATGGCAGCATCATATGGCAATTCGATTCAGACAATAACGAACGCAATCAGTGGTATCAATTCTACACGGGGCAATTCATCGACGATCAGAATCAGGATGGTGTGCAGGAGTGGTTGACATCGAACGGGGGAGACCCCACAAAGAGCCCAACCGCGCCTCGCGACAATGGATATCTGATGATTATTTCAGGCGCTACTGGTGAGATTCTAGCCGTGGCTGACACACCCGATGGACGAGAGACATACATGTCTCCAATTATCTTTCAACCCCATCCATTGATGGAAACTGAAATCCTCTTCGGAACCGGTGGAGAGACATGGGATGGTGGTCTGTGGACAACCTCGATTGATGACATCATGACAGGGGATATTACCGATGCACTTCGTATCGTGGACCCCATTCCCGGTGTTGCCAAGGGCGTGATGGCCCCACCTTCGATTACAGACATGACGCTTGACGGAATTCAAGATTTGATTGTAAGCACTTTCGATGGCCGTCTGATTGCACTAGATGGACGGAATTATTCAGAGATATGGACCACTGATGCCAAAGAATATGCATCAGATGAAACCGTCACCGATGCAGAATCTTGGTCCTCTCCAGCCATTGGATACTTCACTGATGATGCCGTTCCTGATTTATTTACACATTACGTCTATGGCGCTTTTCCAATGTACACTGGATCTACATCCTTGCTAATCGACGGAGCGACCGGAGAAGTTCTTTGGATGGAGGAAACTAACCACACAAGTTTCACTAGTCCTCTGGCTGTAAATATGGATGGAGATGGTCGTGATGAAGTTCTGATGATTCGAGGCGCAGGGGAGTTGTTCTCTGAGAATGAAGCCTATATCTTCTACAACACAGCCTCGATATTGAACACCTGTGGAATGAATTTAACCAATCTTTACACTCGCGATTATATGAGTATTGGAACCCCAACAATTGCTGATTTGGATTCTGATGGCGACCTCGAACTAATTGCAACGACGACAACAGGTTATTCCACTTCATCCGCCGCTTGGACAGTGACGCGAATGGACCTAAACGCAAGCACCCCTGACTATCTCAGTTGGGCCGCCTATCTGGGGACTAATTTCGACGGTGTTCATGAGTCGGGTTGATGATGCATAGCATCATCCGACGCCTATGGACGAACCGACTCTCTTCACGAAAATCATCCGTGGCGAGATTCCATCCTCAAAGGTCGCAGAAGGCGATTTGTGGTACGCATTTCTTGACATTTATCCACGTCGTGCTGGACACACACTGGTTATTCCCAAAGAGCAGGCTCAGCGCATTTCTGATTTATCTTCAGAAAGTTGTCAAGCTCTGATGGAAGGTGTTGTAGAAGTTCAAAGGCGCCTCACAGCAGAATTTGGCACTCGGGATTTTTCCGTTGGAATCCACGACGGTCCAACTGCGGGTCAAGAGGTACCTCACGTACACATCCATGTATGCCCGAGAACGTTTGGAGATGGTGGCCTCACTCTGCTTGCCTGTTGGCCCGATTCACCTCCACCGGGGGGCGATCCTGATTTTGCATCACTGTCTACACTCTCTGAGCGCCTACAGTCTCATTGATACCACGAATTGAGTTCGGTGATTTGATGGCAGCCAAGACCGTA
>JAPYUB010000051.1:1965-12836 GCA_029942125.1 Candidatus Thalassarchaeaceae archaeon | reverse complement strand
ATCCAGAAGAGGTTGCAATGGTTTGTGATGGTATCAGCAAGTGTGTGATTATTCCTGGATATGGTATGGCTGTCAGTCAGGCACAACACGCAGTCAAGGAATTCGCCGATCTTCTTGAGGCACAGGACGTCGAAGTCAGTTACGGCATTCATCCCGTTGCGGGCCGAATGCCAGGGCACATGAACGTCCTTCTGGCAGAGGCCAATGTACCGTATGAACAACTCATCGAAATGGATCAGATTAATTCCGAATTGCCCGAGTGCGATGTCGCCTTGGTTATCGGAGCCAATGATACAATCAATCCAGCCGCACGCAGTGGTGAAGGACCTCTCGGTGGAATGCCCATCATCAATGCAGACAAGGCTCGTGTAGTGGTAATCATCAAGCGCAGTCTTTCCGTAGGTTATGCTGGTGTTGACAACGATTTGTTCTTTGAGGATAAGACGATGATGCTCTTTGGTGATGGCAAGAAGATGATGAATGAATTGAACGCCGCGTTCAAAGATCTCTGATTTAGATTTTTCATACATGGGTGCCCTTTAGGGGCACCCCCGTGAAGTAACGGTTAAGGACGTACGTAAATTCGAACAAAATACAGAGGGTTGCCATGTCCCGAATCTCGCTTCGCTTCGCCGTCTCAATCACCCTCATTCTGTTAATGGCAGGGCCCGGACTAGCACTGCATTCCGGGCCCCCTTCTGATAACAATGGAGATGGTTCAGGGGACCCCACATGGCGTGCTGGTTGTACTTGTCATTCGAGTTCACCATCGTCGGAAACATTGGTCAAGTTATCCGGTGCACCCCATGCCTATGAAACCAGCCAGTCCTATTCGATGACACTCACCCTTGAACATTCAACCAATGCAGGTGGTGGCTTCTTCCTATCAACTGAAGGAATGGGCTCACTCTCTTGGTCAGAAGACCAGATTATTCGACCTGAGAAAGACAGTGGTGAGGAAGAATCTGCAACGTCGACCACATCTGGCATTACCCAATCTGACTACACATCTCCAGCGGAGTGGACATTCACATGGACTGCACCCGAATCCGATGTGGGGGGTGTCACATTCTGGGTTATAGGAAACATGGTCAATGACGATGGTGCCCCCAACTCTGATGATAACTGGAATGCGCTTTCTTTTGTCGTCAATTCGCCGAGCGAAACATCAGCTGCTGCGGATCAAAGTACCAGAGTCATCTCTTCCGGTGACCATAGCCTGTTCGACCAAGAAGTCGATGAAGAGGCGTTGGAAATTGAACATCAACAAGCGGTATCTGAAGTCGTGATGGATACTGGAGTCACTTGGTTCTTCATTTCGCTCACGGCTCTTCTTGTTGGTGCAGTTGTACAAAATGAGATTCTTGAAAGAAAATATGACACTGGACCCGCCCATCTTGACAGTCAACTGGCCTATCCTGAGGGACTTCGTCGCGGAACCCTTGCAGTTGGTTTTGCATTATTGGGCCTCTTTTGGATGGCTGGTGATGCTGCTGGTTATCTCTGGTCGTCGGCCTTCTTCTGTAGTGCATGGGCTGGTTTCGGTGTCTATCGCACCATTCTGGCCGTACGAACCGCACCTACGGCCAAGGACATGATGTGAGGTGGACAATTGCGTCTACGCCTCTCTAGGGATGTAGAGCGACCCTTGCGAGCACACATTGATGAGTTGGCGGCTCGGGGCACTGCACTACTATTTGTTCTCTGTTTGGCCACCTTGTTCTGGTGGTGGCAGATTGATCCAATCCTTGAGGCATGGCTGTCATCCTTACCGTTGGGGGCTGCTGAGGGTTCGGTTTCAATTTACAACCCACACGGCTGGATGAGTACACGTTGGTCGATGATTGCCCTGTTAGCATTGATTACCACTCTGCCCTTGTCTGCTCAGCAACTCCTTTCGTTTGCTGATGATGGATTATTGCCCAGCGAGAGAAAATGGCTACGAATTGTTACCGTCGGTGGGGTTGGGCTGGGTTTGACATTGGCAACATTCTGGTGGATTTGGGGTTATCCACTAGCGATTGGTAGTGCAGGAATAATTGGAGGGGTTGATGGCATTGGTGCCCAATATGATGCCGTTCTATTGTTTGAGGTCGGCATAGGGATTTCTTGGTGGATTTTTCTGACAATAATCACACTCATCGGATTGACCATGGCTCGCTTGCTCTCTCTGATGGTTACCGAACCATTCGACCCGTTCCGCATTCGTGTACACGGGACGATGCTTTTCCTATGGTGGCTCACTTGCCCCTCCGCTCTAGAGGGCGTTTGGCTTTCCTTCT
This sequence comes from Candidatus Thalassarchaeaceae archaeon, assembly GCA_029942125.1. Taxonomy (GTDB): domain Archaea; phylum Thermoplasmatota; class Poseidoniia; order Poseidoniales; family Thalassarchaeaceae; genus MGIIb-P. The sequence continues at coordinate 10,554 of JAPYUB010000051.1, read as the reverse complement.
CGATTCTACTCGTAATTATTCCTGAAATGCTGATTCAATGGATGCCATCACCCCTTCTTTCATCCAAGGCCAGAGCCCCTGAATCCGTGTTTGATTCAGAAGGAGGGTTACATCGACATTTGTTTGCAATGTGCCATTGCGAGGGCGCATGTCCCTCAGTCTCATCATCTGCTGCACCCAATCGTCTTGGATGGGTTGAAACAGAGGCTCTATGCCTTGATCCAGATGCACGCGATGCCCTTCTTGACACAATTGTTCGGCACCGAGTCAGTGATTTGGTCATCAGTGGATGTGATGGGTCACCATTACCTGTTGAATTCAGACAATCTGTTGCCGTTACGAACTGTCAATTGTCGGGCATGGGGTGGTTGGATTCCACATCTACCTCTAAAACACGCGAGTTTTCTATTTCGGCCCTCGTATCGACCTCAAAAGATTGACTTTTGACACCTCCGTCAACCCGTGGGCTTGAAGCATCACGCTGCTCCCGCAACAGCCATGAGTCGGCTCATCCGAATCGCTATGGCGATTGCCCTCATCCTTGGGGGGCAGTGGTTGGCAAGCCATCCTGACATCTACATGCCACTGTTCGATGCCATTCGCGAAGAAGTCATTATGACCAATGATGCAGAAATTGTTGAGATGCAGGATGACGAGCGTTGGCTGGTCATCATCGTTGAATTCCCTGATGATCTTTCTGCGTCAGGATCCGATCATTCACGGGCCAATGCGATGCTGACGGGCACAAATTCCGCAGCGACCTATTTTTATGAAATTAGTAGCGGGCGATCCACTCTTACCACAGATATCCAACCTCAGATACATACTGCACATCATAACGAAGCTGCTTACGGTAGAGATTCTGGAGGGGAACGTGATGTTGGTGACGAAAGTATCGGCGGTCCTGCTGGACTTGTGGAAGAGGCCCTTACAACCACATTCGACAATCTCGACATGTCCCCTTATGATTTCGATAACGATGGGTGGGTTGATCGACTTCTCGTGCTACATACTGGTGAAGCCCAAGAAGACGGTGGCGGCCAAAATGCAATCTGGAGTCACTATGCTCCTCTGTCTCCTGGATTCTCAGTCGGAGGAAAATCGATTGGCTCCTACACAATTGCATCTTTTTCATCGGGCATGGGTACGATGATTCACGAAATGCTACACATGTTAGGTGCTGTGGACCTGTATGATGTACACAGTGCAATCCCGAGCAGTGATTGGAGTGGTCTTGGAGCATGGGATATCATGGCGAGCGGGAATGGGAATGGAAATGGCCGCACTCCTGCATTACCTACCTCCGGAACCTTGAATCTGATTGGGGCAAACGACGCGCTGGATCTGTCCATCGGCACACTGGCGGCAGAGAATCAATCCTACGCTATCTTGCCACACGTAGCGAATGCCGGTACTGTCCGAATCGGAATTGCACCCGGTGAATACATCTGGATGGAATCACGTGTCGATGTTGGATTCGATCGTGAACTCCCAGCACATGGCCTCTTAGTGACGCATGAAGATCTATACCACGCTGATTTTGAGCACAATGAAGTCAATCGTGACCCCGAACATGCCTATCTCAAAGTTATCGAAGGAGATGGGGATGGAAGTTTGAACAATGGTGAAGATGATGATCCAGGAGACATTTTCACCAGCGGTTCATTTGGAGCCGACGGAATCCTAATTCGTGACGGTCACGGTCGTTTAGTACCCTGGACAGTCAACGTTGATTCCACAGACAACAGTGGTACCGACATCACCATTTCACACCCAGGCCCTAGTCATGCAACAGTCTTACCTCCCCGAACTCCAATTCGATTGCTTGGGCATGAGACTCTCCCAATCTCATTTCAAGCCCATCAAGATTGCATGCCATGGTCTCAGGTGACCAGTACGGATGGTCGCATTGTTTCACTGGTTGATCCAAGAATGCTTACTGCTGGCGAAACCGATGATTTTTCTTTGACATTTTCAGAGGCGGCAACCACTGGGACGACAGGCTTCATTGAAGGGACACTTGGATGTGGCACAGAGAACCCCGTAATCGATGTGAAGATAGGTTGGTCAATTGTCACTAATCGACTCTTACCTGAGGAGATGGGAGGTCAGATTGATGTCACTAAAATAGTTACACTTGAGCACGTTCTATCCTTCGATGGTACGGGATATTCAACCTATGATGTTGTCATCGAAGGACCATTGAACCGAATCGCGACGACAACCAATCAGCAAAATCTAGGCCCAGGGAGTGTACTCTCTCTAGAAATTAATCCGGATGGTCTTCTTGCCCCCGGGATGCTTGCGACCGGCAAAGTTCAACTTTACGACGAATTTGGATTGGCAGGCGAATTCAATGTTTCGTTACAGGCCGAGCCACCCGGTGATGTAGGTAGTGCATTGATGTGGTTGGCTGAACCGGCAAACAACATTCAGTTGGTATCGGTGTTGATGGCGCTTTGGGTTATCAGCAGTGGTGGCAAACGTGGAAAGGAAAAACGACCTGATGGGGAAATGCAGGTTCGTAGGCCAAGTGACAAACTTCTCTCCCAAACCCGAATCGAATACGTTCAGGAGAATCAGGACGAATTTGGAAACCTTGGGCGATAAATCAATGTCGAACTGGATTCGTCCACCGTGCATCTGATGGCGGTCGTTCAAGGGCAAGGTACCGCCATCCACTGTTGCCGAGAGGTTCCAATGCACACAACCAATGCTTGTTGACTCCAGCTGCCAATCTGGCTGCCAGACAAGCTTCACCCCAATTCATTGGTGCTTCATCCAATGGAACTACCAACCATGGGGCGTGTTCTCCTCCGACCAGTCCGGAATACACCCTCCATCGCGTCCCATACTTGAATCCTGAACGAACGGCTAATCCACGAGAAAGAAGATCCGATTGAATGGCCATTCTATTACCCTTTTTTCCGGTTGCCAGTGGCATCGTTGGATTGACGATACGACTTACAATCTGAGATTCAATTTCGGTCAACCATACGCCGTTTTCCAAATTGATACCAATTCCAGGAAGTGGCCATTCATCACGAGAAATGTCTAACCAATATCCCCCGTTGGTTTCTTTAGATCGCGCCCATGCGTGCGAGATTACTTGCCGTTCATCGTTGTCTAACCCCCTAAAAGGGTCCTTCAATGGACCCACAGGGTTGTGGTGACCACATCGATATGTCACCACACCATGCTCATCATCCACAATCAACAGTTCAGGGATACGCCCTCCAGATTGCACATTAGAAGTCCATTCGGAGAGTTCCGCCCAATCAATCCCGTCGCCGGCCCGCATCCAACGAATCTCAGCCAGTGGCTTTGCATCCTTGGGTTTTACATTTCTCGACCAACGCAATGCCCATGAGCGAGAATCCAATAGAACAGCATTCGCTGCACTGAGATTTTCAGCGAGGACGACTTTTTCTCCAGGGAATCTGAGTGAATCGAGGACTTCAGACTCAAACAGCAGATTAGGATGGTTCGGCAGCACCTCTGCTAGCCAACCATCGTGGGGCAGAGGTAATCCCCGCAATCGATGGGCATTCAGTACCTCTGCAGTTGTGAGAAGGATGCCATCGCGAATGGGGCGACCAAAACAACCTCGCTCCCATAATCGATTAGCTGTAGAGCCCAATACGGCCCAAACTCCCTCTCTAGGTATGGGTACAGGAAGTCGACTGCTTCCGATGGGTGCCGCGGCCATATACATCGTCCCGTCCGAGTCGACCTTTGATTGCAACGCCTTCCAAAGTAGCATTGGGGCGAATTGCCTAAGAGTCATCACGGCCCACGACTCGACAAGGAGGACAGCATTTGTCAGGAGGAATGCTACTAACACTCACCGTTGAACAACGTGTATTGTTGCATTTGTGGGATACCCCCTTGGGCGACAATCCTTGGGAGGGTCGGCCCGAGTTGACTCAGGCCGGTGTATCTGATGCAGTCGGGATCGCCAGAAAACACCTCCCTCGAACCCTGAAGAAACTTCGAGAAAAGGCGTTTATTCAAGAGGAAACACGCCATGTCGCTGGGGCCAAACAACGGTGCCGCGTTTATGCACTCAGTACAGAAGGACGCAAAGCCGCCAGCGATTTGGTTGATGATATCCAAGCTCGGGTCGTTAAGGCCGATGGTGAGCAGACGACCGTTCAAGCACTTCACAATCATACTACGGGATTGCTTGATGTTCTGCGTAACATCGACAGTACCGGCACATATCGTCCACCGATTGAAGGTGAAGTTGCAGATATTATCCCACTAGATGGCCGTGACTTGCCTCTTGACCATCGTCTTGCCGTCTATGACAACATTGTCCGCACCGCGTGGTCAGACGGTGTTGTCACCAAAGATGAACAAGCCATGCTAGATGACCTAGCCATGTATCTTGGCCTTGAACCATATGATACGGAACCCATTGAGAAGCGTGTACGCGAAGAGAGCATTGATCCAGAGGCTGAGAACAGTTCACTGTACAAGCAAATGCTCGAAGTGGCATGGCAAGATGGCGAAGTCGATGCTAATGAGCAAGCGATGCTCGACTCACTCGCAGGTATGCTGGGCCTTGATTCCGCTAGGAATGTCCAGTTGGATTGGGTCTGTGACCGACTCGATGACCGAATGAAGGCCTATTGTTCAGCCATGGAAGCTGCTTGGGAGGATGGACGTGTGAATGATGATGAAGAAAACATTTTGCAAAGTTTGCGTGATTCGCTATCAATTTCAGACCAAGAACACAAGACAATCCTCGGAGTTGTCCGGGCGAAGTTGAATTAGCGCCTTCGACTCGCAGGGGCGAGCAAGATGCCGTGGGTCCTTGACGAAATCATCCAAGCAGAGGTTGACCGCCTCAAACGTTTGCGTGCGATGGTCGATGATATGCCCTCCACAAATGTGACACTGGTTGGCGATTCTGTACTGGATCGTTATGTTCATGGTTGGGCAAATCGCTTGAATGCGACCGCCCCCGTCCCTGCTGTCAAAGTCACATCGACAGAAGAATTCGCTGGAGCAGCAGCACACGTTGCAAGAGGTCTTGCTTCTCTAGGAATGAATCCACAATTGTTCAGCATCATCGGTGGTGACGAGGCGGGTAAAATATTGGCCTCAAATCTTAGGGAAGAAGGTATCAACACCAATGGAATTCGTGTTGTGGCAAACCGTCAGACCATTGTCAAGACTCGGATTTATGGTGCGCGTGAATCTCTGGTTGATCAAAATCAATTGCTCTTGCAGATTGATGATGAATCCCAAGAAGAGATGCCTGCTGCGGTTTCTCAGAGGCTTACAGTATCTGCTCTCGCATCTTTGTCTGATGCCGACGTCCTTGTGTTGTCAGATTACAACAAGGGAGCAGTAACCGATATTGGTGCTCAACAACTCATTTCAGCAGCCAATGGAAATGGAATCCCTATCATTTGTGATCCAAAATTGACTGGACTCAATCGAACCGAGGGTGCCACTTGCGTTCTTTTCGAAATCCGGGGACTTGAATTAACCCGCAGGCGACTCGGATTGGAAACCTCGTTGGAAACCGCACGAGATCTCATTGAGAAATACCAATGGGAAGCCTTGGTGGTGTTAGGAGGTGCCCAGGGATTGTGGCTGTATACTGCCGATGAAGAACATCACATCCCCTGCCTGATGGATGGAGCGCGACAAATCATCGGTCTGCACGATGCTGCCGCAGTGGCGATGGCCGCCGCTCTGTCTCAGGGCGCCTCATTGCACGATGCAGCAACCCTTGCTCACGCTGCATGTGAGACCATTCTCAGGGCAGAAGAGGGTCAAGAGGTTCTAGATCGTCGCACGTTGTCTGCGTCACTCGATGAGCGAGCATGGCAGATGCAAGTCTCTGATCGTTGAATTCTATTGTGCATCCATGGTATCATTGCCGTGCATGAATGCCAGACAAGTCGCCAGAATCACCGAGAACAGGATGCTGACACAGAGTAATCTCCCCGCATCTCTCGTCGGTGGGAATGAAGTCATTGCGAGTAATATGAATACCGAAATTGAGGATATTGCTGCCCACCAACGTGCTGACATATCCAGTTTCGTCGGGCGATGTTCGGCACTTGCATGTGAGAGATAATCCGCTGCGAAACCCATTCCCAATAGTACTGCGAGAGCGGTGTTGACGCCTCGCCCCCCGAATATACTCGCCATACCGTCGACAGCCGCGCCAATCGCAACCGCCCCCACTGCAATCCGCCCAGCTTGAATGGGTACGCGTAGAGCAAAGAGAGCGACCAAGAAAATCGCTACACCTGCCGATAAGATTTGTACGACACGTGTATTTTCAAAAGTCTGCGCCGCCTTGGCTCCAACCGGTAAATCCCCTCCGACCACTCCTTCCATTCCATTATTGTCAATCAATTCATCAACATCTTCTAAAAATTGAATTGCTGCATCCGAATTTCTCCCGTCGATAAACACAGCAATTGAGACTCCTGTCGTCACCCCATCCTTCTGTAATCTCAGATCTTGGAACAAAGTCGAGTTCCCTTCAAATTGAGCGGCTTCGTCAATCGTATTCATTTCATTAGAATCGCTGACTCCAATGACCATGGGGGTTTGTAATAGGCCAGTTTCAAGAGAGATAACACTGGGGTGCTGCCCCAATTGTTGCTGAATATTCAAGATGGCCTCGTAATCTGATTGACTGTCACCTTCAACATCGATGACAATCCATGCAATCGTGCTCGAAGCAAGGACGTATTTCGACTGTAAATCCTCCATTTCCTCCAAGGCAAGGTCATCCTCTGGAAGGAATTGTTCGACTTCTAGAACATGGACACCTGGTGGCGAAATCACAGCGATTGAGGCGAGCAAGAGTAGTGCGACAGGCCACGCCCAAGTGATAGAGAGATTGGATTGTGATGACTCACCCACCTCCTCCTGAACAGAACGCCGGCTGAGGTAGAAATCTTCGAGGACAAAACGCGTCAGAACCCAGTCGAGAATGATTCCAATCGCCATTATAAGTCCAAGTGAGCGCTGAGCACGAATCGGTGAGAATAACGCCAGAGAAACAGCTGCTATCGTAGTAATCATCGCTACAAAGAGCATGCCGCGTACCTCATCACGATCTCTGGATGAACGTGAATACCAGAACGCACCATCGACAGCAACACCCATGATGATGGGTAGAGCAATCCCATCGAGAATTGAAAATTCAAACCCAAGTGCAGCCAGTGCTCCAAATTCAGCACAAATGACGAGCCCGACTCCACCTAGCGTAGCGGCTGCCGTCTGCCAATCTCGCAATCCGATGGTCAGCATCGCTCCGAGGATGAAAATCGATGGTATGATGACGAATTTCAGGTCTTTCTCTGCAATTGCTTTGGCCTTTCCGTACATCATATTGACGCCAACCGCCGAAATCTCGTAATCGGTATTCTCACTTACCTTGTCTGCCCATAAATTGAGTGTATTCCAATCACCACCGTTCTCACCTGCTCCGACATAAATGAGCCACAGAATCTCGTTTGTCGCCGGTGGTTGAGTAGCTGAAGCACCTGAGAATGCTGGGCAAGCAACTCCGAAATTGGTACTATCAGGCAACATAAGCAATGACGATTCAAAAGCCACCATCTCCTCATCTGTGGCATTATTTCCACACCACCCATTTTCGATTTCAGGGAGTAAAACATTAGCCCATTGAGTGGCATTTCGCAACGAACGATTCCTAGAATCAAATGCATCTGACCAGGCTGAAAATGGTGTAATAATCCGGTCGATGTAGAGTCCGTCGTATTCCCACGAAGTCTGCGGATTGGTCCCATCAAGAAATTCTTCTTCCAATTGCATCAATTCTTGAACTCGGCTGAGATTGCTGGTAATCTGTCCACCTTCGTCGTGTTTGAACCGAAGCACCAACTGGTAGTTTTCGTCTTGAACCCCCTCTTCCCTCATTCGAATGGCAGCCTCATCATCAAAGATTACCTCGGTATTCATCTTTGGATTGACTGGATAAGCGAACAGCAATCCTGCCGACAACAGCATCCCAATCACGAGGGCCAGACGGAGTTGTTCAGGTCGCATGACAGACCTTGGGCAGCACTTCGGCCATATCAGCACAGCGGATGTCCTATAGGAACACCCGGTGTTTTGTTGTCAGATGTTCTCAGACCCACTCGACCCAGTTTCCAGATTCGGCGTCACGGTACCACCATGAACTGCTTCCAGCAGGGTGTTCAAGAACTTCATAGCCATCTTTCATTTCGCCACGCATCGTTGGAGTTGGCCCTTGAGGGCCACTGTCAAACATACGATCTTCAGCGGGAATCATGCTAGCAGGTTCGTCCGCCCAATCATCATCATCATCTCCTCGGCCTCGCAGGAACAAGACCAATCCAGTGATGCCGAGCATCGCTACCAAGACTATTCCAGCGATTACTGCAATCGTTCCCATGTTCGAACTTGAACCTGAACTGGATTCATCACCACCGTCATCCGTGTTATCACCAGTGTTGTTGCCAGTGTTGTTGCCAGTGTTGTTGCCAGTGTTGTTGCCAGTGTTGTCACCCGTGTTGTTACCTGGATCAATCGTGTCGTTTGGATCACACACAGCGTCGTTGTCAT
>JAPYUB010000051.1:0-1865 GCA_029942125.1 Candidatus Thalassarchaeaceae archaeon | reverse complement strand
GTGTTGTTACCTGGATCAATCGTGTCGTTTGGATCACACACAGCGTCGTTGTCATCTGCGTTGTCACCAATGCCATCTCCATCACAATCTGCCCATTCGCTTGAATCGTCTGGGGCCCAATCTTCTGAATCAAGGGATCCATCGCCATCCGTATCGGTCGGCAAACTTCCTCCATCACCGGTCTCGATGCCTTCAGCTGTGACGATGATAATCAATTCCTCAGTATTGTACATCTCACCAGAGAATCGAATCAGGATTGTGCCTTCAGTCACTCCAAAGGAGACTTGTCCATCCTCGTTGGTAATCAGACCGAACAGCGTGATGTTGTTGCGAATCAGTACTGCAGACAAATCCTCAATCGGCTGATTGGTTTCACTGTCTGTCGCTGTAATCTGCACGATATCTCCAGGCAGTGGATTCGCTGGACTAAAGCTCAGTGTCATGTTCACCATTACTGGTGGCTCGGGGTTTGGTGCAGCAACCTCGGTGTCAAGTGCCGCCACTAAGGTCGCATCCTCTCCATTCCCAATCTGGGCCACTGCGATGACCGTGTAGTCATCCTGTGGTGATGAGAGGTCGGGCAAGTGCAGGTCCGCGCTGGAGCCTTGACCCCATGCGACTGAATCAAGGCTGCTGAAGATGTCATCAAACAAATCGAAATTTTCCTGTTCGGTCATTTCAACATTATTTGAGCAAATTTCGTCTTCAAGCACTTCAATTTCTATGCCTCCCCATTCATTTTCTAAAACTTCAAGTTCCATTGTCCCTGAATCAACCGCCAAGGAGTATGTACCAGAATCCAGATCGAAGGTGGCACCGTACTCTTCCTCCAAGGACCATGAATCCGTGGCCCAGTCTCCGACTGGTTCAACAGTATTGCCAGCATCATCGGTCAAAACTGCATTTGGTGTGTACAGTGAAGAATGGACATATTCGTTCGATTCATCCCACAATTTCATTTTCACATTTGTTGCTTCAATCACATCATCTTCTGGCCAAGCTTCGAGTTTTTCGCAGGTCGCTTCTAGGGATTCTTCGATATTGACCCAACCCAGTACCTCGTCACGCAGTCCGGCACCATAGGCTAACTCAGTGAATGCCGAGAGGTCGATGGAGGCTGGATCCAGTCCAACCTTGGGTGTGGCCACTGCTAATATTCGCGATGCGACCCCATCATCAGCATCTAGGGCGATGTTGGTGGTTTGTCCAGGTCCAAGTGCGCCGTCAAAGGTCAAAGTACCTGGGTCGTTGAGAATCATACCAAACTGAATCGCCGTGGGCCACAGTGCACCTTCTTCCATGATGAGACTGACTACTAGTGTCAAGGGTGCATCGATGTACACTTCTTGACTTCGCGTAGTTGTACCCTGTTGGAACTCCAGTTCAAACTCTTGACCCTCGCCCCATTCATCCTCTGCTATATCAGGGAAAGCGATACCAAGATTAGCTGGCATCAGCATCAGCATTGCAGTGTAATCGTCATCCCCCATTCCCGTAGGTGTGACCTCAATGGTGGTCAGCCCGCTTGTGGATGGGGTGGCAATGTACACAGGAATTCCAGCAAACGTTGTCAGTTCGGTGATTCCAGAGAGTGCAATCGATGCCTCCGTGGCAGCGCCAACGTTCATTCCGACTCCAATCATCTCGACACCATCTCGGACAAACTTGGTCTGTACTACACTCATGTATGCGCCCGGTAGAGTGGGTGTGGCCGTCATGGTCACACCACCATCTGCATCAGAGGTGAAAATTTGTTCGTCCATCACTTCGAACGGACCATCGGTAAGGAAGGCATCAATAATCTCAGGGTTGGGAATGGCTGATTCATCGTCATTTAGATCGCACCATCCGACATCTGTCCATCC
>JAPYUB010000050.1:12619-12875 GCA_029942125.1 Candidatus Thalassarchaeaceae archaeon | reverse complement strand
GGCCGTGGCCATGCGTTCGGGTTCTTCGTTGGGAATATCTTCGCAGATGGTTCCATCGATATCGATGAGCAAATTTTTGCAGCCTTCGGGTAATGTTGGTGAGACGGCTAGACCCCGCTCATCCACTTGTTCGACGAGGTCGACCATGAAGCGGGTCCCCCAAAGACGCTTCATGAACTAGTCGCTTTTGCGAAGCGTTTCTCACCAGGCATCATCAGCATAATCCATATGATTCCAGAGACGACTTGTAGAACCG
>JAPYUB010000050.1:0-12609 GCA_029942125.1 Candidatus Thalassarchaeaceae archaeon | reverse complement strand
TCTCTCAGTGTAATGTCTGTATATTCTAGCATGAGACTTGCAGCGAGGGTGGAAAACCCGTTGATGCCGGTCATCAGCAGGAAATCTGTGCTGAACACGCGTCCCCGCCAAGCATCCTCACTCCTCTCCTGTAACAGGACTGTTGAGAGTACCCAGTTGGCGCCACTCGCTGCATGACCGAAGGTGACCAATACAGCAATCCACGGTGACCATTCGAGCCATCCGATGGCCACATAGGCCAGCCCACAAACGCTGACCAGCCAACCTAGCAAGAACGGCCAACGACTCCGTTCAGTGAAGGCATAGCGGGCAAGGATTGGACCCAATCCGGTTCCCAATCCTCGAGCAGCGAACAGAATCCCAATTCCAGCGGCGAAATTTCCCAAACCGATGTCTTCGCCCACAAGGACGAGCATGTAGACCAATCCGCCACCGAACACGCTCCACAGCGCCTTGGCGGTGATGATTCTTCGAACTGGAGGTGTGCTGAAGATGATTCGAAATCCATCGGCTATAGTGCCTGCCGTATTGGCCCAAAAACCTCCTGGTTTCGGAACGTAAGGTTCCTGTGGAATTTCGATTGTGCTGTACATGAATGCTGCAAACAAAAAGGAGATGGCATTGACCACGAAGGCAACCTCCACTCCGTAGGCTGCGACGACAAAACCACCGACGCTCGCACCTAGACACAGTGCAGCGCTCCATGTTCCGCTGTTCAGTGCATTGGCGGTCAACAGTTCATTTTCTTCTGTGATGTTTGGAATAGAAGCGTTCTCTGCGGGTATGAAGACCGCGTGTAGCATCATCAGCACGCTGGAAATGACGTAGACCAGCCAGACTTCACTCGCTTCATCGACCAGTAACAGTAGCAGAACGGCTCCAGCTGACAGCAGGTTAGCCCAGATCATCAGCCACTTTCGACTGAAGCGATCGGCCAGCATGCCGGTGAAAATCTGAGGAACCGCCAGAGAGAACATTCGGATGACGAACAGTAGACCAATGCCCAGTTCCGACCCCGTAAGGGTGTAGATGAGAACGAATAGTGCAACAGTGTTGAACCACTCCCCTAGCATCGAAATGGATAGACCAATCCATAGTCGTCGATACACTGGATTGCCACGAAGAAGTTCGATGAAACCGACTTCCTCCTTCATTTCCATGGGTCTCGGCGAACCTCGCCAATCTATGAGGCCTCGCGCGCGCCACGTGCGAATCGCTATGGATGTCAAGCGTTCGCGAAGGGGCATGACGAGCGACAAACTGATCTGGATTGACCTTGAGATGACGGGTCTAGACCACGAAGAAAATGTCATCATTGAAATTGCAACTTTGGTCACTGACAGCAATCTAAACATCATAGCGGAAGGACCCAATATCGCGATTTTCCAACCAGAAGATGAATTGGAAAAAATGGATGAATGGAACGTCACTCATCATACTGCGAATGGTCTTATCGATGCTGTTCGTGAGAGTGAATTGAGTACTGCAACAGCTGAAATTCGCACACTTGAATTCCTCCGCGAACATTGTGAACCCGGGCAATCACTCCTTTGTGGAAACACCATCGGTCAGGACCGCCGCTTTTTGCGAGCACACATGCCAGATTTACAGGAATTCTGCCACTACCGCAGCATCGACGTGAGCAGTGTGAAGGAACTCTCAACTCGCTGGTACCCCAACGCGAAGCAATTCACCAAGCCCTCAGGCCATCGCGCACTGGATGATATCAAAGGGAGCATCCAGGAGCTTGCTCATTATCGTCAGACCGTATTCAAGCCGTGAGGCATCCCATCGTCATCGACGAGTAGGACATTGACGCCGACCCCAGTTCGATGATATGCAATCAATTCCAATCCATGGATTCTGTGCCCCATTGAGGAACGCCCCAAGATGGGTCTCTGCACCCGTCGCCCAAATCTCCTCCAACTTCTCTTCGGTGGTTTGAGGGATCGTCTTACTCCTTCCGCATCATCGAACCAGAAGGAGGTACCATCCGGATTGCTGAATTCAATTCCGACAATCATGTCCACACCATCGGTGTGTTGAGATGCATCCGCATCTGCTTCAGAGGGAATGGCGACGCAATTCGGGTGGGTGTGCATCCAATGCGTGAACCGTGCCCCCCGCGACCCACGGTCATTGGCGAAGAGATCATCCATCCATTCTTCAGGAACATGATGAACCGAAAACGAATCGCCGCGATTGACAAGATGGGGCGCTCCAAGGACGAACCCCTGACCTGCAAAGAGATCTTCATCATGTTCCGCGCCGCGGCAGGTTTGGACAACATCGGTATCGATGGGCATCGTATTCAGAGGATCAAAACCAATCAGAATCTCATCGGGGAGTGACTTGAATGCCCAGTTGAGAATCGTTTCTAGATGACATATTGGTAGCAATACGAAGGCGGAATATGAGTCTCGATTCTCGAGCGAGGCTCGATTGTACGATGTTGCCGCCTCGATTAGCCAAGATGCAACCATCACTATGACGCCCCGAGGCAAGCCTGAATAAGGATTCCACTCATGGGTTACTTCATGGCGAAGAAGGGTGGCTTTGGACGTTTCCTCGGAGGACTTGCTGGGCGACCCTATGACAAACTCATGAATCGACTTGAGAAAATCGCCGGGGAATTCACTGGAGCTGCTCTTGCTACTGAGTGTGATAAGTTCGTTAAAGTGGTTCGCCGAACCCATGATGATGAACAAATTGACGAAGAAGAACACGATTTAATCATCGAAGAGGTTGAGGAGATTCATCCTGATGGGAAAACCTATCCGCATCTTGGAGATGATTCTGAGGAATTCTATGATGGTGATGAGTTGCCGGACGCTCCTGAATTGGATGTGGGTCGCAACGTCAACCTTGATGATTTGATGCGTTCTAAAGACGGAGGATTCACCGGTTCTTTCGGTCGTGACGAGTACGAGGAATATCGACAGAAGATGGCGGAAGATTTCTTCAATGAATCCGACGAAGCGATTGCTTCGGGTGATCATGAGAATTTACAATCACAAGATCCTGGTAATAGAGTCTTCAACGATGTTGAAGATGAAGCTCGTGATTTGAAGAAACAAATCGCAGAAGAGATGGGCGTGGCCACTAAAGAGGAAGAAACCGAATCAGTCCGCGTCGATGAAGATGGCACTGAATGGTGGCAGGATGACGATGGCGCCTGGTGGTACCGGCCCAAAGGCGAGGAAGATTGGTATCCCTACGAGTGATTCTCATACGCCTGCAACATTGTTCGGTTCTTCCCACCATGGTGGAGCAAGGAACCAGTGATAATCATCCACTGGTCTGTCAATCAGTGGTAGACCCAGTTCACTTGATTCGTCGAGTGATATCCCAATTCCCGTCGCAGCACAGGGTGAAGGCAGGTAGTCCTCTCCGGACTCGGTCAGATCCACTCTAATGGCATGGCCAGCAGGCAAGATGACATCGAGTGGATTGAATTCCATCAGCATCAGATAGTTTTGACCCGGAGCGACCGCGTTTGCCTCGTATCCCCCATCACGATATCGCAGGTCCATTGTGGCATGGCCGAGTCGCAATCCAGTCTCATCATCGAACATGGTTGCAAACACCTGTCCTCCGTTACATGGAATCAATGGAGAATTCACCGAGAGATGGAGTGTAGGAAGACCAGAAATGTGCACCTCTTCCTCAAAACCTGCAACAGTAAACGAAGCCGATGCTGTGGAAGATACCCATCCACCCGTGGATTCTGCCGCATCGAGAGTGATTTTCATCCATTCTTTGTCATCGGGTGGCCAAGTCTCCTCGGCATGCCAATTTCCGTCGTTGGTCTGCACCTGTGCGATTGGTGATGGCTCCTCACCGATGTCTTTGAGATAGTAGTTGAACCAGTTGTAGAGTTCAATTGCCCAATCCATCCGACTCATGTTGGGAAAGGCCTCTGCACCATACCCACTGCCCAAATCATCGTGCCTGTCTGGCTGGTCAGGATAGTTGTGTGCCCACTGTCCGATGATGGCTCTGGTGTGAATTCCAGCGTCGTTCAACCGACCAAAGGTAGGGAATGCATGATACGGATCGACGTTCCAATCTTGGAATCCCCAAACGAGGTAGACACTGCCCTCATAGTTGTCTAGCACATCCTGTAGGTGGTAACGCTCCTCCCAGTAATCGTTCCACTGATCTCCACCCATTCCGGCCCCAAGCCAAGTTGTGAAAGGTGAAATCGGGCCGATGATATCATCACTACACATTCGCATATCATCTTCAGTTGGGTCTGTGGTAGCACCTTGGTAGAGAACATCGTAGAGCATGGCTCGGGCCTCTGAACTGCCGTTTCGATAGAACATCTGCTGGACTCCGATTGAACCCGATATTGGAACGATTGTCTTCAGGTGCTCAGAGGGATTTTGGGCGGCTTCCCAATTGGTGGTACCTGCATACGATTTCCCCATCAAACCGACATTGCCATTGGACCATTCTTGTTCACCCAACCAGTGTACTGCAGCCTGAATACCTGTTTGTTCACCCAATCCCTTAACGTCTTGACAATGGGTAGATTTTCCTGTGCCGAAGGTTGAAATCTGAGCAAGAGCAAATCCATGCGGAACGAATTGATCGAGTACCCACGCACCTACCCCAGCGTCGGGGACGGTGTTGGGGTTCGAATCCTCACCCGCTTCGGGTATCCCCTCGCCTCCAAAATCGTAGTATGGATGAACGGTGGCAATGACTGGTACCTTCTGCCCTTCTGGGACGTCTGGCATCCACAGTGCCACATGCATCAGTGCTGGTTCAGGGTAGCCGGCATCTTGCTCACTGGCCGGCAAATCCACTTCGACGAAATACTCTGTTGGCCCGCTCCAGTTGTAGGTTCCATTGACTGGAAGTCGACTCCTTGAACCAGTGAAATCTAGGTCCATCTTGTGGCGGTCTTGTAAGGGCACTTCCCACCAACTGTATTTCGCATCGTCAGAATTCTGAACGGCACCCGAACCCCATACGGAGGCTAGAACGATGAACAGAATGACGACACCGATGGTTGCACCAAGCGCGAGGTTGAGTCTCAATAACTCACGACGCTCATCTGCTTCCGCCATGCACCGCCCTATGGGGCGGTGTGTCATGAGGATGACGATTGGCCGATGGGCTCATTTGTCGTCGATTGTACGGCGTATTGATGGCCAAGCCCTATGTTGCCGTTTTACTGGCTCTATTGATTCTCGGTGCGCCGAGTGTTGGAGCACAGGATAATGATGACTGGACCGAGAATGAAATCGATCCTGCGACGTGGGAGGATGGCCCGGAATTGGAGGGCAGTCCAATGGATATTCCTCAACCCGGTGACCCCGTTTTGGTCATCAACGTCTCTTATACCCCTGGTCATTTCTCCTCGGTAGTTGAAGGCGAGATCCACATCGAATTATTTCCCGTTTGGGCTCCAATGACATCAGCGAATATGATTATGCATATCGAAAGTGGAATCTATGATGGGACTTTCTTTCATCGAGTCATCGATGATTTCGTGACTCAAGCTGGAGATCCTACTTGCACAACAATCGGGATATATCCGGCCACCAGTCTCACCTGTGGAAGCGGTGGTGATGGCCATACACTTGAGATGGAACACAATGAGAATCTGTCGCATGTTGATGGTGCTATTGGAATGGCGCGCGGAATGGACCCAGACAGCGCAGATACCCAATGGTATATCGCAGAGACAGAGGCCCACAATCTAGATCCTGAAAATAGAGATGATGAGGGATACGCAACATTTGGCGTGGTTCGACAAGGCATGAGCCATGTCCGCGCTATTGCGTTGGTTCCAACCACAGACGATCCCACCGGTTTAGAGCCGATTACCAACCCAGCCTCTTCGGCTGGAAGGCCAATCCCGTATGAAGTTCATATTTCTAAAATAGAAATGATTGGTGTTGTCGCCTCTCCTCCAGGTGAAGGTGATGATGAGGGTGGTGGCTTCAGCGCCATTGTTCTCGCCATCGGCGGCGGTCTGTTCACCATTGCATTGTGGCTCTGGTCATTCGCTTTGATTGGTGGCATCGTCTGGGCTATTCGTGAAGATGGGCTACCCTTCCTCAGTGACAAAGAAATCGAGGAAGCCGTCGATGCCTTGCTAGAACTAGACACCTAACAGCAGCAGAATCCAGTATAGCGCAGGCGCTACGAGGATGAATGAATCGACTCGGTCAAGAATTCCACCGTGTCCGGGCAACATGGCTGACCAATCCTTCAATCCAAGATCTCGCTTGAGAGCGGAGAGCATCAGATCTCCCATAGTACCGATGACTGCGAGAATTGCCCCCAATCCAGCCGTCTCGATGGCTGTCAATGTGGGGAACAAAGGCTGAGCTACATATCCAGCGATTCCGGACATCATGACGCCACCGAATACACCTTCCCAAGTCTTCTTTGGAGACAGAACGGGGCGGAATGGATGCTTGCCAAAAATCCGTCCAAAGATGAGGGCGAACGAATCGTTCATCGAGACATTGACGATAGCGAAGATGCAAGCCCCAACCCCGATTGCACCCAAGTGCATCAGGAAAATTCCATGAATGAAGAACCAAATCAGGAGGAATCCGATGAATGCTCTACCAACATCGCGGGTCACATTCTCTGCTCGGTCCTGAACTATGGGGACAGCCCAGATTCCAAGCCCCCCTGCGAACAGAGACGCACCCAGAAGGCCAGCTCCCTGCGGTCCAGCCCAAGCCAAGGCATTAATCTCCGATAGATTGGGATTCATAGCGATTAGAATCAAGGCGAGTAAGACGATTAGACTGACCATCCTCAATCCACGATCTTCCATTTCGATAGCGATGCAGTATTCTCTGTGTGCACCTAATGCGAAGATGCCCACCATGAATCCCCAGGTTGATGAACCGAATTCAAGGGAACTGAATAGAAGCAATAGCAATGGCGTCGAAACCAGCGTTCGTGTCCACAAATTGCGAATAGCATCCTGAGATTTTTTCCAACGGATGACGGTGAAGGCGATGAGAAGCGCATACATGAAGCCGATTAAACCGAGAATATACGGGGCGGCGAGGGCCAATGCTTCAGACTCAATCCCGAGGTCCATGCCGCTTGGGTGTCAAAGTCGGTTCTTCAACACGACACCGACGACGCTCGGATGTCGACCACGATATGACGTTGGTGTGGAGCATACCACTTCACCCGTTCTATGTGTTCTACAGAGCACGAAAACGACCCTATTTTTTCAAGTGTTTGAGCGAGGTTTGTGGCCCACTCATCTTCATTTCCACCCGATGCCAAACCGTGGACGTGCAACACCCCTCCTTCCGGTTTCAGCGCTTGAAGTGCTAGTGTATACCCATCTTTTGAGGAAGGCAAGAGACCGAGATTGACACGATCGAATTCAGGTTGGAAGTTTTGGTTCTGATTATCCCCTTCAATGACTGTGCATCTTTCAGTAAGCCCATTTGCTGATAATGACCAACGCAGGGCTTTGGCGGCGATAGGGTTCCATTCGCATGCGACCACATGTGCCGCCCCTCGCCCCCCCCCGCGCTCTCCGTTGGGGCCTTTCGCCCCTTCACTCAGAAATGGAAGAGTGTAGTATCCAATGCCGGCATAGAGATCCAAGACATGTTCTCCCTCATGATTGGCATTTGCAATTCGTCCTCTTTCGGTGACGTTGCCAGCACTCCACATGCATTGCGTGAAATTGTAACCAAAATCAATTCCATGTTCACGGCGAACTACCCAATCGTCATCACCGAGCAGTAATTCAACGCCACTCTTTCGAAATTTTCCTTGAATTTCTCCCATTCGCGCGACGCGTTTCACATTCAGAGCATCCGCGACAGTTTTCCACAATGAATCATCTAGATTCAATCCTTCTTCGATGAATGCATCTTGAGGTAGAATTACGACATCAGCGAATTTTTCCCACTTTGTGGGAATTTTTCCTGACAACACCCCTTCCCCCCACTCAGTTACTGCCTTCTCCAAGCGCAAATGAGGCGTCAGAGTCGGGGCCATGACAACACGTTGCGCCACTACCCAATTAAACCACCAGAGCAACAAGTTGGTCCATGACAGTGCCCCGGGTCCGAATGGCATGGCTAATTCTCGCCATGTTACTCCTCTCTAGCTGTACCACAACCGTTTCTGCCGATCCTGGTAACCCCGAGGTCGTGAATACCATCTGTCAGACCTGGAACAGCACTTCAGGGATTTGTGATGACTACAATTACGCCGATGATGAAACCGCATCTATGGAATGGATTGAGGGCCGTTACAATGTCAACATGGCGAATGCTACAATGATGTCGGTTACCTTGGAATGGGCCATTCATGAGGTTCGTCGTGATGATGTTCTGCTTGGAGATTTGCCGCTTGGAAATGGTTCAGACGCTTCCATGGACGGTATTCCTGCCGATTATCTTCGCAATTACATCGATTACGTCACACTATCAGGTTCGACGGTGAGGGAGATGTTGCGCAGTTCTGTGTCATCTACAGTGACCAGTGTAATCGACAACGGATTTGGTACCACATCAGGGGTTCAGACCTCATACGTCAATCAAATCACATACGAGGATCAGACAATCCAATGCACCGACAATCCAGATGTTGACAGCGCCGATGAGGTTGCAGGTCTGCCCAATGATGCCTACAATCCACCCCTCTGTCTGCGGACCACGCTTGACATCATTATCGATCCTGCTGAACTGGGAATGACTGCGATCGGCCTCGATGTAGAACGCACATATCAGGGCCTGTTGACGATGGGTGGTACAGTTCGCACGAACATCAATCTCACCGCTCTTCCGGGGCACGTTGCATCGTACGAATTCGTTCCGCCATCATACGGCACGGCCATCAATCTAACAGGCGGGGGTGATTTGGTTCCAGCCAATTGGGGTGGATTCGATTACTCCTATGGACGTTGGAACATCGATCACAAAGATGCCACAGACGATACTTGGCTGAATCAGTCCGCATCAATCACCATGGCGCGCCGCTCGACAACAACCAGCCCGGTTGAAATTGACATTGGCAATGATCGCGGTATTCGCGTAGACATCATCGTTGATGCATCCGATGAGCAAGCTACTTCCGTGGAAGTTCGATTGGGCATACATCATGTTGGGATGGACACATTATCGAATTGGGATTGGGATTTTGCTGATGACCGAGTTAGTGTTCCATGGGTTACTGCTGATGGATTGCGCATGGCTCACCATACGGGCTTAGCCAATCTCTCTGATTTCGCGGATAGGGTTCCTGTTGAGGATCTAAACGAACTTATTGCAGAGCATAGTCCCACTGATATTGAGTTTGAAACGTTCGCTTTCTCTCCACCCGATGGCGTAGGCGGTCTCGACTTCGTTCATCGCCCAGGAGTGACCTGCTCGGAAGCTGCTGCGAGCAATTGGTGTATCCTTGGACAAACCGCCATGAATGGCACCTATCCAGTCTACCTGACTTCTCGTTCGAACACGTTTGACATGGATATTGGCGCTATGGTCACTAGCATTGCGGACGAATTCGACATCGATTTGCTCGGATTCGACCCATCCATGCCCACAAAGGTGGATCGTGCTGCAATTCTCAATGGCATCATCCTCAGTGGTGAAGTCGATTCGTCCAGCCTGATTAGTTGGATGGACGATGATTTGCCTCAGGCCGATATTCGATTGGAGATCATGTTGCCCGATTATATCCGTTCAACCAGCGGCAATCCCGAGAGCATCGTCATCACCCATACGCTGGGCCAATCTGAGACTCAATCTCTCTCAATCACCGGTGCACAGCCCTATGATTGGAGACACCCCATCTGCCGCGAATCCAATTGCGGAGAAACCAGTCTTGACCTCATCTGTGGTGCTAACCGACGTACCTGTCTCGGTCTCAATCTAGATGTCGAATTCTCAGACCTTGACGTACATGAGTGGAGCCGCTCCATCGAGATGACCGCAGAAGGTGAAATGGAATTCCTGTTGTATCGCGTCGGAGTACCTGACAGTGTTCTTGAGGATGCGCCCAATCTTGACATCGAAGCCGTTCCTTCCGATCTCATTCGTCGATTCGTCCATTTAGGAAATCAGATGGATGGTGGTCTGCTTGCCCCCCTCGAAGACAGCCTAACAGTCCCGTTCGAAGGTGAGGACATTCCCTTCGTCTTGACAGAGAACGGATTGAACAATTTTGCCAGAAAAGTAGCCAGCATCGTTGAAACACAGGTCAACGAAGATATTCAACTCTCTATCGATGAGATGAATCAAGACGGTGAGATATATCTGAAGGATCCAGGCTACGTATCCATCTCCGTTTCCATCGACGGCCTTGACCGCCCAGCAGTAGCGCTTTCTGACCTGCGTCCGATTCGTATTCTAATAGAAATCTCAAAAACGACAATCCACGCTGAATATGTGGGCGGTTCCGGTTCCGGCGAGGAATTGGCATCACAGAGCATGGGCCTGTGGACGAACTCTATTCTGGCCGCCAATGGTGGCAGCGGTGTCGAAGTCCCTCCAGGTGAAGACATTGTCATTGACATGCCTACACCTGCATTCGAGGTGGAAGGTGAGGTTGTCTCTCCATCGGTACGCCTGCGCGTGACCCTGCCATGGGGCATCGGATTCTCTAACTTCAACAGCGATATGGGCCGCGGTGAAATAACTGAGAACGACGGCTCCGAGGTCCTGACCTACTATCTCCCGCTCTGTATGGAGGATTCTGTCGAGGCCTGCGAAGAGCAGTCGGATACGCTGAGCTTCCGCATGACGATTGGGATCGATTACATACTCGGTCAACTGATTGGATACATCTCCGTCCTTGTCGGTCTGATCGTGCTGCTGCTGATGTGGCGAAGGAGTCGCAAACGCCGAAAGCGTGAGAGGAAGGCCCAGGAAGAATCTGACATTGTTGGACGCCGAATGTCTGACCTCCATGTATTGAGTGATGATTCATATGGTGATGATGGCTTACCAGATATGGGTAACTTTGGAGGCCTTGACGACAAAGGCGACATTCCCAAGGAATCCTGGGAAGATGACTTTGGATTCTAACGAATCAGTGGATTTCTTGCCATATTCGTTCGGCCAAAGCCGGTCCGATTCCGTCAACTGCGGCCAAGTCATCTCGACTGGCATGGTCGATACCTCTGCGCCCACCAAAATGCCGTAGAAGTGCTTGTAGACGCTTCGCACCAAGCCCTTCGACTGCTTCTAAGGGGTCCTTCAGCCCCTTGCGTCCACGACGCTTGCGGTGGAAGTTGTTGACGAAGCGGTGCGCTTCATCGCGCGCGTAGACGAGGACTCGTCCGCGGCGATCGAGTACGAGGTCATCACAATCGATTCGATGAATGGTCTCCTCACGTTTTGCTAGGGTTGCGAGTGGAACTCGGTCAACAAGACCATGTTTGATCAGAAGACTTTGGATTTCATTGAGGTGGACCAAACCACCGTCAATCAGCAGCAGGTCTGGCCATTCCTCTTGGCGCTTCAACCATCGTTCGACGACATGCCCCATCATTCGAACATCATCCATGGCTGCATTCTTGACCGTATAGGTGCGATACGCCTTTTTGTCAGGTCGTCCATTGCGCAGGCACACACTGGCGCCCACTCGCTCATCCCCCTGTAATTGCGCCATGTCGAAGCAGACGATGTGATCCAACTGCTCCATGCCGAGAAGGGTTGCACTGTCATCCGCAGCACGTTGCTCTAGACTGCCACTTTCCTTGTGCTGATTGCGCATGAGTTGCGCCTCGGCGTTCGCATCTGCCATCTTGCGCAATTTTGTCAACTCACCACGCTGTGGATTGCGAACCTCGACCTTGGAGCCTCTACGTTCAGAGAGCCAGGATTCCATCCATTCCCCAATCGGTACGGGGACAAGGACTGTCTTGGGTGGTCGACGTTCCGCATAGTGTTCTGAGAACACACGGCAAACCGATTCCGAGATGTCACCCCTATGCATCAATGGGTACTGTGTCTGCCCCACTACAATCCCGTTCTCAGTTGAAAGTAGAACGATGGTCCCGAGGTCACCTTGATGAGCAAATCCAACCGCATCACAGTCTTGGTAGAATCGGGAATGAATGACTTGCTGCGAGAGTGTTTTCCGCACCGCAGCGATGAGATCTCTACTTCGTGCTGCGGCCTCATAGCGCAGGTGTTTGCTGTGGCCATCCATCTCTTCTTTGAGATGCTTCACAAGTTCTTCTCCATCACCATCGAGCACGCGCATGGCCGCGCTCACACGTGAGGAGTAGTCGTTGACCTCGATACAGGGAGCCGCGCACATCCCGATGTGCATGGCCAAACATCCCTGTGGGAGCAGTTCCTTGCAATCTCGAATGCCGAAATGCCTTCGCAGGAGTTTGATAACTCTCTTGGCTGCCCCAGCATCTGGGAATGGACCCCACAAACGTGCGCCTTCGGGTGGATGTCGAGTGTACATGACACGAGGAACCTCATCTGCGGTGTTGGCGATGAATGGGTAGGATTTGTCGTCCTTCAGCAACGAGTTGTAGCGCGGCTTGTGTTCTCGAATGAGTTGACGCTCAAGGATGAGTGCCTCGCTAGGTGTTCCAGTGACGATACAATCGATGTTATCTGCCTTTGAGACCAGGAT
>JAPYUB010000049.1 GCA_029942125.1 Candidatus Thalassarchaeaceae archaeon | reverse complement strand
GTACCTGTTTGATACGGCCCCAAATCTAGGACGTTGTACAGTTCCCAGATTTCAACCGACCACCCATTCTGGAAGAATGAAATCCCCGGTTCATATCCTGGAATCGGCACTCCCTCAGCACTGACAGGTCGAATTCGAACGCCCATACTCTTCTCTTCATTGCCTAGATTTCGAACGGTAACGGGTATGCGGACCTCCATGTCGGGGTCCACGGTTTTATTCTCCGGTTGCCAAGCAACCTCTCCACCATTCGACGGCATGACTTCGATTGTGAATGACCATGTGGTGCTATTTCCATCATGTTGACTTGTTGCGCTGACCGTGAACGAATGTTTCGATCCAGCCAGCGGTTGACCGAATTCTATTTCGGGCACAGTAATAGAGAAGTGAATCCATTGGAGTGAATCTTGATTCATTTCCAATTGGAATCCACTGGCTGGATTGCCATCGCCATAATTCCATGCCATCCCCCAGTTCGTGTTGGTGTTGATACGAATGTCTACAATATCTGTGAACGAGGCATTATTGGTCAGGTTAACCGTGAATCCAGACCCACTTCCCGGTTCAATCAGGATATTGGTTCCGTCCGAACTACCGAACCAGAGATTGCTGACATTCGACTCGTTCCCTGATTGTGAACCATTGTTTTCACCCTGCCAAGGATAGATATAATTCGGGTCGCCATTGAACACGACCGAATCTGATGCTTGCTGAAGTTCCAGCCGAATACCCTCGTTCAAACCCATATCATCCGACAAACCGATGGACGAAACTCCGGTGATTGTTGAATGTAACACACACGCTGCCAGATACGTTCCCCGCGTTGAAGGATGCGACCCATCATTCGAATACAGTCCATGAAACAATGTCCCTGAATCCGTTGGTGTCCCTCCTTCCTCTACGATGTCATCGAAAATCGCCTTGTAGGCAAGGCCAACCGGGGCAATGTAGGGTTGTCTATCCGCTGTCGTGATGTTCTCGGCATACATGCGATATCCCGATTCCAAATTGGCTTGCATGGCAGGGTAATCTGGATTCAGCCAAGCATTGCTTGAATCTCCATCACGATAACCCCACGTCATGAAAAAGATGGTTTCAGCTCCGGCCGCCTCAATCATTGTGTCCAAGCGAAGCGCACCATTCTTGGAATTCTGCCACATGGATTCTGTTGTGGGGAAGGATGGGACTTGGCTTTGATCTTGCAAGATGACAAACTCATACTGGTTTGTGGTCAGAGCAGTATTCCACTGATTGCCCGAAGATTCAGCATTATCTGCATGTTGATACAACTTCATACCGCCGCCGGTCAAATCCGAAACGCTTGCTGAAGTTCCGGTCGCATCAAACAAGGACTGAATACGCGAACTCAAACTGTTCTGTGAGGTGTAGGAATTGCCCAACAACAGCACGTCATAGGTACCATCTTCAGCAGCCTCACGCGTAGGACGAGCCTCTTCGAGGCTCATTGCGAAGGGTGCCCAACTCATCAGGAGCAAGGGTAACACAAGCAGTAGAGCCCGACCACGCATGTCCATGGGGTCAATCAGACCCGTTTAATCGGTTGGGGTCGATTGTGTACTCAGAGAATCGGGTCTGGAATCAATCGACCCAATGAATCGACATCAAACTCACCACAATGGATGGGGACTTTGAGTCCAAACAGATCAGACACGGACGGGTCAATCTCACCACAGCATCCAACCCATTCTCCTTCCACCATCACTTTGGCTCCGCGCCCCTCCAAATAGGGCCCACCATCAGTCTCGGTGATGGGTTCGTAAGAGATCGCGCACTCTTGAGAGAACGCCCCTAGGTCGCGTAGAAGAGCCTCAGCCATGCCTTTGGCTGCAGTGAATCCAGTGCCGACTTCAGCACAGGCCCACCCAACGCGGTCGGAATTGTGATGGTCACGAACGACCGTGCCTAGTTCGTAGACACGCTGTGGCAATTCGTGATGGCGGTTCGCGGCCAAGAGATTGAGTAAAGATGGCGTAATACTCTGACGAAGGATAGTATGATCCACTGTGATTGGATTGTTGATTCCGGTCACTGCGGAGGAGGCTTGATATCGAATCTTTGCGAATTGATCAACTTCGTTTGAGAGGGTCAACGAGGTTACTTGTTGTAATCCGTTTGCTTGCAGTGATTCTCTAATCCGCCTGTGGAGATGTGTAGTGGCGAGGGGAATTCCTGCCTTGGACTGGCCCGACAATGCCTGTCCCAGATCTTCGTAACCAATACCTGTGGCTACTTCTTCTACCAAATCAACAGGATGCAGCAAGTCGGCTCTCCAGCGAGGCATTTCAATGATGTATTCCTGTTCACCTATGGCTGCATCTGCCATTCTTTCAGCAATCCGAGGTCCATCGGTCACTGTCCGCATCTCGATGAAGCGACCCCCCATTCGGTCTATGGCGCTCTTGATTTCGAGTTTGGTGAATTCTCGCCCTAGAATCTCTTCAAGTAATCTCTTCGGAAGAGAGAGTCGACGCGCACGACCGTTTGGTGTTCTTTGAGTCTGGGTGTGACAATCTGTGAGTTCGATGGTTTCAACCGTGCCACCTCGGGCAGAGAAGGCCAGGCAGACCAGAAGCAGGCAGGCTTCACAAGCTCGCGCATCCCAACCAGTAACATCGATGAAGAAATCCGTCGTCGATTCGGTCACAGTCGTGTGGTCGCCGTTGATGATGGGAGGGAATGAAAGCACACGATCTGCCGCATCAAGGATGATGGGAAATTCGGAAAAACCATCAAGCAGATGCGCATAATCTACGCCTTTTGGATGAGATTCTAATATTTCGCGAATACTCATTCGCTCTGTCATTGCGAGTGGAATGAAGGAATAGGTTTCAGGAACAGACACAACTCGGAACGGTGGTACAAGTGTCGACAGGTCATGTACCCCGATTGAGGCGCGCCGCCGTCTCCGTCCAATACTGAAATGCAATTTTTCCTGATGATCCATTAGTGCTTGAATGAATGCATCATTTTCTTCGGGTGTCGAACCGTTTTCTACACCGCGAACCACAGCACCCAAGATGACAGGTCTAACCGTCTCAAGGCTCGCATCGACTTTCATCGTGATGCCCCCCTCAGTGGTTGCAAGGTCAGGTTCAGCACCACCTCCATGCAAAAACGCTCTAGCAGCGTGCGCCATTGTCTCCGGGGACAGGAGGTCAGCGCGGTCTGGAAAGACCTCGATTTCAATTTGGTTTGAATCACATTCTTCGACAACACATCCGATGTTGCTGAGTTGTTGCTCCCATAGCCAAGAATCATGCTCAACCCCATAACGCGCTTGTATAGCGCGCAAGGTCGCATGGTCGAAGGTCACAGTTGGCATCTGAATCCCTCATTGACCCATCCATTGGGGCAGTGGGCGGTCATACCCTGCGAGGCGCAGCCCACTCTGTGCCGCAGTATCATGTTCTAATGCACGCAGGTGTCCCCGATTCAACTTATCTAGGGCATCAATGCCGAGGTCTGTAAGGCGGCCCCGTAAGGTGGATGAGAATTCATTCAACCATGTTTCAACTGCCGCTGCTCGGGCCTTTTGTGTGCTGGGCACTCCTTCGTCCTCTGAGAATGGATTTGCACTAATTATTCCACAACCCGCAGCAGCGGCGATTGCCGCATCGTCCGAGGTTGCATCCCATGGGATGTCCAAAATGTGCAATACATCTGCTACACCCGCATCGCGGGCAGACAAACCAATCCGTGGCAGCGCAGCGGGTGCAGTCATTCCTGTACCCGATGTGAGTCTGACAAGAACTCCATCGAGCGGCTTATCACTAAGCATCCGGTGTAGATTTGAGACTCGATCAACTCTTCCTGCGATGAGGACAGGTTTCTCATCTCCAAGGTGCGAACGAAGACCCGTCAATAGTGCTAGAATTTCACCATCATGTAAAGGTGGAAGATCCTCCAAATCGAGAATAATTCCTGCTGCCGGAGACAGCAAGATGTCTGCGTCAGCAATATTGGATTCGCCGATGCGAACCAAATCGATTCCGCGTGGATCGCTATCCACCATACATGGCTGTTCTGAGAGTAAGGTTCCGGTCAAACCCTTGCCACTTTCAATTTGTAGCATCACAGGCAAGGGGAATACAATACCATCATCTTCCTCCCCTCTAGTGACTAAGGAAACGACATCTATGGGACTCGAAGAATCGATGGGTGTTTCTCCACTAATGAGTCCAATTTCTCCGAAATCACCCCACACGGTTTGTATCGGCGGGGTTGCAGGAATTGCTCGTTCATCATCGGCTTCAATCACAACAGCATCTTCACTTACAGAAAGATCGAGTTCCTTGAGAACCCCATTGATTTCTTTGTGTTCGGCTTTCGTGAGAGAACGTTGTTTTGCACCATCTCCTTCAGGGAGACAGCGACCATCGACGATAATTCGCCCTCCAGTCATGCCTTGTCCAGCATCGGCTTTGCAATCACCAATGACAACAATCGAACCACTTTTCATACCTATTCCAGTTCGATGGCCTGCATGCCCTCGCACGATTACCGTACCGCCGTTAAGTGCGCCGCCCGCTTCATCACCGACACTGCCTTGACAGAATATTCTCCCTCCAGTCATGCCGTGTCCGCAACGAACGCCAGCATCTCTTTCCACAACCAGACGCCCGTCTGAACTGAAGGCCCCGAACCATCCGAGAGTGTTTCCCTCTAGCGTAAATGTTCCACCTTTACAGCAGGCTGCAGTGAAATCACCGAGGTTACCTAGTAGGCGTACACGTGCACCATTAGGTAGATGAGAAGCAATGCCGATTTCCCCTTCCTTGGGTTTAGCATCTCCTTGTGCACCCCATCCGATTTTGATGGCGCGGTCAAGTTCAATAGCTTTGGAAAGGTTGTTTGAAAGGTTTCGATTGAGTTTGAGACTCTTTGCTACCTCATCAACCATAGAACACCCTCGCGCCCCCTCCGGGCGCTACCCTCCTTAACCCGAACCCCTGTCAAACGTGACCTTAACGTGATTCCGGGCTCCCTACGGGAGCACGGGTAGATTCATAGGCAGCCGTCAGAGGCAGCCGAATCACAGGAACAGCAATGTGGGGCCGTCGAATGAGCATTAAAGTCGCAATCAATGGATTCGGAACCATCGGCAAGCGTGTTGCAGATGCTGTCGATGCACAAGATGACATGGAAGTGGTTGGGGTCACTAAGACTGGCCCCTCTTTTGGTTGCGATCTGGCTGTCAAGAAGGGCTTCCCACTCTATTGCACGTTCGATGACCCCGATCGAATTGCACGCTTTGCTGAACAGGGTTACGAATGTTCCGGCGGTCTATCCGCCCTTCTTGCAATCGCTGATATCGTCGTCGATTGTTCACCTGGGAAGATGGGTGCCGACAACTTGGCCAAGTATCAGGCAGCTGGGGTCAAGTACATGTTCCAAGGCGGTGAAAAGCACACATTAACTGGCCTCTCCTACACCTCATCGGCAAATCATGCTGAGAACCTTAACGCCCATGGTACTCGTGTGGTCTCTTGCAACACCACTGGTTTATCTCGCACCTTGGTCCCGCTGTACGAACATTGTGGGTCATTGAAAGTGGAGTGTACGATGATTCGTCGAGCTGCCGATCCTGGTGATTCAAACAAGGGCCCAATCAATGCCATCAAACCTGTTCTCAATGTCCCCAGTCATCACGGGCCCGATGTAATGACAGTCAAACCCGAAATTGAAATCAATAGTCTCGCAGTAGCCGTTCCAACTACCATCATGCATGTCCATGCTATCATTGCGGATTTGCCTGAAGGTCATGGTCTGACAACCGCATCAATTCTAGAGATGTGGACTGATACCCCACGGGTGATTATCATGCACGGATCTGATAACAGAATCACCACAACTGCTGAGGTCATGGAGATGGCCCGTGACATAGGTCGAAAGTGGGGCGATTTGCATGAAATTTTCGTGTGGGAAGATGGTGTAAAATTGGTTGGAGATAGATTGTATTATTTCCAAGCAATCCACCAAGAAAGTGACGTGATTCCTGAGAATGTTGATTGCATTCGCGCATTGATGGGGACCGAACCGGACTGGCAGGCTTCTGTGGCCAAGACAGATGCAGCAATTTCGACGTATTACAACTGTTGAGGCGCATTTATTGTGAATTGTTAGACGCCCTACGGGCGTCAACTATCAAAAAGGGGCGGGGGGTCGTTCCCCCCCATGCGTCGCGTCTTCCTTCCGTTCATCCTCGTCACCCTGATGCTGACAATGCCTTGGGCAACGAGTGTTCCAACGACCCCAACGTCTCCACTTGAATCCCCTCTTTGGACGGCTGCAGAAGCCGCTGAGAACTGGTACGAATCAGGGGGTTCCCCTGGCTCCAATGTTGGGATTTCCTCCGGTTCAGGTAAAATTTGGGTTCAAACTGGTGGATTTGATCCCCTGTACGAACAATCCTCAGTCCCATCATATCTGCAAGCAGATGATGACCCGTTTGCCACAGGCTTCATCATCATGCAATTGCATCTGAATGATGGGTTGTTGGCTGAATCATTAGCCAAAGGCGTTGGCGCGACTATTGTTGACACCCTTCCCGAAGATGCTTGGATTCTTCGCCTTCCTAGTACTGCATTGGGTCGTAGTACTGCGATTATACAACTTACTGACGAAGAGCAAATTCGCTGGGTGGGTGCTCAACAACCGGCTTGGCGTCTTGATGTAGAACTCCATTGGGCGAGTGGATTGGTCGATTTAGATCTGACCTTGGCGCAGGATGTCGATACTACTCAAATCGAGGAACATCTGTACATGGCCGGCTCGGATTTCGTTCGTTGTGATGCCTATATGTGCCAAGTCATTGGATTGGATTCTGCATGGTTACCGTCCCTTTCTCGAGATCATCGTCTGTTGTTCATCGAGCAACATGATTCCATTGGTATTGTCAATAATTATGCCCGCAGTATCTCGACCATTGATGCGACGGTGAACAATCACAATGGTGGCCTTGATGGGACCGGTGAAGTTGGCGCACTGTCTGATTCCGGCCTAGATCAAGACCATGGAGACTTCACCAATCGAATCCGTGGCGTCTATCACAACTACGGGCCAGACAATTCAGCAGCTGACGCGAATTCAGGACATGGCACTCACGTATCTGGGACAATGCTTGGAGATGGTTCTGGTGATTCGTCCACACGTGGCGTCGCTCCTGCCGCAACCTTCCATTTCTATCAACTTGAACACGACGCCTCAGGTCAACTGGCACGCTGGGGATCTCTCTACGATATGTTTAGGGATTCTCAACAGAAGAACGCACACGTACAGTCAAACTCATGGGGTGCACAATCCTCGTGGGGTCAGTATACTTCTGACTCACGTTCTGCTGATTCATTCCTACATGACTACGATGATTTCCTTGTTTTGTTTGCAGCAGGTAATGAAGGCAGCCAAGGAGCACAATCGATTGCACCACCCGCCACAGCCAAGAACGTCCTGACCGTCGGTGCATCTACGACTGGTCGACCTGGCACTGCTTCGGTAGGTCAAGTCGCATCTTTCTCAAGTATCGGACCTACTGCCGATGGTCGAATTAAACCCGACATCGTTGCACCCGGAGTTCAAATCTGTAGTGCACGAGCAGAAGAGGCCCAGAATCCCGCCGGATGGTCCTGTTCTAGTGCACGACATTCAGGGACCACAACTCCACTTTACATGTCAGCGGACGGAACCAGTGCATCTGCACCGGTCGTCGGGGGTGCCGCATTACTCGCCCGACAATTTTTGAGAACCGAACTATCGATTCCCAATCCAGATAGTGCCCTCATCAAGGCGATTCTCATCAACGGCGCACGAGATCTCGGTACAGCCAATATCCCGAATATGGATGAGGGTTGGGGCCAACTTGATCTTGAAGAGAGTCTGTACCCGTATGATGGCGTCATCGCCAAGAACATTTTCTACGACACATCTCAGACCCTCGCACCAGGCCTTTCCTATGCCTACAATTATGCTCTGGATGGCTCATATGGCCTCGATGTCACACTCGTTTGGAATGACCAAGAAGGGTCATCTTCTGCGACACAGTCTGCAGCTCGTCTTGTCAATGATCTCGATTTGACCGTAACTTCCCCGGATGGGACGGCATACAAAGGCAACGATTTTGCCAATGGTTTCTCAACCACCGGTGGTTCCAAGGATTCTCTGAACAATGTCGAGCGAGTTCGTTTGTCTTCAGGTCCGACCGGAGATTGGACGATAACTGTGGCTCACTCTGGCGGCTCACACCAAGGATATGCTGTGGTCATCTCTGCCGTTGGTAATGAAAATCCTATCAGCGATATCGCTGTATTTGAGGGGTCAATATGGGCCAGTCAAACAATGCCATTAGAGAATGACTACGTCCTCTTGAGAATGGCGTGGGTGAATCAAGCTCCCGCCACCACTGCCAGTTACGAAGTCTTGGTTGAAGACACCACAGACAATGTGGTTCTATGGAGTGGCACCCGTTCCCCTCTTGCTGGTGGTGCATCTGATTCCTTCAGCTTCCAGAAGCAATTTACGACAACAGGCATTCACACTATTCGTTTGACCTTGGATTCAACCAACAATGTAACCGAAATGAATGATGAGGTCGATGGAATCAACAACAATATGGCGATACTCGATTTGAACATCACAGCTATAGGTGTTCGAATCACTCCACATATGCAAGATGGTTCGCTTCCTGCCGATAACGACGAGGTTGAGATTGCGCGCAAGCAGACTCTCGACCCCTCATCTGGAACTGAGGTTTCTTGGGATCTGACATTGGCTAATGAAGGAACCAGCGACGAAGAGGTGGTCCTTATCGTCACTCCAGTTCAGATGATGGAAGCCGGTGGTGCGTTGCAACCTACTGAGGACGATTGGGAAAAGGTATCTTCAGCAGCGGGGCCATTTTCACTGACATCTGCCGAAGGGGTCGCCAACAGTACTCAAGTGACGGTTACGATGAGAGATTTAGACGCGGATCTGGATGCATTCAACGGAGCGAGGTATGCATTGCCTGGAACGTACGTTGTCGATCTCATCGCCTATTATCGAATGAATCCGACGGTATCACACACGATTCGCCTAGAGGTCGAAGTGCTCCGCGTGGAAGGTCTAGAAACCATTCTCGCGGGAACCAACAATCTGGGTGCAGTACCGGGGGATTTCGCCTCATTTTCCCTTTCTGTTTTGAATACAGGTAACGGTGACACAGTCTATCAGATTTCATGTGAGACGCCCAATCGATGGTCCATCGAATTGGGAACCGGCAATTCCTCTACTCTCGCGCTAGAACCTCTGGCGCGTCTCCAATTCATCCCGGTCCCAGTTCGTGTGCGCGTGCCATACATTGTCAATGGACTGCCTGCAGCTGGGACAATCGAGGATGTCACGTGTGTGACTTCAAGTCTTGCAGATCCTTCCAAATCCACAATAGAATCACCAGCAGATGGCGTTGAAGTATGGGTCAGTCGAGCCTTTAGGGCCGATTTGTATGAGGGGAATGGTGACCCGTTGGGCCCTTCGGGTTTCATCGATGACATTTCAGTTGAGAATGAGGAACGAATCGAACACACTTTGGTGATTGAGAATCGCGGAAATATAGAGATTGATTTCAGCGTCCGCGCATCCCCTGCTCTACCCCAGTGGAATCTAGAGATGACCGCAGGTATTCTAATCGACGACCGCTTTCTTGAATTCACATTACAGCCGGGCACCTCACTCACCATCGACATTGTCATCTTGGTTCCAAACAATTCCAACGATGGGGATACCAATCAAATCGATTTCCGTACTGAACTTGAAGACGCTGGATTCCAAGTAAACAGAACCCGATTGATTGTACAAGAAATTGCTGATTTTGCCATCCACCTTCCTGATTCTGGTTCGATTACGGCCTCGATTGGAGATTATGGATTGGCCGAGATTAATCTGGAGAATATCGGCAACGTAGACTTACTCTTGAGTTGGTCATTTGGTACACTGCCTGATGGTTGGCAGGTTGGTTTCGCATCTACTGCACCCGGCGGTCTTCTAAATGGTGGAGATGCGAGTGTCACTGTATCCCTCTCTGTAGCGTCTGGTACCCCGCCCGGTCCCGGTGAGACCTTATCGATTATCATCGATGCCGAAACATTGGACGGTAACACACAATTCCAGAAAGTCGCTGAACTCGGAATTATTGTTGAACCGAGTCTGTGGTTAACATTCGATACAGACACCCGAATCGAAATTTCCCAAGGTCTGCCCATGATTGGGAATCTATCTGTGACAAATTCGGGCAATATTGCTTGCGATGTTACCTTGGTAATCGAAGCCCCCAGCGGTCTAGAGGTCATTTTGGAAAATGATGCCTTGGTTGCTATGGCGATTGGCGAATCTCGAGTGGTGACATTCACCTTGAACAGTGAGAATCTCAGGGGGCTTCACAGTGTCACATTCAGTGGCCAAGCGACACCCCTAACTAGTGAATCTCTACCATCTGGAAATGATTCAGCTACCCTTGAGGTGACGATTTCAGGAGATGGCGAATCTGACGGAATTGCTGGCCTTCTGGAATCTCTGGGCCTTCCACCATGGACCATTGCTATTCTCGCCCTGCTCATCGTCGCAATGCTAGGTTTCACCATCCTTCGATTGCGTCGAACAGACCCAGAGATTTCTCGGGGTGAGGAATTACTGTCTCAAGGTGAAATATTGGGTGCACAGGCCAATCGTCGTGAAGCGGCACTCAACATTGGCGCCTCTTCTGATGATCAGACCTCAGGGTCAGTAAGTGCAACTGAACTGGCCACGGCACTTTCTCAGAGCAGCCCCGCGTCCTTGCCCCCTCTTTTAGGTGGCCTCCCATCTGGCCTTCCACCCGCACCAGTACCTCTGGATCTACCTCCAGAATCTATTGTTAGCGGCCCTCCATTACCCTCTGGAGGCTTGCCACCAGGGTGGACAATGGATCAATGGAAACATTACGGTCACGAATATCTGAAGCGTACCGGTCAGTAGTGAACGGTGCTTGTAGGGCTCCGTTCAGTTCAAGAAGGCCTCATCGTTCGCATCAACATGGCATCATCCATCGTCCTGTTTGGACCCCCTGGGGCTGGAAAAGGAACTCAGGCCGGTAATATCGTCGCCATCACTGGGAAACCACAAGTCTCTACCGGTGATATGTTGCGTGCTGCTTTGGCTGAAGGGACGGCATTGGGGCATGAGGCGAAAGGATACATGGAATCCGGTCAACTTGTTCCAGATGAAGTTATCATTGGCCTCATTGAAGATAGATTGACACATTCCGATGCATCAGACGGTGTTCTGTTCGATGGATTTCCCCGGACCATCGCTCAAGCCGAGGCTCTTTCTGAAATAGCAGATGTCCTCGTCGTTATTGCAATAGAAGTTCCCGACAGTAGAATTGTTGCTCGAATATGTGGCCGTTACACTTGTGCAAACTGTGATGCAGTATATCACGACACATTCAATCCAACTCAAACATCCGGTACCTGTGATCATTGTGGGCACCCAGAAATGAAGAGGCGTGCTGATGATAATGAAGAGACGGTTAGAACACGGTTGGCCGCATATCACGCCCAAACAGCGCCTCTCGCAGATTGGTATCGTCACCGCGACCTTTTCGTATCTGTGGATGGGGATCAAGATATTGACAAAGTCAGCGAATCAATTTCCGCTGTACTCTAGGGGGGGCGAAGACATGGCACGTGGAAGGCGAGGGAGACCCCGAGCTGCTGGCTTGCGACGCAACCGCGCTACGGAAGCTTCCAAACAACTATCGGAAATACTAGAGGATCCATGGTCTCATACTGATTCAACTGTCGATGGGGCGGCCAAACAAATGTGGTTGATTGGGCGACGGCATCGTATTGGATTGCACCCAAATCATCGTGTTTGGATTTGCCGTGGTTGCAAGGCCCCGCTTCGTCCTGGAATTACCGCGCGGATACGGATTCGACATGGCTGTCGAATCACCACATGCAAACGGTGCGGACGAATTTCACGACGAGGTCCTAATTTCCCTAACGAGGTGAATGAATGACTGACGTACCGACTCACATTCGCAAAATGGCCCATGATCGAGAATTCAAAGTCACCATTCGCATTGGTCGCTCTGGGTTATCGGATGCCATGTACGAGGAGTTGGACGCCCAATTGAGTTCCCGCAAAGTTGTCAAAGTGAAGATGAACAAAGGCCTGATTGAGGAACGGGACACTCGTCGAACAATTTTCGAAGAAATAGCCGAACGCGTCAATGCAATACTTGTTGATGCGCGCGGCAATGTCGCAATTTATTGGCGTTCATAATCGGGTGTTATCACTCGCGCGCGTACGTATGTGTTGAAGAGTCGTCTCGTGCCGCCACTCTCTAATGTCCGCCATCCCCCCGTCTTGGATGGGAAGTGTTGTGGTTGTCCTCATCGTCTCTATTATGGTGGCCATGATCGCCAAAAAGACAAAATTTCCTTACACGATAGCTCTCGTGATTGTTGGTTTGTTCGCAGGGTGGACCGGAGAATTCTGGATGCCTGAGGATATTGAACTCTCAGGACTCCTCACCGCTGAAATAATCTTCTACATTCTCCTACCTCCTCTGTTGTTTGAAGGCGCCGCTGGGATGCATATTGATAAATTGAAACAGAATTGGAAACCCATTTCGACTTTGGCTATTTTTGGCGTTTTGTTGAACACAGCCATCATCGGAATCATTTGTTGGAAATTTGTTTGGGCTGATGTCGAACATGGAATGTGGTACGGTCTGCTCGTGGGTTCGATTCTCGCGGCCACCGATCCCGTGAGTGTTCTCGCTCTGGTGAAGACACTGGGTGCCCCCAAACGCTTGTCAGTGTTGATTGAAGGTGAATCACTGTTCAATGATGGGACTGCTGTCGTTCTGTTCAACATCATTCTGTTCGCAACCCTCGCAGTTCTCTCAGGTGCCGATTTCTCTCTGATCTCACTCTTCAAAGAAGGCCTGAGTCAGTTCCTTTGGGTGGTCTTCGTGGGCGCACTAGTAGGTTTCGTCTGCGGCTTGTTCGCCAGCTGGCTCTTGGCTCAATCCGATGATCATCTGGTCGAAATCTCCATCACTCTGGCTCTTGCCTTTGGTGCCTTCCTAATGGCTGAAAAGTTGGCGGGAAGCGGTGTAATCAGTGTGGTTGTCGCAGGATTATTGGTTGGAAATAAAGGCATCAAGGAAGGCATGACGCCTACCGCAAGAATCGGGA
>JAPYUB010000048.1 GCA_029942125.1 Candidatus Thalassarchaeaceae archaeon | reverse complement strand
GCCCTGCAGGGGATCCACCACTTGGACCCATCACATCGGGGACACCAGAGGGGCCTTCGACTGGTGAGTCAGAGGGTCCGGCGACCGGCTGCATGAATCCTCGACTACCGGACGCCACTTCAAAGCCTCGCTTCTCACACGCGCGCGAGCGGGCATACGAGCGGGCGCGCGGTCACGCGGTTTTCATACCGTAGGACTCAAAACGGAAGCGGTTACGCGAGGGTTCGATGACCCTGCGCGTTGCCATCCTGTCTCGCGGCCCCCGGCTGTACTCTACACGACGCCTAGTAGAGGAGGCGAACGCTCTGGGTTGCTCAGTAGATGTATTGGATCCAACGAAGTTATCTGTCAGCGTTGGAAATGACGGACGACGCATCCTGCATGAGGGTTGGAACGTCGAGGTAGATGCAGTCGTTCCAAGAATAGGATATTCAATCACCGATCACGGTGTAACGATTGTTCGCCAATTTGAACTCATGGGAACATATGTCGCGAACACCAGTGATGGAATTAAGAACAGTCGGGATAAGTTGCACGCTGCCCAAGTTCTCTCTACAAATCACATCCCAGTTCCAACTGCAGTACTAGTTCGTGATTGGCGGGATGTGGATCGAGCAATTCGTCAAGTTGGAGGTGTACCATGTATCATTAAACAACTTGAGGGAACACAAGGCGGTGGTGTATTCCTTGCACACACAGAGAGGGAAGCGAGTGAAATTGCATGGAAAGTGTTGGCAAACAATCCGGAAGGTGTTCTCGTTCAGGAATACATTCGAGAAAGCCATGGTCGAGACGTTAGGGTACTCGTGGTCGGAGGAAAGGTCGTTGCGGCAATGCGTCGACGTGCACATGGTCGTGAATTTCGTTCAAATTTCCATTTGGGTGGCAGTGTTGAAAGTATTGACTTGCCCGATGATTACGCACGTATCGCGTGCAAGGCTGCCCGTCTTCTCGGATTGGACATCGCCGGTGTGGATTTGCTCGAATCAGCCCGAGGGCCATTGCTTCTCGAAGTGAACTCAAGCCCAGGTTTGGAGGGAATCGAGAAAGCGAGCGGCGTCAATATCGCAGGTCACATAATGTCTCACGTGGTTGAGGCGCATGCCTTCACACCCGTCGACCTGAACCAATTACTTTCCAACAAAGAGGGACATGGTACACTCTCGCTGAAAGTACGGCGCTATCCTGAACTTGTGGGGCGTCGATTAGGCGATTTAATGACATTCGATGATGATGGGACAATCGCTGCGATTGGAAGAGCCGGGGCCCACATCTGGAATCCATCCGAAGATCTTGTTCTTCGTGAAGCAGACGAACTCATATTCTATGGGGCAATCGATATCTTGCACCAGCGAATTCGTCCACTGATTCAGCAAACGATTGATGCACGATTCACTGCACCTGAGAAACAACAACCATGGGAACTCGAAGATTTCTCCGAGAACGAAGCGGCTTGGGCCGCCCAGACACCTGAATTCCATTGGCGATATCGACGTCGCTGAATTGCTCGGCAAGATTGAATCACGCCTCATAAGGGCGGATAATCCGAAGCGACCTGCGTAGCATTGATACCCTCACCCCCTGACTGCCGTATCCCTTCGGGGATGGGATTGCAGGGGCCTTTCGGCCCTAGGACGTTAGCAGTATGCAAGATGAAAATATACGAGAATCAACAGAGAATGACTGGTCAGATCCAGCAAGTAAGGGTCACTTTGTGACCCCCTTTTCAGAACAAACACTAGGAGTGCCTTTTGGGCTTCCAAGTCGTCTGGTGAGATTAGCTGAAATGCCTTGGCACGGTTGTTATGATATGCAATTGGCCAGTGAAAAGAAAAGTCCTCACACTCTTCGTTCTTATCAAACAGCAACCAAACAATTCCTGTTGACGGTCATGCCTGGTGAATTGCCACCATCATGGGATGCTCTACAGCGAATCGCGGTCAAAGACCTCGAACGTTGGGTTGACCCAAACAATGGGCGTCTCGACCTCTGGGTTCAATCAATCTCACATCTGGCGGCATCAACAATAAATGCAAGACTGGCTTCAGTCAGCCATCTGTTGAATTGGGTGGGTCATAGAGTTCCAGAATGGGTTTCTCGTCCACAAAAGGGGCGGAGTCTTCCAAAGACACTAACACATCGAGAGATTGAACGAT
The DNA here is from genome assembly GCA_029942125.1 of Candidatus Thalassarchaeaceae archaeon. Taxonomy (GTDB): domain Archaea; phylum Thermoplasmatota; class Poseidoniia; order Poseidoniales; family Thalassarchaeaceae; genus MGIIb-P. The sequence goes on along the minus strand of JAPYUB010000048.1, from coordinate 11,303 downwards.
TGAAGGAAGCAGCTGCCACTAGTGAAAATCCATTCGCCAATGTGGTCATAACCCTCTTCCTTGACACTGGAATTCGCGTTTCTGAACTTTGTGCGCTCGACCGTTCGTCGATGGATTTTGACGATCTGTCTGCAACAGTACGTGAAGGTAAAGGAAACAAAGATCGATTGGTGTTATTCACTGAGGCAACAGTGGCTGCGATTGAAGCCTATGGACATATTCGAAAAAACATCATCTCGCGACATGTGCCTTCCGACGAGCATCGAGATGCGTTGATTTTGAACCGGCGTGGCCGACGGTTAACGCCACGTGCAGTACAGAAATTGATGGACACACTTGCAGATGCAGCGGATATCCCGCGCTCCAAACTGAGCCCACATACACTGCGACACAATTTCGCGACAGGGCTCCTCGAACGAGGTGTGGATCTCGTCAGCATTCAGAGACTCCTCGGGCACGCCAATATCTCAACAACTCGTGTCTATCTTGAAATCAGCGACCAGAGCCTGCGAGAAATTTACCACCGTGCACAAGCGGCAAGTCGGGCTCAAGAGAGTGATCAAAAATCTGAAGATTAATCCTTCTTCCACTTTTTCATTCTGTCTCTCCAATCTGGAGTTGGGATGGTCTTGCGTCGGACTTCCACCGTCTTGGCATCCTTCTTTTTGACGGCAGCCTTTTTCTTGGCGGGGGCCTTCTTGGCAGAAATGGTCTTCTTGGCCTTGGCAGTACCCTTGGCAGCGGCTGTCTTGGCAGACATTGCAATCGTCTTTGCTTTGGTTGCGACCTTCTTTGGGGCCGCCTTCGTTTTCGCGACTACTTTCTTGCCAGCGCTCTTGGCTGCAGCGGCAGCCAATTTCGTTGCCATTCCAGATGTTAAACCTGCGGCGAGTAGTTTCTTCATACTCGCTTTGGCCAATTGATTGGACGTTCGAATACCCGAATTGAGCAACTTCTGAGCGGTTGATTTCCCGACACCAGGTATCGCCTGTAGATTCGCTATTGCTTTCTCATCGCCCGAGGCCTTCTTCTTCGCCATGATTCCCGCTCCGAACCGTACATACCGTGGGACGTATTGAAGTTGTTCTTCTTCTCGCAAGGTCAAGAGTGGGTCAATTGAGGGGGGGATATCATCAGCAAAGTCGAACTTGATTCTCTAGAGAGCCAACTGTATGCACAGGTCAATTCGGGAGACCCCGAGATGAAAATCGATGATGAAAGTCGACTTCGTCACGCCAATTACCCCGGTGCTGAAGGAAGTCTCTTTCTGGGTGATATTGGTGATTCTCTGCTTCGCTGTTTTGGGGCTCACGAACCTCCGCGAGTAATCGAAATACCAGGATTTGATCAACAACGATGGAAAATCGTCGTTTCAGATTTTGAGATGAGAGTGACGATTGAGAGCCGTTCTTATTGGGGATTTGGGCTCTTCGCCTCTTGTTTTATGAATTCAATTCACATGACGGGTCCGCTCAATCGTCGCGCGAGGCTTACTTTCGATTTGTGCGCGGCACTTGGACGAAATCCGTGGGAAGCTAAGTGGGTGGGTCGATTTTCCAAAGCGACGGGAGTCTCAGCCAGCGATGAAAAAAACGTATGGGATGCACTCATCGAACGGGGACATTCTGATTTGGTCGATTCAATCGATGCGGTTCGGTCAAAGGCTCAGGCACTTGAGAAAGAATTGCCAACGCTTGCGGAAGAAGCGCCGGAAGGGTGGGGGTGTGATCTTGCTCTCGAAGAAATCGGCGCAGCCTTTGCAGAGTGTGATGTTGCGAGCGATGCTCTGCATGATCGTTCTGCAACTGGGGTTGAGCGAGCACTATCTCGTGCAGAAGCGCACATCATCGAAGCAGACCCCAGAACCGAAGTATTTGCTCAACACGAGGGGGGTGATGTCTTGGAGGAAATGGCTGCAATCGAAGCCGATGATATCGACCTTTCAGATAGCATACTGGAACTTGAAGAGTTGCCTGAAGAATCTGTACGAACTCATGAGGCAATCGAAATGGATGATGTTCCGTTTGTTGATCTCTCCGAAGAGAAGTAATCAGAATCCTGTCAACTGGGTCCATGCCCACTGCAGGACGCCATGGTTGAGCAAGTAGATGACAATGCTCACTGAGATACAAGCGAAATAGAGAGCGCCCTTCGAAATCTGAATGGCATCTTCACTCTCCTCATCGAAATAGCGAATGAGACCTGCGGCCTGCTGGATGTTGGGGCCGCCCTTCTTCTTCTTCTTCGATTTCTTTACAGCCATGCGGTTCGCCGACCCACCTTTCGTATTTCAAGACGCCGAATCCAATAATATTGGAAAATGACCCCTTTTAGGGGTCTAGGGTCTCGATTAAAACCACACCGTTGTTGAACTCAACAATTCGACTCGCGGCATCCATCGCTGAATCAATTCCGTTGGTCATGAATAGTTCACGGCGGCGGCCGTCCTCCGTCTGAAGTACAAGTCGATGGCTGAGTTGTTCGAGCACTTTGCGATCCACAGTCTGCCAGACCCAAGCATCCGACTCGATGGTCATGAGAGCTTCAACTGGAACCAGTGGTCCTTGTGCAGCGCCAGTGCGACGAGCGCGGTCAGTCAATTTTGTCAGTTTCGCAGCGGTCTCTACTGCGTTCGTTCTCTTTACCTCGCTCTCAGATGCATATCTTCGAGCCGGCTTTCGCTGTGTTGTCATTTGGATCCCATCCTGCAACCTATGGTTACAAAGCCATCATCGGCGACAGTGCAGGTATAACCGTTAGGGATGAACCGATGCGAGAAATGTCTGTTTCTTCACTCCTCTTCACCCACCGAATGCTCGAATTTTATGAGCAAAGGAAGAAGGATGATTACAACGATCAATGAAACAGGAATTATGTCTGATAAGAAGAGTGAAAACGGAAGAATTGAAGTGAGTAGGACAGCTTCCAAACCACGTCGCTTCCAATCTATTGAAGGTCTGTATTCAGGAAGCGTTGCGATGATTGGCATCACGATTGCAATGACAAGAATCGAAAGTTGCGCGTGTTGAATCAATGCAATTCCAGGCATAAGCGCGGGCGCTAGGATGATTCCCGTATGAAAGCCCCAAGCCTCAGGACGGGGGTTTGCGTCAAAACCCATGATTGGAGTCATGGCACCGCCAATTCCACACAATAGAATCCAACCGATGGCCAAACGTGAAGGCCAGAGGGAAGTCCAGATTCCATCGGACATCGAAGACCACGACAAACCGATAATAAGCAAACCTGCTGAAAGGAAAAAGGTCGTCATGAGGCCCAGCCAACGACGATGTGATGCAATGTCACGACTGGTGTGTATTCGCAACGAAGACAGTCGATGTGCCACGAGTCCCAACAGCATCCATGCCACTGGATTGGATGAAAGATCTAGGAAGATGATGCACAAACTGATTGCAGCGACAAGTCGGGGAGTGGAGGCGGTGTCTATGTTAACCAGAGTGGGGATAACAAGAAGGGATAATCCCAAACCAAGGAATGGATATACGACACTGTGCCAATTCAATATCGAAGGGTGGTTCGTCAAGGGTGTTGATACAATGACGGCAAATGCATCTGAATCCATACCCCAACCGAGTAGTAATATCCAACAAAGGGTCGCCCAACGATGCTCAATCGGATTCGGTTCAGCCAAGGCGAGACCTCCGGAAAATCCGAGAAGCAATCCAAGCATGAGGCCGGATGGGCCATCGAAGATGTGTAGGATTGTGGCCATTCCGGATACATCATCTGGAAGATACCCCACCACCTGTGCATCGGTTAGATTGATTGTCCAGAATGCATGAATCCGCAATATGACTACCAATGAGATGATGGCGAAAGGTACCTTGTGTGACCATGCTGGCATCCAATCTCTAGCAAGAAGAAGGACTGGGACGAGCAACAGAGCAACCGTCAGGACCAGTGTTGTGGCATTCGCCATGGTGTGTCCTTTCATTCACGGCCGTTGAAGGTTGGGCGACGCCGATGTGCTGAAGTTCGGCATCACTTCGCAGAGGATATGGGCGAGATGGTTTCGGATTGGCGGGCCCATGCTGCGGAGAGTGAGTTGGCCAAACTAGTGGCGCAACTTCGACCCGGTGAACTCGATATCTGGCTTGATTCAGCAACTCCGAGGCTGCCCGAAACCGTTAGAATGAATCCTTGTCGACAAGACGTGGAATGGACACGTTCAGAATTGCTGCAGATGGGAGCGACCCCGATTGAATGGTTCACTGGAACTGGGGGCGCATTCACCCTGCCTTGGGAGAAAGCGAAATGTCCTGATGAAGAACTACGTTTGAAAATACAAGCTCTACACTCAACCGGACGAATCACCCAACAAGAGGCAGCATCGATGATGCCCGTGCAGGCTCTGGATGTACAACCAAATCATCGAGTTCTCGATTTGTGTGCAGCCCCCGGATCCAAAGCCACTCAAATCGCAGAATTGCTCGACGGACAAGGATTGGTCGTGGCCAATGAACCCAATCCGGGGAGAGCCAATCATTTGGTTTCAAACACGCAACGTTCAGGACATCTGAACATGGTTGTTGTTCGTGAAGATGGTCGCAACTTTCCACGCGTTGCTCAACCTGGCTTTGATCGAATATTGGTTGATGCGCCCTGTACAGGAAGTGGGACGACTAGAAAGAACACCGATGTCTGGAGGAAATGGAAACCCCTGCATGGAGAACATATGTCACGACTTCAAGCGGGCATTCTCTCTAGGGGTGCTCTGCTTCTTCGACCCGGGGGGCGTATGGTATACTCGACCTGCTCCATCGACCCACAAGAGAATGAGCAGGTGGTTGAGATAGTTCTCGAACGCTTCCCTTGGTTGTCCCTAACCGAAGTGAATCGTGAGGAAATGTTTCCAGGGCTCAAAACGCGCCAAGGAATGACCGAATTAACAAAATCATGTATTCGTGTATGGAACGATGAAAATGATGGCTCTGGTTTCTTCATTGCTATCTTCACTCAAACAGAAATTGAACATGATTCGGCTCGTGCCACGCGCACACACCCGCGTGATGAAGGGAGAGAACCAATACCGATTGAACCGAAACCTCCCGGACAGAATGATTTACGAATTGCAGAGCAAGATGATCTCATGCTGTTTGATGAATGGGATATTGATTCGCAAGGACTAACCATGTGGAGGCGGGGACACTTTGCGCACATCAGCACAGAAGGAATTCGAGATTGGATGTGGGCAACTCCTCGGTTGACTGCCAAGAATCGACTCTATCCGGGTGGGCATTGGCAACCGATGCGAGTTCTGCAAGCAGGTCAACCAGTTTGGAAGTTGAGAGGAGAACACAATCGATTGGTTTCGACAGGACTCCACGTTCTAGCAGATCGTGTACAGAAGCATCGATTCGAAATTGATGAAACGTTACTCAAACGGTTGCTCAATGGAGAAGAGCCGGGGCGCTCGACGTTGGGCGATGTTTTTCAGAGTGAGCGCGACGGTGGAATATTGCTGAACTATGCTGGCGAAAATATACCCGCTTGGTTAGCCGGAAAGCTCAGTCTCATGATGCCCAAGTCAGAGCAATTTATCCTCAAATGGAAACTGGAACTGTAGTCGCGACATTCATGCGCCATCAACCACCCGCATGGTGCATGGACACGGACAAGGCGGGTTCTTGGGCGCCCATCTGTGTCGCATGCGTTCTACTCACGATGGCGGGGTGGGGTTTGTGGACAATCCCCGAGAACACAGAGGAACTCGGAGGCAGTTCGGAAGATGAAGTCCCTCGTTTTGTCGAACACTTTCCTATGGATGTAAATGATGAGGTTCCACTAGATGAGGTGCTGCGAATCGCATGGCATCCCGAAGACAGTGAGTTAGGGACGCTGAAGACCAACGATCGTTATCTCGAACTTGGAGAACTGCAAGTGGTCGATCACGCATCAATGCCAGCGAATGCAGAACTACATGCAATGATTCGTTGGTCTGATGAACAAACTCTCAATGTTACCGTGGATATCAAGACCCTATCGGAAATTGAAAATGGAATTCTGCGTTTGATTTTGATTGAAGATGGGATTGAAATGTTTGGGCGAACACCTTCGCAACATGCTGTTGTTCGACTATACGACCCAACACCCATTACCGTTGGGAACGGAACGGTTCAGCGTGAACTCATCCCCGGAAAAGGATTGACTAGTGATGATTCTGAACGCCTTAGATTTGTAATTCTCCTCTCAGATATGATGACCGAAGAGAATCATGCCTTGCTCGCAATTAATGTCCCGCTCCCTGACAATGGACCGAAGGATTCTGGGCATCGGGCGTCCAGCCTTCTTGCCCTTGGAATCATCATATTAGGCCTGACAGCCATCGTTCGCTCGGAATGGAAACGAGAGGTTATGCTGCCACGATTACGGGGGAGTAGGGATGCAGAAGGTCAACCCATTGCCCACTTGAAGGCGGGTCTAAGAGATCTGCATCTACGGGAGGTTCGCGTGTTGCCTCCGTGGAGATTAGCAAAGGAAATTAGAGAGATTGACCTGCCTGCTGGAACTGAAAGAACGATTGCCGTTCGCGTCAAACCAGAGCGAGGATTGAACGAAGTGGACACCACTACAATTGAAACTGAATGGAGCATTGAAGTTGACGAAATGGGCAGGTGGGTTCTCGACCTCACACTCTACAAAGAGCCCCCAACATAGATTCAAGGTCCGTCGAGAATACCGCGAATTATGATTGACGACGTCGACCGGCAAATCCTTGCGGTACTACTGGCCGATGCACGAACTTCGATGCGTTCGATTGCAGAAGAGGTCGGTGTGGCTCTCGGCACCGTGTCAAATCGCATCAAACGAATGGAGGAAATGGGAGTCATCCACGGATATGGCGTTCACATCGATGCTGAAAAAGTGGGCTGGACCATGACTGTGCTCTGCGGTCTTCGCATCGAGAAAGGGCAGCTGATGGAGGTTCAACGAAAAATCGCCGAAGATTCACGTGTCTTCGCAATCTACGATGTAACGGGGGAATTTGACTCGATGGTGCTCGCTCGCGTGCGCAACCGCGCGCACTTGGATGATTTATCGAAAACCGTGTTGTCCAGTGAAGGAATTATCCGAACTGTGACACACGTTGTGTTGAATACCGTCAAACAAAATGGTGTTCAACTTCCCTAACAAAGGGAATCCCCGTCCGAGGGTTCAAGAACGCCCACTCGACAGTTGGGTCTATGGCCGTCTCCGGGACAAGAGATGATGGAATATCGGCAACGGCCGATAATCTACCTTCGAACCTCCGATGGGCCGATCTTCTTCTGAGACATCCGGCAAGTGATGCGGCACCAATGCATGCCTTTGGTCGATGGGAGGATCAACCACACCAACATGTACCCGCGGCTCGTTTGGCAACATCCCCTTGGCAAGGGCTACTGATTGCTGACGAGGTGGGGCTTGGAAAAACAATTTCTGCAATTCGAATCATTCGCAGACTTCACGCAACCGGTGAAACCGGTGCCATCATCATTGCCTGCCCAGGATCTCTACGTTCAAAATGGAAGCAAGAATTGCATCACCGAGGGGACTTGGAAGCGGAGGTAGCTGACAGTGGTCGTCGTCTGCTAAGAATAGTCGAGAGATTGACGGAAGGAGAGCCAAGAATTGTCATCGTCAGTCACGGAATTTTACGAAGATCGGCAACCCTTGAGCAATTGATGGATACATTGCCAGAAGTAATGTTGACCATCATCGACGAAGCACACCATTGTCGCAACCCCCGAAGTCGCTTGCATGATGCGGCACAATTGCTGACCATGCGTTCACGTCAGAGTGTACTGATGACGGCAACCCCAGTCAATCTGCGAGAAGAGGAACTGTGGGTACAACTCAGTTTGTTGGCACCGGACCGATGGCCAACAATCGAGCAATTCTTCCGCACAATGAGGCCGACCCGAATGCTCAACGATGTATTGGATGGGATTTCACGACCGGTGCCAAATTTACCCAGAGCGATTGACCACTTCCAAGCGCTTCAGCATACAATAGGTTTTGCAGGTGATCCTCGGCTTGTAGAGGCAATCAACATAGTTCAAGACGAGGATGCATGGAGTGAACAGAGAATAGAGAATTCAAGACGACGATTGGCGAATTTGATTCGTCGCCTACGACCCTTGAACGATCTTCTCGTACGAACCAGACGACGAGATTTGGATTGGCACATGGCTCGCCGATGTGCAATCACACTAGACATCACACTCACACCAGAAGAATGGCGACTTTACGAAGCTGCCCGAGCGTGGGCGAGAACTCTCATACAAATGAGGCATCCTGATGGTGAGGTATTCGATTGGGCATTGATTGTGCCTGAGCGAATGGCATCTTCATGCCTGCCTGCATTTGCAGGACATGTTGTACGTCAATTACATTCTCAGGCACGTGAGGTTCTCGACGATATGGATGAAGATGATGACATCGATTTGGAAGAAGTCGAAATTCGAATGCTTCGTCGACTTGGGAACTTGAACGAATTAATTGATGCCGCTGAAGCGTTAGGTGAAACCGATTCAAAATATGATGCATTCCTCTCATGGATTGAACAAAGTCTGAACGATGACCAAACGGGTGGAATTCTGCTGTTCAGTCATTTCCATGCAACCCTTCAGCACCTTCAACGCCGTTTGACTGCTGATGGAATCAGTTGCGAGGTCATCACGGGTCGAACTAGAATGCAAGACAGAGATGTTATTCGAGAACGATTCAGAAATGGTGAGTTCGATATTTTGCTATCAAGCGAAGTGGGCAGTGAGGGGTTGGATCAACAACACTGCCACAGATTGGTCAATTACGATCTACCGTGGAATCCAATGCGCATTGAACAACGAATCGGCCGTCTGGATAGATTCGGTCAAACTGCAGAAGAGATACAAATTCTCAATCTCGCTGTTGAAGGAACGATTGATGCAGCAATCCTACATCGTCTTTATCACCGAATCCGACTCTTTGAAGATGCACTAGGTATGCTTGATCCGATGCTTGGGCAAGCCATGCGAATGGTGGCGCGAACGGAATTAGACCGACCGATTGGATTGCGAATGGTATCGGCTGCAGAAGCTCCGAGTGAAGAGAATGATGATGATGGTGTTCTTACACTACTGGACAAACGAGAAATGTGGCTTGAAGAGCGCGCCAATGAAGAACGCGAATGGGTCGGTCCCGATCCAGGAATCTCCGCGCTACGAAATTCAGTCCATCGACATCACCTTGGTATCGACGCCCAACAATTGCAAGATTGGATGATGTGTCAATTCGGAGAAAACGCCCAATTGCATCCCACTCGTCAGCCAGGAATTTGGATGCTTGGACTGGAGGGGGATTTGGTTCATGAATTAGCTCAAAGGGCGGAGAACCCGCAACTAATTGATCAAGATACTGTGGGTTGGAAGGATACCATCACCACTGCTGCAAATAGTTCAGGCCCCCATTGGTTCCATGTCATCTTTGAGCGAGATATAGCTAGACTCAATTCTCAGCACATCTTCATCACACCGCATCATCCACTCGTCCGATTACTCACGGAAAATGAAGATGATTCACCTCTGTTTCTACAAGTTGAACGTTTAGATTCAACACCTGACGAAGCCACATGGTGTGTCTGTATCGATTGGACTGTTGACAGTTTAACCAGAACCACCGTCAGACGCTGGCTATATCTCGATTCTGAGGGTGCGCCTGTAATGGATGATGGGGCAGAACCTTTGCAACTCTTGCGCGAGGGTGAAGTCGTTGGTGAGAGCGACCTTCAAGCATTACTAGACCCGATTGAAGCCGCATTATTGGAAAGCGAACAACTTCGTCTGTTACCTCTTATCGGTGAGTTGCGTGACAATGCAGAACATGCATGGCATCGAAGGATTATGCGTGAAATGGCCCAACTCGCAGACGCGGATTGGAACGCTAGATCAGAAGGTAGATTGCCAGACCCGCGTTGGGTTCGAATGAAGAATAGTCTCATCACCAAATTACAGGATGAATTAGCAAGAAGATTGGCTGAATTGGACCATATTAGAGATGGATTGGAAGGACGCTTGGATCTTCGAATTGCCATCCATATCGAGTAGTTATTCTTCTTCTGTTCCACCAGGATCTGTTTGATCGATGTATGGACGTAATTTTTCAGCGTGGGCCTTCAATCCCTCTACAGTACGACCTTCAGGTTTCATGGCCCGAACCAATTCCATTCTCGTCTCGTTGTCAATACACATTCCAAAGGCTTGCAATCGTTCACCGATCTTTCGTTGCAAACGCCCACCGGTACGATCCCAATCCATGAGTAGAATCACTGAGGCACCTTGATCCACCTTATTGAGAAGGCCATAAGTCTCGAAAATGTAGGCGACCAATCGGGATTGATCCCAACCCCGATTCACTTGTTCAATGAGTCCTGTGAATCCCATGATTTTCAGGGCGATTACATCCTTTTTTCCTTCGACAAGAACAGGACATCCACAGCCTCCATATTGTGGAGGGCGATTGCGGAAGCGGGCTTGGCCCAATGCTTGACCTGCAGTGGTATATCGCTCTTCACGATCATTCGGCATGGAAGCCCTCCAAGTGAGATTCAATTGCTGAGAGGGTAGTCTCACGGAAACGAACCGACTTCTGACGTGAGCGATGACCAGAAATGATATCGACGAATACAAGTGGTGTATCGAAGGCTTCGGAGAGCAACTCACAGACGGCTTCGTTGGCAGCTCCTTTCTGGGGTTGGGCCTTGACGGCCACCTGCAAACGGCCTCTCCAAATATCGATTCCTACGATTCCTACGCGCTTGGAAGCGGGCTGGACTGTGACAGCCAATATCACACCATCATCGTCCTCACGTAGGAGTCCTTCGGGCCAGTCTCCCATCATGAGCCAATGAACGTGATTCATTCTTGATTTAATCGGATGGATATTGAGTTTTAATCGTTTTTACTGACCCCCCTACGGGGGGCCAGACAACGCTCATATAGCGTCCTCGCTCCGGGCCGGCTGAGGATACACCATGGAAGCAGGCGGAGAGTATTTTTGGTACCTCTTTGATATCTTCAATTTCTGGGCTTTAATCGTCCTCGTTGTCGTTGTGGTTTGGTTGTTCTACAACTCTCTACGATTCCGTTCACCGGATGGAAAATCCTTAGCCAATGATTCAGATAATTTCGAACCAGGAGTTTTCCCAAAAGAGAATGATGATCTCAGGATGGAATTGGCGTGGACAATCATTCCATTCATCCTCATCATCTATCTGACTTTCATCGCTTGGGGCCCCATTGACGAATTGTGGAGTGCTGACC
>JAPYUB010000047.1 GCA_029942125.1 Candidatus Thalassarchaeaceae archaeon | reverse complement strand
ATGTCACTGAGGCGAATATCATCAAAAATAATCTCACAATCGTAGGTCACTTCGAATGGGACGCAGAAATGAGTCCAATTCGTGTTGTGCCAAGCGGTGATTACATACGTGTAACAGCGGATTTAACCATTGATGCAGGTGTTGAAGTTCAATTCGCACCTGGTAAAGCAATAGACATGGCAGGTGGCACGACGTGTGAGGCTGGCCTGGTCACATGGGTCGAAGGTGATATTGACCTTTCAAAGAACCGTGTAGCAGGCGATGATGACGACAATAACATTACCACAGTGATTCTCGTCTCTGCAGCCGGAGTCGATGTGACTGAGAGAGATGCTGTCGCTGTCGGTGGCACCTTTGCTGTAACCAGCATCCTGTGGATGATTGGGCGAAGGTATCTAGGCGGCGTCTGACGATAGAGTTGCGAGGGTTTCAGCATAATACCCTCGTGTTCAGAATTTCTGAACGCATGGGCTCGCAGTGGGTCGCCTACTTCGCTACCCTTTGAATCAGGTTTCCCACTTAATCCACGACGAATCGCCGTGGCGATACCACTTCTCATCATCGTGATCCACCCATTCGTAGCCCTTGTCATCGATTATTCCCTCGGCATCAGCAGGCGGTTCCATGCCCAATTCTTCCTCTGTGTAATCGGTTTGATCGGGCGTTGTGACTACAGGCCCTAGATCATCATCCTCGCCCGTCAATTCAGCCTCACTCATTTCGATCTCATCGTCTAGTTCAGCTCTGACACGTTCGAGACGAATTCCTTGATGCGGGCCAATCAATCGTATCATCAAGGCCCGTTCATATTCAGTGGCAACCTCTTCCAGTTCTTCTCGTGTCTTCGCCATTCTCATTCTCTCTTCGAAAATCTCAGTGCGACCATTGCGCGTCACAAATCCGAAGATTAACCAAGATGCCAAAGGCACGCCTGTGAAAACACCCATCAGGTCCCAAGCACTCAATACTACATTGGTCCCAGGAATGAGAACCTCAAAACCATCTTCAGGATGTGAATTAGGGTCGTGCGGATCCGTTCCTTCTCGCATTTCAGTCCAATCATCCCAATTGTCATTATCGTCATCGATATCGGCATTGTCCCCTTCTCCATCACCGTCCCAATCTGACCACTCAGTGATGTCATCTGGATCCCAATCATTTTCGTCAGGTACTCCATCGTTGTCTTTGTCACCTGGTGTAGGATACAATGGCAACGGATCGATGCTGTTGTCGTAACCGTCATTGTCACTGTCGAAGAGGTAAGGATCCGAGTTGTTCCCGTTCGGATTGTCACCCAATCCATCATTGTCTTCGTCAATCCACTGAGTAGAGTCGAAGGGAAAAGCATCCGCCATGCTTCCACTTGGATTGTCTCCATGCCCATCCCCATCCGAGTCCTGCCATTGTGTGGGGTCTAAGGGGAAGGCATCGGGCATATTCCCGTTTGGATTGTCGCCGTAACCATCACCGTCAACATCTGACCATTGGGTTTCATCGTCAACGAATTTGTCCGCACTGGACCCCATCGGATTGTCTCCAAATCCATCGCCATCCGTATCATTCCATTGTGTGGGGTTGTATGGAAATGCATCCAATTCATCTTCGATTCCATCTTCATCCGTGTCTTCCCACAATTCTGGGTCGTTCGGGAATCGATCGTTGATGTCACTGACACCATCTCCATCTGAATCAGCACATCCGAAATAATCGATGGTAGAGTTTCCGAATTCATCTGGGCAACCGTCAGGGAAATTGCCAAAGGGATAGTCCCCAAACCCATCTTCGTCTGAGTCAAGGGTCTGTGTGGGGTCATTGGGAAACGCATCTGAATTGTTTCCAATTCCATCTCCATCAGAATCTTCCCACTCAGTCCAATCTCCCGGAAATGGATCTTTCACATCGGGTCTTCCATCTCCATCTGAATCGGGACACCCCTCCTCATAGTCATACGTTGAATTTCCATATTCTCTTGGACAGAGATCTAGGTAATCTTCGAACCCGTCATTGTCATCGTCATAATCTTCGATGGCATCCAAACAACCGTCCATGTCGATGTCTGTTGTATTGCCGGGTATCCAACCGGTCAAGCCTCTTGGACAAGCATCATTTTCATCGAGAATTCCATCTCCATCATCATCCAAATCCTCATCTGAATCTCGGCACCCATCGCCATCATGGTCGGTGGAAGAGAGAGATTGGAATCCAAATGGTGATGGATTGCAACCATCGAAAACATCGAGGATGAAATCTCCATCGTCATCAGTATCCAGTGAATCTGGAACGGAGTCTTGATCATAATCGCTCGACATCTTTGCGACGAAGGCGTCGAACCCTCCACTGGAGGCCAGATTAACACTACCGAACGAAATCGTGTTCTGGGAAACCGAGTAACCTGCAACGTATAGATTCCCTTGAGAATCCGTTCCGATTCCAAGTCCGACATCATCGCTACCACTCGATGCCTTCTCTGCCCAACCCCACGTTCCATTGCGGTCGAGTTTTGTCACGAAGACATCCTTGTTGCCATTGCTGGTCAGAATCGAACTACCGAATGAGATTGTGCCCCCAAATCCACCTGTAAGAATCAAGTCACCATTTGAGTCAAGAATCAGTGCTTCACCACTGTTTTCGTTGCTACTACTCGCTCGTTTGACCCACTCCCAAACCATTGAACTGCCCTGATCAGATGCTTTGACCACAAAGGTGTCCATACTACCGCCAGCATCGTAACTGGTGTTGCCGACGGTAAATGTGCTGTAGAAATATCCAGATGCATACAGTCCACCTTGTGAATCCACGACGATTGAATTGGAGATGTCGTTGCTGATACCACCCATTGTTTCAGACCACATCCAATTCCCCTGAGGTGAAACCTTGGCTACGAACGCATCTTTTCCAGCGACGCTTGTGAGGTTATTGTTTCCAAATGCTGATGTAAATTTGTAATATCCAGAAATGAATGCATCTCCATTGGGGCCAATCGCAATTGAATTCGCATGGTCATCGCCTTGGGCGCCACCGGCCATCGTTGCCCACTGCCAATTGCCCCAAGTGTCAATTTTTGCGACAAAGATGTCATGCAATCCGGCCCAATTCAGGGTCGATGAACCAAAATCAATATCTTCTTGAAAATATCCAGTGACATATGCATAACCATTCGAATCTACAGCGACAGAGGTGCCGCAATCACTGGCTGACGCACCATTTTGTCCGGCGGCCCCATTGACCCACTGCCATGCTCCATTACTTGGGGAAATTTTGGCTACAAACAGATCATCCCCTCCGAGTGCAGTCATGGTATCGGTATCGAATTGTACAATTCCTTGGTAACAGCCTGTGAGGAAAACATAACCAGAAGAATCCAAGGCGATACTCATTCCCACGTCAACACCTGAACCACCGGCTCGAATCGCCCACACCCAATCACCTGTACTGTTCATTTTCGCCACGAAGATGTCATCGTCTCCTGCACTGTTGAGGGTGGTGCTTCCGAATGTGGCCGTTGATTCAAATGATCCAGTGACATAGACATCGCCGTTAGAGTCCACGGCGATTGCATTGCTACGATCGTCTTGATTCGAGCCTCCGGCTTTGTGCGCCCATTCCCATGCCAGTGCTCCCGTCGAGATTGATCGACCTGAACTTTCTGAAATGACCGAATCATTTTGCTTGAGTTCAATATCTGTACTCATCACGGTGATGGTTGTTGGAAGAAGCATGAAGATGAGCAAGGCAGAGCAAAATGCAGCGACCAAAACCTTCCTCATTGACCCGCTCGGTATTCCTACTCCTCTTAAGCACAATCGCGGGATACCCAACGCCGAATCCGGTTTTCAAACCCATTCTCAAATTGCGAGGTCCCTAAGGACCTCGATATCTTCAGGGGTGTCGAGATTCAAATGAAGGTGAGAATCTTCAACTTCGAATCGTTCAGGAGTGCACAAATTGCGAAGGGGCGTATCAGAATCAGCCGTTCTAATTCGGGCCACATCATCTGGCATGAGCAACAAGGGATGCCCCCCCCGGCCATCCTTGGCTGGACAGGCACAGGCGTCTTTTTCCATGAGAGTTTCAAGGGACTCATTCGAAAATCCAGGGCGATCCACAGGCACGACCAGAAGTCGGAATGCTCGCTCACCTCCCTTAGTGTTCAGAATCTGTTTGAGTCCACATTGCAAGGAACCAGTTCGTCCAGCGTCAGGATTGGGATTGATTACAACTATTCGTTCAGGCAGTGCAAGCAACACATCTACACTAATTTCAGCCCGGGTAACAATGATTGGCTCAAGTCCTGTGGCCTCCAATCGCTCGACTAAATGTTGAATCAGGGGTTTTCCACCAATCTCTAGGAGAGCTTTGGGCTGACCGAGTCTTGCACTGGCCCCAGCGGCCAAAATTACACATCTCATCGAGTCACCTCAGAGGCCACGTGTCATCTCTCTTCCAATGATCATCCGCTGAACCTGAGACGAACCCTCGAAAATCTGCAGGACCTTAGCGGCACGCATCAGACGAGCGACAGGATATTCTTCTGAGTATCCATAACCGCCGAAGACCTGCACTGCATCCGTGGTGACTTCCATTGCTGTATCTGCGGCGAATCTCTTGGCGTGTGCCGCACTCTCTGTATTTCGAATACCATTGTCTGCTTCCCACGCGGTCTTCCATGTGAGTGCACGGCTCGCCTCGATCTTGGTCTTCATGTCGGCGAGCATGAATTGGATGGCCTGATGCTGGTGCAGCTTCTTGCCAAAGGTCTCGCGCTCATCCGCATATTGCAGCGCATGCTCGAACGCCGCACGACTGATTCCCGTGGCGTGTGCGGCGATGTTCGGGCGGCTGAGGTCGAATGCAGTCATGGCATTGAACCAGCCCTTACCCTCGACGCCTCCGACGAGATTTGCACTGGGGACGCGTACATTTTCGAGATTGATAGAGCGGGTATCGCTAGCCCGCTGACCCATATTTGTCTCCTTCTTACCCAAGGAGAGGCCATCGCAACCAGCATCGACAATGAAGGCACTCATGCCCTTGTAGCCCGCGGTTTTGTCGGTGTATGCGAGAACGAAGAACCAATCCGCCATTCCAGCACCAGTTATCCACATCTTTGAACCATTCAATATGTAGTCATCACCATCTTTGACGGCTGTGGTTTGAATGCTGGCTACATCACTTCCTGCTCCAGGTTCGGTGACAGCATAGGATGCGATTCGTGGTGCTTCGGTCAGGCGCCCGAGATACTTGGCTTTCTGTTCCTCAGTTCCTCCTGTGATAATCGGTGCAGCAGTCAGGCCATTGCTATAGGCCGCAGTCGCAAAGCCCGGGTCTCCCCAAGCAAACTCTTCCTGCACGAGAACTTCATCCATGGTCCTCATGCCCATGCCACCGTAGGCTTCTGGGATGTGTAGATTCATCAAGCCCAATTCATGCGCAATTTTAATCGCCTCGATCGGGAACTCACTATTGGCATCCCAGTGTTCTGCATTAGGTCGAACATTGTCCATAGCAAACTCGTGCGCCAACTCCTGCAACATCAGTTGTTCTTCAGAGAGCGTGAAGTCGACCATGTACCTTCCACCTGATTCTCCGTCTTAGTCTTAGGTACATAATTTCCGTAGATGTTCGGCAACCAATTCGGCTGTGGGAATCGTATAATCTTCCAGAGTCGGGGCGAAAGGAACCGGGGTGTCCAAGGCACCAATGACAACCGGTGGTGCTTCTAGACTCCAGAAACATTGTTCCTGTATTCGACTACTGACTGTATGCCCAAGGCCACCCGTGTACTGGGATTCCTGCAATACCAGCAATCGCCCAGTTCTTGCGACACTGTTTACACAGGTATTCGAATCGAATGGAGCTAGTGTCCTCAAATCGATTACTTCGATTTCCTTGCCTTCCGATGCAAGGTTTTCAGCGGCCTTCAGTGCGACATGAACCATCGCACCCCAAGTGACGATGGTAGCATCGCTTCCACCTCGTACAACATTCGCTTTACCCAATTTGTAAGTATCCCCTGACTTTATGGCTTTAGACACACTTTCTGTATCCACTTGCATGTGGATACGATCCCCCCATCCAGTCATTCCACCTCGCAATCCATACATTCCCAGATGTTCAAGGAAGACCACAGGGTCAGGCAATGCGGCTGCCTCAACTAGAAGATCGTAAGCATCTTGTGGGTTGGATGGGAAGACGATGACCAGCCCTGGGTCATTCATGAACCATGATTCGATCATGTTGGCATGGAAAGGCCCACTTCGAGTTTTGGCACCCAGTGGAATTCTCACCACCATCGGCACATCTGCGCCCCAACGCCAACGAAGTTGAGCTGCATTGTTGATGAGGGCATTCATCGCTAGTGCAGCGAATCCACCAAACTGGATTTCAGCCACTGGACGCATGCCGCCAAGAGCAGCGCCGGTTGCGGCATGGACGATGACCGCTTCAGAGAGGGGCATATCCAACAACAAATCAGAATGACCTTGATTTTTCAGCGGCACATTCATTCCAAAGGCACCGGATATTTCCATGTCCTCACCCATGAACACCGCTGAGGCTCCATATTTCTCGGCGATTGCCACCATCCCATTTTGGATGGCGCGTGAATAGGACCAAGCATTCGCCTCATCCGAGAATTCTAGGGTCACATGTCCGTTTTCTACAGATTGTTCTGTGCTTTCAGTAGGATTGTTCAGTCGCTCAAACTGCATGGCGTGTGTGTCTGCATCGTGGAGTGAGGTCACTCCATATCGGACGCTATCGCCTTCAGGCCATGGCATCGCTTCCATCGCAGTTCGGCCTTCTTCGACAAAGGCTTTCTCTGCATCTTCCATTTCGGTTAGCGTCGCTTCTTCAATGCCCAGTGACATCAGCAAATTCCGATGCGTAGGCAGCGGATCTTTTGCCTCCCAATAAGCGAGCAAATCCTTGTCGACATAACCAGGCGGAGTTCCGCTTGGTGCACCCAGATAGAGGTCATCGTGATGGTGTGCATGCCCACATCCTCGCATGGTTTCTACGTGAATTAGAACAGGGCCTCCTCCTTCAAGGGCAAACTCACGTGCGACAGCGACACTTGAGTAGAAGTGCTGTGGATGTGAACCATCGATTGTCCATGCCGGCATTCCCATCGCTGCGCCTTTGTCCCCCCACGTTTCCGCGGAAGATTGTCCAACCGTGAACGTGTCCAAGGCGATTTGATTATTCTGAATCATGAAAGCAATCGGCAACCCTCTGGCTCCTGCGAAGTTCATCGCTTCCCAGAATTCTCCCGAGGATGAGCACCCTTCGCCCACTGGTGCGAATTGAAATCTGCCAATCCCCAAACGTTGGCTGGCTAGAGCGATTCCAGTTGTGGTCGCACTGGCAATCGGCAACGGTGCCGTTGGTGGCAACACCCCTAGAGACAGATCCCCAATGTGGAGGTCGCGTCCGCCAGCTCCTTTTCTTCCACCATCCATGTGTGAACCGGATTTACCGACTTGAGCCGCAAACAGATCGGTTGGCGTTTGCCCCATCGCCATGGCCAATCCAATATCTCGAATCATTGGTGCAGCCACGTCGCCAGTATGTTGAGAACCTGAAGGAAGATCCTTCGCTAAGTTCAGTGCAGTTGCACAGGCGACAATTCCTTCTTGCCAAGTTGAGCGAAATCCTTTGCCGCCGAATTTACCGCCATCCGGTGTGGGAACCCCTGTGGCGAAGATGTCCTTGAGTTGTTCATCAAGCGCTCTTGTCCGCGTCATCCAACGTTGCCATTCAAATCGCTGATCGATTGTCACGGTCGCTTCGTGAGCAATTCGACGAAGGCAAAGTCTGACATCCAGAAGGAAACGCTTGGTTCTGCGAGAAAGATGAAGCGCGCCGCCTCTTCGTGGAATAATCTCGGTGGCCATGATTCCGGCTTCTTCTGCCCGATTGGCGAGGTTATCGGACAATTTCTTCACAAGAGCCTCACTGAACAGATGAAAAGCAGGTCCGTCTAAACTCTCAGTTTCTTCGTCTCCACGAACCTCGTCAAACAACCATCCAATCAGGCGAAGATGTCCGTCGTGACGTTCAGTGATGAATCGAATGAGTTCCGCCTTCAAATCGTCCATTTTTACTTCAGAAGTGAAATCCAAATGGGTTCGTGGTTTCCAATCTTCACCCCATATCTTGGGTAGTTCAGATTGCGTCATACTAATTCCTCCGAAACCTTCGACCGCAGTACGGCATACAAAGGATACGGGTCTAATCCTTCGAGCAATTATGCCCCCTCCACATCACCGACTACATCACTCAGTGCTTGCATTGTAATCCGAGTTACAATCGCTGTTACGAGGATTGTTGCCACCATCCCACCAATCAACATCATTACGGCTCCAGACGATTCAGAGAATGATTGCAACCCTCCTTCCTGGAGAACTATTTGCCCGAATGCCCAGCCATAGTAGGCGTAAGCAATACAGTAAACGACACTTACACAATTTGAGATTGAGAATGTTTTGAGATTGACCGGTCCCGCTGAGAGAATGTAATTCAGCCACTCATCAGGGATGACGGGCGAAAGACGAATGAGGCAGGATATTCGCAGGCTCTTTTCACCAATCGCCGCATCGATCCGTTGTAGTTTCGGATTGTTCGCAATCGCTTCCACTAACCCCTCTCGAAACAGCCAACGGCCGAAAAGGAAAGCTCCGATTCCACCAATCATCGCTCCTGCGAAATTGACAATAATGGCAAGATGTAAGGGAAATATTACTCCTGCAAATATCTTGATTAATGGCGTAGGTAGGAGAATAATTACGGCTATAGAAAGGCCCACTGTAAATCCAAACAAGCCCCAATTACCGGCCGTTTCAAAGATTTCAATTACGCCTTTATGATTATTGAAGAGCAAGAATCCGATTACAATGCATGTGGCAATGAAAAGAATCCCTAAGCCGACTCTCCAGCGATTCAGACCGAGCTGACTTTGTCGCAGGTGTTTGATGTGACCACGTCTTTCAGTGAACCTCAATCCCTTTCTTGCGGGTGAAATATCTGGCATTTTCACTCCTCTTCGTCAGGGGCCTCAGGGAGTGCTTCAAGGCAATCCTCAACCATTTGCTGCGCATCTTCCAACTGTGTTGAGTACATTCCAAGATACTCTCGTACAGGAATGCCCATGTTCCAGAAGAGATCTCGAATGATTTCCAGAGACAATCTGGTCATCTTCAAAGTGTTTGGATCGAGAGGAATCATTCCTGTGAACTCGGTCAATATGGCAACTTTATCGGGTGGGTCCATGAGCCGTTCCAATTGCTCATCCAATTCACCTTCGATAATCTCGGCCTGTGATTCCATGGCATCGATGAGTCTCGACCTGCGTTCTGCTTTGGCGGCTGCAATGGCGGCTTCACGTTCTTTTTCCGGCATGCCATCATCAATTTCGACACTGACCTCTGCGCCTAGAATCAAATCATCAAAGGCCATTCTTAGAAGGCGTTCTAGGACATCATGTCCAATTTCAATATCTTCATCCATGCGTGAAACCAAATCACTAACGAAGGCAGTGTCGATGGCACCTTCGCCCAATAATTCCTGCAGAATCGGGAGCGACCACGAGGGGTCTCCTGGTGAGACGCTGACCTCAAAGAATCCACTTCCGCTTCCGGTTCGAATATCGGCAGGAGGCTCAACAAAGAGTTTCTTCGCATGCTTGTCCAACTGGACGAGAAGCCTGTTCATGTCAACGGGTTTACTCAGAACCTCTGAGACCCCGGCTTTGGCCGCCGAGATAAGATACTCATTACCAACATTAGTAGAGAGAATAACGATTCGGCATTTGAGGGCAAATTCAGGATCCGAAGAAAGTCTACTTGCCGCATCGATGGCATCCCCTGTATTCCATCCACCATCGATGAGAACCACATCAGGCATGGTCGCAAGAGCAGTGCCTTCACATTGTCGCAGTGTCCCGGCTCTAGTGACTGAATAGTCCTCTCTTTCCAGAGTACCCGCAAGGAGGTTGCGTCGCCCCTCCTGTTCGTCTGCTACGATGATTGATGCCATGAGAACGGCCTACGGCCGTTATCGACGACCCTTGAACATGGTCATTCAAAATGCCAAATTATCAGTACTTTGGGACCGATTCATCAATCTCGACATGCCAAGCATGGATTCCTCCAGTGAGGTTGTATAACATCGTTTCATTAAATCCATTTTGAGCAAGTGCATAAGCGGCCATTGCCGAACGCCCCCCGGTTCGACAATAGAATACGATGTCTCGTTCTTTAGGCAAATTTGCTATCAGAATGTCCACATGTGGAATCAGTGCATCGGTGTTCGGTAGCGTCACAATACTTGCTTCCACGTCGTTTCTCGTGTCAATGAACAGTGGATTCCAACCCTCCTTTCTCCGTGCGAGATACTCGCTCGGCCCAATCTCTTCGAAAGGCATTACTCCAGTCTTGACACCACAAAATCCCTCGTAATCGATGAGTTCTGTAATAGGTTCTCTTTCAATGTCAGAAAAGTTCAGTGTTCTCATCGACATCTCCAATGCATCGTAGACGAGAAGTCGTCCACGCAGAGGTTCACCTATCTCGAGCAACACCTTGATTGCTTCAGTCGCTTGAATGGATCCGATGACCCCCGGCAGAACACCGAGAACCCCTCCTTCCTCACAAGAGGGAACGGCTTCGGGAGGAGGCGGTGTTGGAAACAGATCTCGGTAGTTAGGTCCCCCATCCAGATTGAATACCGAAACTTGTCCTTCAAACTGGTAAATGCTTCCATAGACCCATGGAATGTCAAGCATTTCACATGCATCACTAACCAAATATCGAGTTGGGATATTATCGGTCCCATCAATGACAATATCGTGTTCGGCCAATAGATTCAATGCATTTTCAGATGTCAATCGTACCGAGTGCACGTCAATCGAGATTGAAGGATTCAGTTGTTTCAATCGTGACATTGCAGATTCGGCTTTGGATGCCCCCACATCCTCATCTGCGTGCAGAATCTGTCGTTGGAGGTTGCTTCGTTCAATTGTATCATCATCGATAATTGTGAGATGACCCACACCGGCTGCTGCCAGATACAGTAACGCCGGTGATCCAAGGCCACCTGCTCCCACAGAGAAGACTCTAGATGCCTTGAGTTTAGCTTGACCTGTTTCGCCAATCTGAGGCAAAGTAAGGTGCCGCGCGTACCTCGCCTTGTCGGCGGGGGTGAGGTCCTCCATACCCCTCGCTCAGTGGACGTTGTCTTCAAGCCAACGCTCGGCATCTATCGCTGCTGCACAGCCTTGACCGGCTGCGGTAATCGCCTGACGATAGCGCTTGTCGACGACATCACCCGCTGCAAAGACGCCGTGCACATTTGTCATCGTCAGTTCGCTGTGAATCAGATATCCTTCTTCATCGGTCTGTAATTGTCCATCGAGGAATTGCGTGATTGGTTTGTGTCCAATAGCGATGAATGCACCGGTGCAGGCAATCTCATGCTCACTTCCATCACGAGGGTCTTCGAGAATCGCACCGGTTAGCCCATTTTCGTCGGACAACCATTTCTTGACTTGGCGGAATGTTTGAATTTCAATCTTCGGATGTTTCTCTGCTCGCTCTTGCATGACCTTGGATGCACGGAAGACTTCCCGGCGATGAACTAGAGTCACCTTTGAGGCGAATCGAGTGAGGAAGGTTGCTTCCTCCATGGCTGAATCGCCTCCACCCACGACGATGATTTCCTCATCGCGGAAAAACGCACCATCACAGGTCGCACAGGTTGAGATTCCTCGTCCTTTCTGTGCCTCTTCTCCTTCAACACCCAACCAAATGGCTTCAGCACCTGTGCAGATGATGACTGCATTGGCAAAATAGTCCTCACCCTCGGTCTCAATCTTGAATGGTCGGGAACTGAAATCGACACTGCTGACGTTGCGATCTTGAACCTCAAGTCCAAATTTCTCAGCTTGGGTCCGCAGATCCATCATCATCTCTGGCCCCCCGATTCCTTGAGGATACCCTGGGAAATTCTCGATGTCGCTGGTCAGCATCAATTGTCCACCTGACATGTATCCCGCGAACATCAGTGGGTCCAGCATTGCGCGTGCAGTGTACAGGCCTGCCGTGTAACCGGCGGGACCCGAACCGATGATGATGACGTTGCGCACATCCTTGCCCATAGGTTGCTGGCGCGCGCGACATCTCTTCAATCTTGACAGTGAATAAACACAATCCATTATCCATATTGATTAATCAACAACCCACATCGTTGATAAGCGAGGTAATGGAGTTGTAATCGAGGACAATGGAGACAATGATTGAGCCAGATGCAATTGGCAGCGATGGTCTACCCGTCATGCCAGCTCCACCTGCTTGGTACTGGATGTTACTCGGTCGAATCATTGTCCTGTCCATCGTCGGTTTCTCTCTATGGTACTATCAATTTGAATCCCTCATCGTTGTCATCATCTTATTCATCCTAGTTGTTCCAATGGAGAAGATATTTCCTCGACACAAGGGACAGAAGGTTAGGCGGCCAAAGTGGACTCTTGATGTATCGTATGCACTTTCACAACCATTCCTCAATATATTCGGCATCATTTTTGCTGTCCTCATCAGTTTTTTCTCTTTCACTTGGGTTCTAGGCCTCATCGTCCTTTATTTCGGCCTAGTCGATATGATTCCAAGCTACATCCAACCACTCGTAGCCTTCCTCCTGTTCGATTTCTTTGGATATTGGGCGCATCGTTGGTATCACGAGGTCCCCGAACTCTGGAAATTCCATTCCATCCATCACTCCCCTGAGCACATGGATTGGATCAGTGGATTTCGAGTCCACCCAATGGATTTCGCTTTGATTGGCCCTGGTTTCTTTTTCCTAATCTTCGCCGGATTCAGTCCTGAGACCAGTGGAATCCTCGCCGCACTTCAAATCATCACGGGTTTATTCCTACACGCCAATGTAGGTTGGAAACTGCGTCCATTGCATCGTCTGATTCCGACACCCGAGTTCCATCACTGGCATCATGCCAACGAGACGGAGGCTCACTGCTCAAATTATGCCGGCTTCCTTCCCATGTGGGATATCATATTCGGGACCTATTACATGCCCTCTGACAAGCGCCCAGAGAAATATGGAGTTGATGATGACCTACCCGAAGGCATGCTGGGTCAATTGAAGTATCCGATTTCAGATTGGGGAAATCCATTGAGATTAATTATTCACCCCTTCAGAACGATTGGTTCTTGGTGGCGCTTCTCCAAACAAGTGCTGAAAGGTGTATGGCATTCGACATTTCGAAAGAGAGGTCCTTTCTATCCTCGATTTCGATATTAGGACATTGCAGAGATTGCAGCAATTGCAGCTCTTGCGTGTGGCTCCAATCTCGGCCCGATGTGTTCCGGTTCAGCCCCGGGTCCAATAATCCCCAATCCCACGGGTTTGTCCCAAGTGAGTTGCAGATCGATGATACTCTGCATCACGGATTGTCCCATGGCTAGTCCATGCTGAGTATGGCCCTTCTCGATAATCCCTAGGCAAGCAGCGCCGTGGATATCGTCTCGAGCCAGA
>JAPYUB010000046.1 GCA_029942125.1 Candidatus Thalassarchaeaceae archaeon | reverse complement strand
CGTCAGAATCTCCGGCACAATCTAAAGATCGGAAGCAGAAGGTTCAGGTTCACTGGAACCCATACAACCTGCGAAGGAAGGAAACATCAGCAAGGCGACGAAGAAAGCCATGCACTGTTGTCGCATTGTACGGACTAGAGGGTCACCTATCTTGAATTATGGTGGACGCTGGGGGATTTGAACCCCCGGCCTCTTGAGTGCCACTCAAGCGATCTTCCAGCTGATCTAAGCGCCCATTTACATCCAATTAGACTTGATTGCGCCCCGACGACCGGCCCCGCTCATTTAAGCCTCTCCAACCTGTCACGAAGAGCATGGCGGGCAGCACTTTTGGTGGCCGATTGACCCGCTATGTGTCAGCCACGGCCACCGCCAGAACTGTGCCTGACACTGCACCAGAAATCCCTGAAGGAATGCTTGAAACAATTTCCACAATAGTCTCTCCAGATGAGGCCCCTTTCCTTTCTCACCTCGCGCGCGTGCGCGTGGAATGGCTAGAAATGGAAGCAGACCGACTTGGTAATACTTGCTTTGAGATGCACCCACACGAGATCGAAGCCCGTAAGCGACAACACCTCCCTCCAGGCCCTGTGACCATTGGACTTCATCCGATTCTTGCCGAGGACCATCTGCTCTTTTCACATACGTTGGCTCATGAATTGCTACATGCGGCAGGAATGACCGAACATGATGAGCGCCACTCAGACTTGGTCAACGCGATTGCACCCAGTCCGAAATTGTCTGAAAGTCCACTACTGCAAGACATTAGAAACCAAGCCCTGAACCAACAAGAGGTCAAAGATTGGACCTGTGGCCATTGCGAATTTGTTTGGGCTCGAATCACCGTCAAAGCCCCATCTAGATGCCCGAAGTGTGCTTGTCCATTCAAGTGAACTTCATGAAGGGCCAGCGACCGCGCTAGGTTACGGGCGATTAGTGTAGCTTGGATATCACCTTGGATTTCTAATCCGAGAACACGGGTTCGAATCCTGTATCGCCCACATATCACCTCCGTAGTGACCCGATTTCCTCATATACGGGGAGTAGGTCGGCCGAATCGATGAAGCGGGGAAGTCGTGCCTGGAAGAAGGCCGGCAATCAGCGATGGAAGTGGCGTCGCAAGAAACTCCGTCGCCGCCGAGCTGCCCGTAAGCAGAACAAGCAGTGAGATGCGCATCGCATCACCGCTCGGTTGAAATATCGTTGCCGTCGGCCGTTGTTTACTCTTGGGGGTATAGTATAGCCTGGTAGTACTACCGGCTCCAGACCGGTGGAGGGGGGTTCGAATCCCTCTGCCCCCACCTCTTCTAGTCGAGTGAGCGTTGGATTCATGGTATGTCCGCGCGCACGTGTACACATGGGACCAATGCGTGCACCCCTCGCCATGGTCCTCTCGTTGTTGTTGACTTTACCAATGATTGGTACAATTGCACCTCCTACAGATGATGGATTTGAGACTCTTGACGGGGCTCAACTCATTCATTACGATTGGACGATTGATATTCCTGAACACCAACCACTGGTTTGGAATACAGGCCCTTGGTGGACTTGGACCAGTCTTGATGAAGATCGAAATGGCATCCATGACAGTCTTCAATCTGCGATTGGAACTGTTTGGGTTGGACTCTCATACAATCATACTCCGACGGATGAAGATGAGAAACACTTGACAGATCTCGGATTCACATCTAAGTTGGTAGTTCCGGCCGTCGATGCGATTCTGATTGGTGCTGTTGATGCTTCCAACGTCACCCAATTATCGCATATTGATGGCGTTGTGATGGTCGAGCGATATGGTGAAGTTGTCTTCTACGGTGATATTCAAACTCCAGCAGTCAAAGCCAGAAATTCCACAGAATACCCTGAGAGTGCGTGGCAATTGGGCGTATCTGGATATGGCGTCAATATTGCATTGACCGACACGGGTGTGGACAGTGAACACCCCGGATTAGAAGGCAAGCACATCGCGGGATATGACGCGGTTTGTTTCATGCACAGCGATCCAACATGCGCTCCAACTGCTCGTGAAGATGATGGTTCGTTTAATCCCGATGATGGCAATCAGCACGGAACTGCTTGCATGGGAATGGCGTCTGCCACAGGCCTAGAGGCGGACGGAACTCAATCTGATTACTATGGCAGCGCACCGAATGCAACATTGGTCGATGTGCGAATTGGCACTGATGTTGGTGCCGGCCCCTTTGAGAACTATCTCATCCCGCAAGAATTCTATGAATCTGCGATGAACGGCATCCAGTGGATTATTGACAACCGAGATACGGCTTGGCCTGGTGTGAACGAGTCCATGCATGGTATTGACATCATCTCGTTGTCTTGGGGGATTACCAGCCATGAGAGTGGTGGTAGCGATGGAGAGGACATGCACAGTCGCATTCTCAACGAAGCCACCGAAGCAGGTGTGACAGTCAGTGTTGCTGCCGGAAATGATGGGCCTGACAACGATGGACTATCAGGCATGGGTTCCTCTTCGCTTTCTATCACTGTTGGTGCAACCGATGACAAGAACACCATCGATCGAAATGACGATACGGTCGCTGGCTATTCTTCGCGTGGAGAAAGACGGGACAATGGTGATGGCAATCCGGTGAACGAATTGAAGCCAGAAATTTCAGCACCAGGGACTAACATTATCCAAGCCGAAGGGTGTGTCACAAGTGGTGGATGTACCAATTTCTTGGGACTCGGTGATGCTAGCGATAACACCTACACTGGTCGCGGTTCGGGAACCTCCTATGCGACCCCCTCGGTGACAGGTGTCATCGCTCTGGTTATTGAGGCGAATCCTGACCTGAATCCGATGGCGATTAAAGAGGTCCTCAAGCAAACTGCCGAGCGTCGAGGTCCCGCCTCTAACCCTGACGTCGACCCCTACTGGAATCGAGATTTCGGATACGGGATGATCGATGCTCGCGCCGCTGTAGAACTTGCCTTACATCTTGCCGAGACAAATCAGAGTTCAAGCATTGACTGGACCATTCAGAACCACATGTTGAATGTAACCAATTCGGGTGGCAAGGTCATCATCACCGGACATGCATGGACGCAATCCGACGTCATTTCAGCAGTTCAGTATCGAATTGGTGATGGTTCTTGGAAGGAGGCGACCTACGAAGCCGTGCCTGAGGAATTAGGTCCCTTGATGCCCTTCAACTGGACCGTGGCGCTCGATCTATCCAGTGTTCCATCTGGCGAACAGGTTGTCGAGGTTCGTGCTATTCGAGGCGCTCAGCAATCTTTGCCCGTCCTCGTTGATGTCACTGGCAGTGGCACCTCCTCCTCACAGGGCCTATCGATGCTTGTCATCATCGGAGGTAGTCTTACTCTCATCTCCATTTTTGGAGTTCTTATTGGATTCCTCATGATGAGGCAGGGTTCGGCTATACAGGGCAAAGAAGAGGAAATTTTTGAGGCCGAACTTCTGCCTGAGGAAGACTTCTCCACCCTAACCGTTGCTGAATTGAAGAAACGATTGTCTGAACAAGGTTTACCGGTGTCCGGAAATAAAGCCGAATTGATTGACCGATTAATCTCTCAAACCGCTTAAGGGTAAGAGGCTGTTCCGGCCCACCATGGCCGGCTTTTCCGACCGCGTATTGGCGATAGAGCCGACCGGCGTACGAAAGATGTTCGATATGGCGGGTGACGATGTCATCTCCTTCGGATTGGGTGAGCCTGATTTTCAGCCACCTACAGAGGCCATCGATGCCATGTGCCGTGCGATGCGGGATGGTCACAACAAATACACCACCACCGCCGGATTGCCCGCCCTACGCAAGCGAATTGCTGAAGACTGGGCATCAGTCCAACCGGATCTCGATGAGCGAAACGTGTGCATGACGATGAGTGGCACCAATGCACTGCTTTGCTGCTCACTCGCCACCCTCAATCCTGGCGACAACATTCTACTGCCCGAGCCCTATTTCCCCTTGTATGCTCCTGATGCTACTCTGTGTGGTGCTGAACCTCGATTCTATCCTTGCCTGTTCGAACATGAATTCGTCCCACGGATTGAAACCTTGGAAACCTTAGTCGATGAGAATACCAAGGTGATTCTGTACAATTTCCCCAGCAATCCCACGGGAGCGACCATCACGGTTGAACAACGCGACGAATTGTTGGATTTCGCTCGCAGACATAATCTGTGGATTATCAGCGATGAAGTATACGATCGTATCATCTACGGTTCTGAACACGTATCGTTTCTAGGAACCGGATACGACAAACTTCTGTTGGTCAATTCATTTTCAAAGACATTCGCCATGACGGGCTGGCGAATTGGATACATTCTTTCTACCAACCTGGATGCTATGAAGCAACTTATCAAGTTGCAATATTATGTTACAGCCTGTAGTAATGATGCTATGCAGTACGCCGTTTTATCGGCTTTTGAGGAGGCCTATGATTATCCAGCTCTCATGACAAAGGAATTCTTAGCTCGCCGCAACCTCATATGTGAACGTCTGAATGCCATGGACGGTGTTTCTTGCCATGTTCCTGAAGGTGCATTCTATGTTTTCCCCAAGGTCGAAGTTCCTGGGATGAATTCAGTGGAAGTCGCCATCGAATTGCTCAAGGGTGGTGTTCTTTGTTCACCAGGCACTGCTTTTGGAGAATCTGGCGAAGGTCATCTTCGCTTTGCATATACAATTGGCCGCGAAGACATTTCACTAGGGATGGACAAGGTCGAGATTGTTCTCAACAAACTCCGAGATGATGCCTGAGGTGGGCCAATGTCAATGGGTGCGGATTTGACCCGTCTCATCGTCGGTTTGCTTATTGGAATGATTATTCCTCGCCTCCCCCTCCTGTTTTTTACACGATTCATCAATATGGAACGTCATTTGACACCACACCCTGATCCAATTCCTGTTGGTATACCTCTGATACAGAGATTGTTGCTCATGCGTCGCGTACACGCAATGTGTTGGGTCGTAGCCGCTTTGCCATTGATTATGGGCCTCCTAATCATCAAATCCTCACCTGAGCCTTTTGCTCTAGGATTGGTTGCCGGTGTATCTTGGTTTGTCATTTCGCGAGCAATTCCACAAGATTCGAACAGTGGCTTCGGCATTCTCCCTCTTTCCCTCATTCAAGACATCAATAATCTGCGCGAACCAGAAACAGTTTGCTGTCAACGTCAATTGTTGCAATGGGAGGTTCGTGCCATTCGTTGTCTTCATTGCCGCAGTGTGGCCATGAATGTCCCTCGTCCCGATTTGGGTCGAATGCGTTCGGATGGGCTACTGATGGGTTCCTTCCGAGTCCTCTTGATGGATGGGCGTTCACCCTTCCCACACGACTCAATCGTCGCTCAAGGCGTCGAGCTCCTCGGCAAGGTCACTGAAGAGGAATGATTCGTCCTCTTCTTCATCTTTAGGTAAATCTTCGATTTCATGGACGTCACTACCAGTGCCTTCTGTGGTTTCCCCTGGGGCTGGTAGACCTACTACTTCGTCCTCATCAGGATACAGATTAACCCAATCATCCTCGTTGCCGATCAACCATTTCGGTGGGTCTTGTTCACCCCCGCCAAGGACAGCCATTGTGGTGAAAATCGCTAATGGCAAAAGAGACAGTGCCACTAACAGATCGAGGAAACTGGATTCGGGAATATCGACGTCTACGGGTAGAATTGCGTTCAGAAATCCTCGTTCAACTTCAACATCCTGCCATCGT
Organism: Candidatus Thalassarchaeaceae archaeon; assembly: GCA_029942125.1. GTDB lineage: Archaea > Thermoplasmatota > Poseidoniia > Poseidoniales > Thalassarchaeaceae > MGIIb-P. The sequence goes on along the minus strand of JAPYUB010000046.1, from coordinate 8,000 downwards.
CCATAATCGAGGCCGAGACCTTGGAAGGCGATTGAAACGATGACTCGTTCAATAATCCACAACAAGAGAACTGGGAACAGCCAACCTAGTTTGGTACGATCGACCAGAATCCGTCTGGCAATTGCGGCGACACCGACGACCTTCGAGGCAAACTTTGGGAAAATCCGCAAACCCACCACCAATCCTGCGAGGTATACCAGCAGCGCCAGTTCGAGCAATCGCCGATCCTGTAGCCAGTCGCCGGGCACGAATCTCAGGACTAGAAGGGGCAGCATGATTAGAACAATCTGCAGTGGTGCTGCAAGCAATTGCAGACCACCGTGTACCTCAAGCAATGGCCGTCCATTCACCCTCACTTCCTGATGTACGATGCGGGTCACTTTCCCATAAGGTGACTGTGTGAGGTTGAGCCGCGCTCTGTCGACTAAATCAGCATCCCTCTTTCTCGTAGTCAACCCCATAATTGCCCACCATCCACCGGCATCAGCCACCCGATTCGGCATGTATCCACCCACGGCCAAACCGAGAATCAATGAGATGATTCCGTACATCATTGCGGCACTGATAATCCACGGCAGCAGATTGATCTGCAACGAAAACGTGTATGTGTCCCAATCGACGTCTAGAATGTAGGTGGCGGTAAATGCAAGAATCGGTGCGACGAACACCTGCAATCCGACCACAATGGTCAGCCACATCCGCTCAATCAGCGTACTTTTTCCCAGTGACAACAGCACTGTTGGCCCCTCTGGGTTTCAAGAGTGTGTCGGCAGAAAAGGTCGGTTAGGATGCGATTGACCTCGCGTCTTGATTTGGCCGTAACGGTTTACCCTGTCATAGACAGGGTTCAACCAACCTTAAGACAGGCTCGCGGTTGGCGAAGTTGTTGATTGCTATGAAGAATGGCCAAACCACCCTGATGTTCATCGTACTGTGTTTTGCCTCTCTCGCTCCGATGTTGGTTCCTCAGGCTGAACTCTCCTTGTTTGAAGTTCAGGATACATCCGGTCGGGATCTAATCGATGTGACGATTGTCGACATCGGTGTCGGAAATTCATCTGATGCGGCTGAGACTTGGCTCCAACCGGGGGGCGAAACCATGGATTACCTTCTCCGAGGTACCAGATATGCGGCGAATATCACCTTCAAGAATGCCGGAACTGGATTCTCCTCGGTCGATGCCATCGGAACTTTGGAAGCCATTCATCCAATTGGTTACGTCATTCAAACCTGGCACTTCAATCTCTCTCTTGCCGGTGGTCAGCAGGATGTTAAAATCATTGAGTGGGTACCTAATGCTGCACACAGCATCGTCGATGATGATGGGACTTTACATGGTGGCATCATCTTTCGCGGAACCATTCAAACCACCGTCTCGGGTTTGGAGAATCCCGATGCAGAATTAAACAACATCTACGAAGAGCAAGTCCCGATTGCGTTGATGCACGATCGGATGGAGGGGACCTATGCGAACAACATCCCCATATGGATTCCACTGTCCTATACCGATCGCCAAGCCCACGCCATCTATGGCGGAGGTTCAGATTGGCAGACCGACAATTCATCTGCCGCAATTGGTAGCAAACATTGGCGCATTTCCGACCCAGGTGGTGGAAATTACGCTTCAAACACGGTAGACATGCTGAAGTTGGGGTGGGTTCCAACCGCATCAAGTTGTGAGGACCCCGGCCACGGCTTTGGATTTGGCACCAATGACGGGGATATTGGGGCCGCCTACGGTGTTCCATTCTGTCTGGTTACTCTCATAGATTCGGATTATCGTTCAATTCATTGGGCCACTCAAGCATGGGGCTCGATGGCTTCAGGTGATGAGATGGCGATGGAGATTCTAAGGGGTATGCAGCCCTCTGACATAGAAGAACTCAACCTGACTCAGGCAGGAATCTCTTCGGCCGAGAATGATTGGACTCAGGCCATCTTCAACATGACCGACGTTCACAATGACCAATCTTTCATGATGTCTTACTCAAAGATTGCCGATATTTCAGGTGCGAACGCTGGAATCCACATCGATGATTTCGTTTTGTTCGCAGTAGAAGTGGTCGATGAATACACCATCACCCTCGATTGTGATGATTTGCTCCCCAACGCCTACGTTGTGATTCCAGCAGACCCAAACCCCCCTTCCTTGTATTGTCACCTCACCAACAATGGGTACAGGGAGGTCAATCTCAACATCTACACCGAGGTCTCCAATCAATCTTGGATGAATACCTATCCACTTAGAATCGACAGCGATAATATGCTCGACCACGACAATTACGTTACCTTGAATCCACTCGCTGGCGAATCTACAACCTCGTTCTGGATTAACCTCACCGTTCCCGAAGGCGCGAACGTGGAGACTCTCAATTGGACGATTTCATTCTCGGATAATTTCAACAGCCAAACCATGGCTGAGATGGTCCTCCCCGTCTCAATCTCATCATCGTTTTCAGTTCGCCTAGATCAAGTCACACCTTCATATCCAGCATTGACGATGGAGCCCGGTGCCACAGGCGACGTTCTGGTGAAGATCAAAAATACTGGTAATCAATTGGCGGACTGGACACTTGGTGCCTACTTCGATAGCACACTCTGGGGTGCACCCAACCTTGAATGGTACGAGGATTGGGATGCTGATGGCAATGAAACACAACTGATGCAGATGTCCCTAGTCAAGGGCGAGGAGCGATTTGTCACTGCTCGCTTCCACGCGCCTGCACAAAACCCACCTGGGATGGTTGAAATTTCCTTATTCGTACAGGGTGTTGCTCCCGCTAATGCACAATCTGTTGAGAGAATTTACATTGATATTCCTGCGGTACAGGATGTCACAGTTTCCGCCTATGAATCGTCGATGACCGCATTGGCGGACGGCAATCTACGAACTATGTCCGTCACAATAAGAAATGATGGGAATGCGGCCGAGATTTTTGATTTGTCACTCAACGCAGATTGGCACATCGGTGCATCTCTTGCCACTCAAGTCACCGAGCCAATCGAGCCATTCGGCCAAGAGGTTGACATTACAGTCATCATGCAGATGCCAAAGGGCCTGATGCCGAATTTCTACCCAATCACGTTGACGGCTACTTCACAGACAGATTCGACCTACAGTGAAAATGGACTATTCACCCTTGAAGTTCCAACGACATACATTGTTGAAGTTGAGGACAAGGATCTCACGGGACAATCATTTTCGGCGGGTGTCGAAGCGCGAACGATGAATTTTGAGATATTCAATCACGGTAACGAGATTGATGCCTTCAATATTGGATTACAGATGGATGACGGCGTCATCGCTGAGATTTCTAGTGGTGCCATGGATGCACGTACCATCTACATCGAACCTCAAACCTCGACCAATGTCACCTTGAGTTATTCATTCTCCTCTGGGGTTCAAGGCATGAAAGAACTCATTGTCACAGCCACCAGCGTCAAAGGAATTGATGATGGACAGACTGTCACAGCTTCAGGTGTTGCCAATTTCCAAGTTGGTTCTCTGGGTTGGATTCGGCTGACCAATGGACCCTTGGTTCACATCACAGAACCAGGCCCACACATGCTGTCTGTGGAAGTCCACAATCAGCACCCTAATGCGAATCAAGAGATTCACCTCAGTGTTACCGTAGATGAGGATGCGGTATGGAACTTGAAATCGGTCCGCGTGGTCACTGCCGATCGCCAATTCGAACTGGCCCCTGATGCCAAGCGCATCATCAATATCGAAGTTTATGTTACCGAGCAAAATCTCATCAATTTCATTGATGATTCCATGATTTTCACTGCAACACTGAAGGTTGACGCAACTGATGACAACACAGAGATTTCGATGGATTTCACCGCCGAGCGATACATATCAGCAGCCGATTCTGATGAATCTGGTAGTTTTGGCGCAATTGCAAAGAATATCGCATACTGGGCGGCGGGGATCCTCTTCATTCTCGCTCTCGGCGTGGTCTTGGTGAAGATTCTCATATCCACGGAGCATGAGGCTGAAATCTCGTCTCTAGGTGGTTATGAGTCCAGTTTGGGTCTACCCGACGCACCTACACTCCCAGATGCACCGACTCTTCCCAGTGCAGATACAACGGCCAATTCGATGTACGGAGGCGCACAGGAACTGTTCGCACAGCCGGTAATGCCTACGCCACCAACCCCTTCAGTCGACCTAGAACCCGCAGCAGCCCCATCTGGCCCTCAATTGCCGGCCACAGGACTGCCTGAAGGCTGGACCATGGAGCAATGGGAACACTACGGAGAGGAGTATCTTCGCCGTCAAGGCGATGCATGATTCTTCTCGGCGGCTTTATGAAGGCATCCTTGGTGGGCTGGTCGCCCCGTAGGGGCGTAACACAGGTGGGAATGGAAAATGTCTGGAAATATATTCATACTGAAGGAAGGTACTAACCGCACACGCGGAAGGGGTGCTCAAAGCAACAATATCGCAGCCGCAAAAGCCGTTGCAGATGCCGTTAGAAGCACATTGGGACCCAAAGGCATGGACAAGATGCTCGTCGATAGCATGGGCGACGTCGTCATCACAAACGACGGTGCAACAATTCTCAAGGAAATGGATATTGTTGAACCCGCAGCTAAGATGATTATTGAGGTTGCCAAGACCCAAGAGCAACACTGCTTCGATGGAACAACGACAGCCGTTGTATTGGCGGGTGAATTGCTCAAGAGAAGTGAAGATCTCATCGATCAGAATGTCCATCCAACCGTTATCTGTGAAGGATTCCGTTTGGCATCAGACAAGGCAATCGAACTCCTCGATGGTCACTCCATTGATGTTGATGAATTAACACTTCACGAAGTAGCCAAGACGGCCCTCACAGGAAAATCTGCGGGTGCTGTCAAGGCATTCCTCGCTGACATTTCCGTTGACGCGGTTCAAGCGGTCACTCGCGAAGAAGACGGCCAAGTCCTCGTCGATCTCGGCGATATCAAGATTGAGAAGAAGCAGGGTGGTTCGATTCGCGATAGTACCTTGGTCGATGGAATTATTCTCGACAAGGAACGTGTACACAGTGGGATGCCCCGCAGCGTCTCCGGCGCCAAAATTGCCCTCATCAATTCCGCCATTGAAGTGAAGAAGACTGAGGTCGACGCAAAGATTCAGATTACGGATCCAAGTATGTTGGCTCAATTCCTCGATGAGGAAGAGAATTATCTTCGTGGTTTGGTCGAAAAGATTCAGGCAGCTGGTGCAAATGTCGTCGTTTGTCAGAAAGGCATCGATGAACTCGCACAGCATTATATGTCCAAAGCTGGTTTGTTCGCCGTTCGTCGTGCCAAGAAATCCGATATGGAGGCTCTAGCCAAGGCAACAAGCGCTCGAATCGTCACCAACATCGATGATTTGGGTAGCGATGATTTGGGTAAGGCAGCCAAGGTCGAAGAGCGTAAGATTGGCGAGTCAGACATGGTCTTCGTGACCGGCTGTCCACAAGCCAAGAGCGTCAGTGTCTTGCTCCGTGGTGGCACAGAACACGTTGTCGATGAAATTCGTCGTGCATTTGACGATGCAATTGGCGTTGTTAGTGTGGCTCGCGAGGATGGCGCAGTGCTTACTGGCGGTGGTTCTGTTCTTGCTTCCCTTTCCAGGGATTTGCGAGCGTATGCAGAAGGTATCGGAGGCCGAGAACAGATGGCCATTGAGGCATTTGCAGGCGCTCTCGAAGTGATTCCAAGAACACTTGCAGAGAATGCAGGTCTTGATCCAGTCAATACGATAATCGAACTTCGAAAAGCACACGCAGAAGGCAAATCTACCTACGGTGTCAATGTCTATGAAGGCGGGGTCATGGATATGCTAGAAGCCAATGTCCTAGAACCGGTCCGTGTGGTTGATCAAGCCATTCAATCGGCCACAGAAACTGCAGTCATGATTCTTCGAATCGACGATGTCATCTCAAGTCGTACTGGTGGTAACGGTGCCATGCCTGATATGGGTGGCATGGACATGGGCGGCATGGGCTTCTGAGCGCCACGCATGCTCTCTTTCACCCCCATAGGTTGAAGAATCGAATTCTGGTGGGCGGACTGTCCAGCCCGTAGGGCTGGTGTGGTGTTCACTACATGAGTGCAGTCGTCAAAGTTTGGATTGATGAAGGCTGCATCACCTGTGATGCTTGCGAAAACATTTGCCCAGAAGTCTTTCACGTTGAAGATGACAGTTGTTTCATTGTCGATGGCGTGAATCCCAATGAATGGGGCGATGACATCATCGAGGCCGCAGAAGCTTGCCCTGTCGATGTCATCATGTACGAAGTTGCAGGTGGTGAAGAACCTCCTATTGAAGAGGATGCGCCAGTAGTCGTGGAGGTTGCGACATCTACTCCGGCAGCACCAGCCGTCGCGGAAGTTGCTGGAGACGGCGCACTAGATGCAGTGATGGCCGGAGATCGCGATTTGCATATTCTCTTTGGCAGCCAATCTGGTAACGCGGAAGCCCTCTGTACTCTTATTTCCAAGAAAGCTGCTGCCTATGGTTTGGTTGGCCATGTTCACGACATGGACGGCTTCGACCTTGGCAGTATGTCTGGCATGAAACGGATACTCATTGCCTGTTCGACATGGGGGGAAGGTGAACAGCCTGACAATGCTGAGGTACTGTTCAATGAAGCCAAGGGTTCAGCCAAGATTCTCTCGAACACTCACTTCTCAGTCTGTGCACTGGGTGACACTTCCTACGAATTCTTTTGTCAATCTGGCAAGGAATGGGACGAGATGCTTGAGAAGATGGGCGGAACTCGCATTCACGACCGTGTAGATTGCGATGTGGATTATGACATTCCCGCCGCAGCTTGGATTGCCGAAGCGTTGTCTAGAATCTCCTGCGTTGATGATTCGGGGACATTCAACGAAGATTGCGTTGCTGAGATGTCGGCCCATGCTGCCGGCGATTCAGTAGCAGGTGGCAGTGGTGATGTAGCGACAGTAGTCATGCCCGAAATCCAATTGGTCGCGAATATTTTCCGATACAATGCCGATACAGGTGAAACTGGTGTTGATGCTTGGGCTTGCGCGGTCCCAGGGCATCACAGTGTCCTCGATCTACTTCGAACCCTCAAGGCAACACAGGATGGAACACTGACATTCCGAGATGGTGCTGCTGACGATCCGACAACCGGTGTTTGTGTCAATGGGCGCCTTGTGCTGCCGGGCCTCACGCGACTTTGCGATGTTGCCAGAGATAAGGGCGAAGGCGCACAGATTCGAATCGAACCGGTTGCAGCATACGATGTGATTCGTGACCTGATTGTTGATTACAGATCATACGACAATCTCCGTGCCGCTTCCAAACCATGGTTCGTGGGAGGTCAACGTGAAGGCACCTATGCTGGAAAGTCAGTTATCGGCACGATGGACACTGTTGTCGCGACTGAATTGCATGTATCTAATGAAATTGCGAGTCCTCAACTATTGCACGCCGCCAGCGATGCTGTACCCTACAATCGATCCTACATGGGACCTGCTGTGGTAACTCATTTGTGGAACCGCTCGTGCGACCCAAGAATCTCTGACAAATCACGTAAGGTAATCATTGAGAATTTGGCAAGCACCAATGGCGTCAAGGCCGAGACAGACATAGCCAGCATCCATCGACAAGGAATGATGGGTTTGACCGCCGCGAAATCTGTTCTGCAAGCCAAGACTGCAGTCCTTGCTCACGATGGATACAATGGACGTCATGGCAAACACGTCTGGTGGTACACCTGGTCAATCAAGAGCAGTGGAAAGGTGAATGAAACCACACTATATCGAACCGTTCTTGGGCCGATGGGCTTGGTCAACAATGCCCTATCGGGAGTTTCTGCCCGAATGATCTTCGGTTTCACAAGAACTGGCCGTCCAATGTTCAACGAGTTGTTGGGAATGCTCGCTCCACCAGCTGGAATTGGAAAGATGCCCAAGCAGTTCAATTCCTCTGTAGAGAATCACCATGAAGTGGTTTCAATCTTCAATGAAATGGACGGTCGATTCTGATG
>JAPYUB010000045.1 GCA_029942125.1 Candidatus Thalassarchaeaceae archaeon | reverse complement strand
CATCCAATGTGTGTGGCGCATGGTCCGTGGCGATACAGTCGATGGTTCCATCCTTGAGGCGTTTCCAGAGTGTATCCTTGTCCTCAGTGTACCGAATGGGTGGGTTCATCTGCAATCGCACACCGCGCTCTTCGACGTCGTTCTGATCGAAGGTGAGATGCTGTGGGCAGACCTCGGTGGTGATGAGGTCACCCTTGTTGGATGCCAACCAATCTGCTTCTGCACCGCTGGTCAGGTGTAGAACGTGGAGGCGATGGTCGTGGTCCTTGGACAGAGCTGCTGCACGCTGGGTGGCAATCATCGCGCATTCGACATCACGCCACTGGGCGTGGGCAGCGATATCTGTGCGGTCAGCAAAGTCAGGGAAGCGTGCATTCAATCGGTCCTCATCTTCAGCGTGGGTGGCAATGATGCCGCCTGTATTGGCAAAGATATTCTCAAGATGCTTCTGTTGGTGAACTAGCAAATCTCCCGTGCTGCTGCCCATGAAGACTTTGATTCCACAGACACCATCCATCCCTGCGATGCTCTGTAAATCAGTGACATTGTTGGGAGTCGCTCCGATGAAGAAGCCGTGATGAGTCACACCGTTAGCCGCTGCCGAGGCTATTTTTGCCTCCATGGACGCGCGCGTGGTCGCTGCGGGCTTGTTGTTGGGCATATCGAGGAAAGCGGTCACACCACCGGCCGCCGCCGCTCGACTGCCGCTGGCTAGGTCTTCTTTCTCAGGCTGACCGGGTTCACGAAAGTGGACCTGTGGGTCGATAACCCCCGGGAGCAGATGGAGCCCAGTACCATCGATAACCACTTCAGTATTAGTGGCAACAAGACCGCCGCCAGCAGCAACTGTTCGAATTGAACCTGAGGTGACTCGTAGATCACCATCAACGATACGGTCATCCAATACCATCGTCGCATTCTGGATGAGCAGGTCGCCTGTCATTAGAGGAGGGGCTCAAGCCTCGACTCAAAGAGCCTTCCGTGGCCGCGGAGCCCTTGAAATAGGGGTGCCAGACACGAAGTGCCAGCGGGTTGGAGTAGCCAGGTTATCTTGTCGGGCTCATAACCCGGAGACCGATCGTTCAAATCGATCACCCGCTACCATCGAGACAAACACATAGTCCTCGTTTCGCGAAAGTGATGAATGTGAAATGAAAGTGTATAAAGGGGCAACTAAGCCACTATTGAAGAATCACATATAGCGTATTACAACACATCCGTCCATCGTTGGTTCATATACTACGTGACTCTAGCACGGTCTACAACACAAGGTGAAAATATGACAACAGAGAAGAAGACAACAAAGACCGAGACAATAACCGAAGATGAAGAGGAGGTCGTCGTAATCGATGCAGAAGAACCCGAGATGACCGTCGAAGATCTCCCAGGCGTAGGACCCGCGACCGCGGAGAAACTCCGAGAAGCCGGATTCAACGAACTTTTGGCCATTGCAGTAATGACGCCGAAATCACTTGCAGATGCAGCCGAACTGGGTGAAGCTGTATCAGCTAAGATCATTTCGTCCGCGAAGAAACTTGCCAACATCGGCGGCTTCGTATCTGGAAATTCACTGCTTGAACGACGCCGACAGGTGCTCAAACTGAGCAGCGGCTCCGCAGCTATTGACGAATTATTGGGCGGTGGCTTTGAAACACAAGCAATTTGCGAAGTGTTTGGCGAGTTTGGCAGTGGGAAGACCCAGGTTGGACACCAACTCGCAGTCAATTGTCTCCTTCCTAAGGAGCAGGGTGGCCTTGGTGGCGAAGTCTTCTACATTGATACTGAGGACACATTCAGGCCAGAGCGTATCGCTCAGATGGCACGTGGTGTTGGTCTTGATCCCGATGTCGCGCTCGAACGCATTCATGTCGCACGTGCGTACAACTCTGCACATCAGATGCTGTTGGTCGATGAGATTCAGAGAGCATCAAAGAACATCGAAGTCAAACTGATTATCGTAGATTCATTGATTGCACATTTCCGTGCTGAATACCTTGGACGTGGAATGTTGGCTGACAGGCAACAAAAATTGAACCGACATCTGAGGGAACTCAAGAAGTTGGCCGATATCAACAATGCTCTAGTTCTCGTGACCAATCAAGTCATGTCAAAGCCCGATGCAATGTGGGGAGATCCAACAAAGCCAGTGGGTGGACACGTGGTGGGTCACGCTTCCACATTCCGCATATATCTCAAGAAGTCCAAAGCAGGCTCGCGAATCGCCCGCCTAATCGACTCTCCCAATCTGCCGGAAGGTGAAGCCAAGTTCTTCGTCACGGCAGAAGGTCTGCGCGATTGAGTGCAGGCCCTGTGGCCTCGACGGTACCGGTCCTTTCCCATCCGCCGGTACCGTCGGAGCTACATTCACGCTGGAAGTGTGGACAGTTTGTCCCTCACAGCGTCGATGAGCCCCTGAACGGTCGATTGACCTAGATCGAAATTCATTCCGCCTGCCTTGAACAGATCTGGCAATGGACGAGAACCTCCCAATCGCATCGCAGTTGCATAGTTGGCCAACGCCTCCTCAGGATTCTCTCTGTACTGCAACCACATCTGCAATGCGCCGAGTTGCGCTATTCCATATTCGATGTAATAGAACGGATATGAGAACAAGTGGAGCTGCTTTTGCCAGCCGACCTTTCTCCAATCTTCAAAACCGGACCAATCTAATTCTGAGCCGAATCTTTCACCGAGTTCCAACCACTTCGTATGTCGCTCACCCCTGGAGTGTCCAGGATTAGTGTACACCCAGTGTTGGAAAGCGTCGATGGTCGCAATCCATGGAAGGATTGAGACGATGCCTTCCAAATGCAATCTGACCGCTCGTTGTGCATCTTCCTGCGAATAAAATTCATCGAGGAATTCATGCGTCAACAATTCCATCGACATCGATGCAACTTCACAGAATTCCAGTGGCGCACTGCGATAATCGACCAGAGGTAAATCGTCTGCGTAGATTGAATGGAATGCGTGACCTGCTTCATGAACCATGGTTTCAAGGTCTCGTTGAAGCCCAGTTGCATTCATGAAAATGAATGGCTTTCTGCTGTGGTCTCTCTGTAATTGATAGCCGCCAGGCGCCTTGCCCTTTCGACTGTCCAAATCAAGACTGGTTCCATCGCGCAAACTATCGAAGAATTCACCCAGTTCATTGGAAAGTCGATGGAACATACGACTTGTCCCATCCACCATCTCTTCTACTTCTGTGAATGGGCGTAGTGGCTCTCTTCCATGGACATCATGCCCCAAGTCCCACATTCGCAGGGATTCAAGATCTAATGATTGACGTCTTTCCTTATCCACATCGCGCATCAAAGGGACACAGATGGTTTCCACCGCATCTTGGAATGCCTCACAATCCTCTGGTGTGTAATCGAACCGATGTTTTGCATCGAAGATGTAATCTCGATAGTTTGCGTATCCTGCATTCTGAGCTATCTCGTGACGTAAAGCAATCATAGAATCGTATAGTTCGTCAATCTCTTCCGTATCTTGGAATCGACGTTTCCCCACTGTTGTGTAAGCATTTTCTCTGACCTCACGATCATTGACCTGCAAATATTTCCCCATCTGTTGCATGGTTCGTTCATCACCATCAAATTCTACCATCATCCCTCCACAAATCTCGTTGTAGCGCTGACCGAGTTTGGTCAGTTCAGTCCCCAATGGAATATTTTCTTCTCTGAATAGTTTCAAATTCATTCTAGTATCTCGCAGTAGCACGTTGTATTCATCTTGATCTAGTTCATTTGCATACGGACATCCAGCCAATTTTCGATTCAGTAGATCGGAAATCTTGGCTAATTCAGGTTCGACAGTTTCGACGAATTTGAGATAGGCCTGTTTGATTTCTTCATTCTCAGTATCACATGTCATATTGACATAAAGCATCGAGCCTGCTTCGCCAACATATGCATCGAATCGCCCCAACTCTAGAAGCCAACCTTCAAGGACATCTGCAGAGTCAATTTCACGATTTAGAAAGTCCTGATAATACGGTTCTAATTCCAACCATTGGGTAGCATCTACCCCTTCAAAAGAAGCCATGAATCCACCTCAGGGATTGTTCACACGGTTTCCTTGTGAACGAACAGATTTCGGCCCGTCCGGCAATCCGTTCTCGTCCCGGGTCTTCTTCTGGCATCGCCATACTTCAACCTCCGCCTCAACCTTCTCAATGATGGCATCCATATCGGGATGCTCTGGATTGACACGTGAGGTCCAGCAGGCCAAACAGAATCGTTCTCTGTCCACATCGACGAAATTCATCGGTGTACATTGAATTCCACAGTCTGCGCATTTGCGCCAAGCATGATGCTTCGCCATGATTCGTGGCGAGACGTCGAAGCCATAAGGCATTTCGCCATTCGTTTTCTTTAACGAATCAATTGAAATCTGCCAACGCGATATGAGCGAGCGCTGAACGTTCAATCGAATCATGGTCCGCTGATTGCCCATCCTCAATCTGTAGTTCTAGGCGTTGGACATTTTCTTCATGTGGAATTGGAGCATGTGGTAGCAATTTTGCATCGAGGACACGCATCAATCGATCCGCTTCTTTGTCCAATGTAAATCGATCAAGATTGGGCCAGTCCATCTCTGAGATAGTGCTGTTAACAAACTCGGGAAGAAATACCAGCCATGCTGTCTTGTCACCTTTCGCCAATCCAGCCCGCTCAAATCCAATTCGAATCTGATGAGTCCCTGCAATGAGTCTGATGAATTCAACATCGAGTGCATTTGCACGCATATTGGAATTCGCATGGCGTGAACTAAGTCCAAGCCATGCTGTCCACAATTGTTTGTCACTTACGGCAGCCGGGCCACCCAGAAGCAACCACCTCTCATCATTTCGCCATTCTAGAAAAGACGCTACCAATTGTTCAGCATCGGAAACTGGGTTTGTCAGTGCCAAACCCCAGCAGGGGTATGGGATGCGGGACATGGATTGAGGGGGGCGCTACTCCCTCATCAATCGGTCGGCCGACGGCCGCGGGTCTGAATGGCCCTGTCCGCCGATTGCATGATGTTCTGCACCAATAGAGGGCTCCAACCCCGTTCGTCAGCGAGTTTCTGCGCTGACTTCTTTGTGATTCTGCAAATTTCCAGTGGTGTTCTGTATCCATGATTCGCCAGTGTACGCGCACGAACACGACCCACACCACGAATTGATATGAGTGCCAACAGATCCTCCTTACAACCGTTGGAAACCCGGCGTTGCATCACGTCGAGCATTTCCAACAAATCTACATCTGAACCAGTAAGAGCAGCATCGATTTCGTTGTCGTTGACACATATTTGTCGTGTGGCATTCATCAACCAATCCGCATGGTCCACTCGGACTCTAAGATCCCCTGGAGCGACTCCCATTTCCTTCTCGATTTCTCTCATGGAATTTTCTTCAATCCATTGACTGAGTGTCCATGCACTCTTAGCAAGGCTTTCAGCCTCAGGCATGAATCCGAGTGTATTGAGTTCGTGACCATCCAGCAATATCTGGTCAGCCATAGCATTCACTTTCATCGTCATCATCTGCATCTGCTTTCCAGTCGGCCAAAGTGGTGGGAAATCAGGTGTACAAGCAATCAGATGGAGCAGCGTCCATGGCGAGATTGAGCGATCATCAATGATTCGGCAGAGAATCTTTCGTGCTTTACGAAGACCTTCTCGAAGAATCAGTCCTGATAATGGGTCCAGATACAGTCGACTGACTCGTTCACCGAATGGGGTGGCCACGTATGTCATGGCCAGTGAATCTGGAATGACCTCATTTGGCGCGGGATTACTCAATTCTCCAGCCTTTTGAAAACCAATGACAGCGGGACGTTTCGGGCGTGGCGCGGGTTCAACATAATCTACGAATTCAACGCCATCGATTGATTGGGCACTTTGTGCCCATTGAGGCATTTCATCGTCCCATTCTTCTTCTGTTTCTGTCGAAGTCATCTTTGCGAGTCGTTCAAGCACGGCTTGATCCTCTCCGGTTTTTTCGATGAATCGATGTGTTGCCAGCCAAGAGATGATCTCATCAATTCGGCCTTGTAACCAATCGTTTTCCACACCGTGCCCTAAGAAGGTCTGCTGAAAGAAGCGTCCGAGCGAATCCCGATCACGCTGACCACCTGTAGCAATCGCAGCGAGAACATGTGTACGCATAGCGGGTTCTGCAGCCAGTTTCGATTCAACGGGCTCTGGATCTTGTTCAAAATACAATTCAGATATTTCATCGGCATGCTCCAAGTGTCTGGCGATTAGCCATGCATCTCCTACCGAATCATATCTAGGTCGACCTGCACGTCCGAGCATCTGGTGAACTTCCATTCGCGGCAACGGTCGACTCAAGCCATCTTCCCATCGGGACAGGTCACGTACGACGACACGCCGTGCGGGTAGATTGACACCGGCTGCGAGTGTCGGTGTTGCACAAATTGCAAACAATATTCGTTCTCGGAACGCTGTTTCGATGATTCGTCGTTGACTTGCCGTCAAACCAGCATGATGGAAGGCAACTCCCCCCCGCAATGATTCAGCGAGTCGTTCCCCCATCATGGTGGACTCTTCGCTACCTTCGATATTTCGAGCGACTTCAGAGAGTGCGGCCAGACGGGCTTCAACATCAAATCCTTCCGGGGCATTTTCAGGAGTTTTGAGCCACGATTGCATTCGCTTGAACATCCAATCTCCGAGTTTTGTCGCGCTCCCTTCTGCATAGCGTCGCGTTCCCCGGAAAATGAGCACCTGTCCAGAATCCTGAATTGTTGAGATCAGAACATTTCGAAGATTATCGCCCTCATCTGGAAGTTCAAATGGTGGAGGGAGTTTCATATCATCTTCTCCCGGACCCACCTGCAATCGAGGTTCCACTAGGCCATTGCATACCGTTCCATATCGAAGAATAACTGGTCGCCAATTCGATTGGATGGTTTCAGCGTTGAGCCATTCTGCAATTTCCTTGGCATTGCCAACAGTCGCAGACAATGCGATAATCTGCGCTTCTGGCCGTTCATGTTTCACTCGGGCGAGATTGACCTCCATTGTCGGTCCACGACTTCGATCGTGAATTAGATGTACTTCGTCAGCAACGACAATGCTAACCTGACTCAGGAAGTCGTTTTTATTGCGCATCATAGAATCGAATTTTTCGCTCGTTGCAACTATTATGTCCGCTTCATCTAATGACACCGTTTCGCCTGATCTATCTCCAATCGCCATACCGACAGATAACCCAAGAAGGTCACCGGCTTGGCGCAATTCTTCGACCTTTTCCGCTGCAAGTGCTTTGAGTGGAACCAGATAGAATGCTCGACTTCCGGGCGAATCTACGAGAAGCCGTTGTAGAATGGCCAGATATGCAACCAGACTTTTTCCGCTGGCGGTTGGAATGGCCAACAACAGATTTTTCCCAGAGAGTGCAATTGGCATAGCTTCAGCCTGTGGTGGATGAAGCCGTTCGATTCCCCACACTTCGATGAGAAGTTTCACCACATCAGGCGGTAGGTCGAGTTCCCGCACGTCTTCGACCATGGGAGACGACCAGCGTTCACCGCCCAAAAGGATAGGGGTGTAAAGCCGCGGAAGTGTGAAGTGCTCCCACAGGTTAAGCAGGTGCAATGGCGAGTGATGGAGACGCAGAGAATGAGTTGGCTTCACGCCTTGCTCTATTCGATGATGAACCCGACATCAATGACTGGTTTGAGGTCGCACTCGGCGCTGCCATGATTACAATGGGATTGCATCAATTGTTCAACCCCGGAGGTCTGTTTGAGACAGGTGTCATGCAATGGCTTGGTGCGGCTGTAGTGGCAATGGGATTCATTTTGCTTGGTCATGGTATCAAGGATATGCTGCTGAAAGAGGTGAGGACATCGATTGTACGCCTGGATATGGATGACGACGATGACAGTATCGATTACGGCTTGATTCGCGATGTCTTGCTGCATCCAGACAAGTATCAACAACTTCTCTACGATGCTTATGAGATGGCATATGCCGATGGTATTCTCACCGATGAAGAAATGGAAGAACTCAGCGCCCTAGCTCGTGTATTGCAGGTGCCAGAGCGAAGCGCTGCCCGAATGGCAACTCGTGCGGCGATTGAATCCGCATTGGCAGATGATCACGTATCTGAGGCTGAGCTTGACCTAATTGTAGGGGCAGCCCGTCCACTTGGACTCAGCGAAGAACAATTGGCTAGAATTGTCGAAGCCCTTCGTGATCACAACCTCGACACTGAAGAACGTTCTATGCTCGATGAGATGCTTGGTTCGATTCCAGATGAGGAAGACGACAAAGATGATGATGGAATTCCCGATGATTTGGAACACCATATAGACTCTGAAGA
Organism: Candidatus Thalassarchaeaceae archaeon; assembly: GCA_029942125.1. GTDB lineage: Archaea > Thermoplasmatota > Poseidoniia > Poseidoniales > Thalassarchaeaceae > MGIIb-P. Next base: position 5,820 of record JAPYUB010000045.1, on the reverse strand, counting down.
AGAGTGACTTACCGACTCAGAACTTCTTCTGCCAGTGCCAATCCCTGCTCGCGGCGCTCTTTCTCGACAAAACCTGCACTAAACAATACCAACAGCCCTAGCCAAGTTACCCAGAAGTCGTATGGGATGAGCCCATTGGAGGATTGGATGCCACCGGGTGCGATGAGATCGTTTGCATAGAGAATATTGGGCCGAATCGAGAGTTCCATCGCATCAATTCCACAATCACAGAATGAGACTGAGAGTAATTCTGGCTTGACCGCATCAGTAACTTGATCCCAATCATCGGCAGACATTGAATCTGGTCTACTCGTCCAAGCTGGCGCACTCAGAGACCCCAGTCCAGAATCTGCAACCATCTGCCAATCGATATGGAGAACATCTCCACGCGGCTCTTCATCGACAATGAGTAGCGCTTCAAGCAACAATAGATCGAGCGCTAGAAGTCGGCCAGAGCGAAGAATAAACCTTACTTCGTTATCTGCGGATAGTCGTCCATCGTTCAATTTGCCAAACACCCATCGATCCAGACTGACTCCATCGAGTTCTGTAGCTACAATCTGCCATCTTCCATCCCCTAGGGGATGCACAGACTCAATCGTCAGCATTAGTTGCAACCTTTCACCGGGCGCTATTCCTAAAAATCCACCATACCATTGTGGTCCGAATTCTCCTTCATCATCGTTGATTACACCTTGATAAACACGTTCTAATCGTTGTTCAAGAAGTTCATCAAAGGTCATTTCACCGGGATTCGGCGATTCGTTTGAAATCGATACGGCTGGGGAGATGATTCCTCCAAATAATAGCAGAATAATTGAGAGTGGTAGCAATAATCGGGGCAACCATGGTGATGACAATGGCATGAGGTAGCCAACAATTGCAACAAAGATTCCGATTCCTGCAACCGCCATCGTGAACACACCAGCACCGTCGGTCTGACTCGATTTTTCCACTTGTCCAACCTGTGAGGTTCCAGCATCCCATGTTGCTTCTCCAGTGAATTCAGAAGGTGTCGTACTGCCTACACCCAGCATCGATTGCGAACCGATGAAACTGTAGGTTTGGAAATGATCCTCCTCTCCAGTCCAACACATTGTGTGCTCTCCACTATTCGGTTCAGCCCAACGAAATTCATTGACGACGATTTCACCTTCATATCGCGTTCGAATTTCGGGAGTGTCCTCTGAATCTCCATTTTCGTCCCAGAACTCTGGAACGATATGTGCTTGTTCGACCTCAAGTGGAGTCGCATCCCAAGAGATAGTCACAGTCAGCGCACTCAGATGCTCATTTAGATCAAATCGAAAGCAGTCGACATCAGAATCCATCAATCCACCGAATGTGGTCGCACCGATCAGTGTAATCGAACGAGGTTCAGTCAAGCTGGTGGGCTCATCCGTGTTGGCAGATTCAGTATCAATGCTCCATTCAATAGGCAATTCAATGTTTGAATTTCCAGTCAGATGCAATTCCCATGTCACAGGTTGGTTAATCTCGAAAGTAATGCGTAACAGCACCTGATCTAGGGGTGACAAAATTCGCCCATTTGCGATATTAATATCCTCATTTTCCAACATATATGGGTTCTGATTTCCAGCTGAAGCACTGGGGGCTGAAAGCGTCCACGAATTGGTCGAAGGCCCGAGAATTAATTCCACCTCCAAATCCGGTCTGGTTACCCCGGTACCATCCTCTTGAATTCTGAAATCAATGGTAATGGATTCGATGACACTGGGCAGAAGACTGACACTGGTTTGATCTGGTCTCATCGGGAATTCTAGGGTCACAGTCACTGGTTGCAAGGGATTTGCATCCCGTTCCTCCTCGCTCAGCATTGCATCTCCGACAGCATCTTCTGATAACGAACAATCATCGTTTGAGCAAACGAGGTTCAGCGTCTGATGTTCGGTCGACAAATCGGCCCCAACTTGAGGGGTCATTGACAAGAAAATCAAGGTAAGGGCGATGAGCCAAACCCTACACCTCATGTCTTGAGGCTGGGGCAATGATGCTTAGGCCTTCGGCCTCACCGCTTCGGCTTTCACATCAATCAAAGCGATGCTACATTGTCGACAACGATACCGCCCTTTTCCACGACGATTTCTGGCATATTCCTTTGCGCACTGGGGGCAAGTCCACAACCATTTTGCCGCTCTGGTTCGGAGGTGCGTACCGAAGGATTTCCCCATGGCTCGAGCCTCTACATCGGGCCATAATGCCTCAAGATTTCGAAATGTTTTGTCGTGACCCGCAAATCCAAGTGCATGCAAATATTCGTGATAGAGTAGGAATTTAGCATAACGTTGCCAATCTTCTGTGAGGGCTGCGGGATGCACGTCAACACATCGTACATCCGCTGGCCCTGAGATATCGGATTTTCGTATACCCTTCTGATATCGACAGACAGCATGGAGTCGAGTGGCATCTCTGCGAAGTCTTCCGAGTGGAATCTTATCCAATTCTGCAATCGGCAATAGACTGAGTTGAGGGATTTGTCGCATTGTTGTCACGACGATCTTGGCAATACCTGCCAACACCATTTCATCATCCATGTTCCTTCCTCAACCTCGCCGTTCATCAACATGACCGAAGATTTGGGCCTTGTAGGCCCACCACAACATATTCGGTCAACACCCGTTACGCTAACTGCCCATGGTGTCTAATGGAACCCTGATTCGAATCGCCGTTATGGCGGTACTCGCGTCGATGATTATGGCCATAGTGCCGGCCACAGATGAGGCCCTACTCTCCGATTCCGGTGAACCGATGGAGACTGGTGGGCGGAGTGGTCCCGATCTGATTGTCGATTACCTCTCAGCCTCTTGGAGCACCGCTGATGCAGGGGATTCGAAGAGCATCAGCACGAGAATCAAGAACGATGGAGATTCATCGTCAGGTTCGTTCCGATGGGGGCTGTATCTGTCGACTGACACGACGATTACAACCAATGACCTTCTGTTGGATGATTGGTCGCAGTCAAGCATTACTGCTGGAAGTACACGCTCATCGACCAAGACCATAACCATCCCTTCATCAATTACTGGAGATTACTACTATGTCGGCATGATTGTTGATATCAACAGCCAGGTCAGCGAATCTGATGAGAACAATAACGACGATTACGATACGGGCCGAGTTCATGTCTATGAATTGTCCGATCTAGTCCCTCGTACAACCTCTTCTTCCTGCTCTACACCGGCAACAGGAGTCATCGGTGATTATCTCGATTCATCCATCTCAATTCAGTATGAAAACGACGTTTCCAGCAGCCATGGCCAATCGACAGGGACCTTTTACTGGGCAATGTACCTCTCCACAGATTCAACAATCACGACCAGCGATACACAGGTTGGCAGCGATCAATATTCGTCCAGCCTGTCTTCGGGCAGTTATCGGACAGATTCACTGTCAAGCAGCACCAGACTCCCCTCTAACATCAATGCAGGGACCTATTATTGGGGCTACATACTTGACGTCGATTCCGATGTCGATGAAGCCAGCGAATCGAACAACGCTCGCACTTGCGACCAGATTACGCTTCAGGATGATCTTCCAGACTTGGAGGCAACTTCAGTCAGCACATCGTCATCTTCTGCTACCATGGGTGATACCATCACCGTCCAGTATCGTATCGATAATATCGGGACCGATTATTCGGGGTCGTTCTACTGGAAGTTGTACTTGTCAACGGATTCCACGATTACCACATCGGATACATTCGTTGATGAATTTAGCGAAAGCAGTATCAGCGGTGGTTCTTACCGTTCCAGTTACGAATACAATGTACCCATTCCAACAGGTATGAATACAGGATATCACTATCTTGGAATGATTGCCGATAATCGTGACGGTGTGAATGAGTTGGATGAGACTAACAACATCGTTTCATCCAGTTCAAGAATTGATATCGAAGAACCTGCAGATCTCATTCCCGGCTCTCCATCCGGTCCGAATTCGGCACAGGCCGGACAGCAAGTGAGCATCTCTTGGAGGATTGACAATGATGGCGACGATGCATCGGGCTGGTTCTATTGGGAGATGTACATCTCTACCGATTCGACCATCACTACCAGCGATACTAAACTGGGTACGACTCAACAAGCGAACAGTATCTCAGGAGGTTCCTATCGAAGTGGAACTTATAGTCCATCATTGCCCAGCAATCTGGCTCAAGGAACATACTACTTCGGTATTATTGCTGATAGCAGCAGTCGGGTTACTGAAGGCGATGAGTCCAACAATATTGAAGTGGGAAATTCAATTTACATCACCGTTCCAGATTACGATCTTGAAGCCACCTCCATTTCGGTTGATTCAGGTTATCAACAGGTCTGTGAGGGCGCAGACATTTACATTTCTCTGAGCGTCACAAATTTGGGTTCTGACAATGCGGGATCCCACTACTATGAGGCGTTGGTTTCGACGGGGAATTCCGCATCTGCAATCTATACCGGCACATCACTGGGTTACGCCAGTGGAACGCCCAACGTTCCCTCCTACACACACACGAGCATGATGGCCACACTGCCTACCAGTATTACTCCAGGGACATACTATGTCGGTATCTACGTCGATTATGGCGACTATATTTCTGAAACCGATGAGAACAACAACATCGTAGCATCGAGTAGTGCTCAATTGACTGTCATCGATTGTGGTCCCGATCTTGAACCGACCTCGGTTTCAGGGCCCATTTCAGGGGTGCGAGGTGGCACGGCCCAAGTATCGGTTCAGATTGCGAATGTAGGCATGGAGGATGCCACAAACGTCGATTATAGCATATATCTATCCAGCGATTCATCCATTTCAGGTGGTGGAAATGATGTTTTCATCGGTTCAGATGTGGCGAATTCAATCGCACAGAGCGGTTCATGGTCAGGAAATGTCAATCTAGGCATTCCTTCGAATCTCGGTGACGGCTGCTGGTATTGGGGCATCATTGTCGACCCCAATGATTCGATTACAGAGATGGATGAGACCAACAATGCCATGCCATCCAGCGGTCAATTCTGTGTCGAGCAAGCAGACATCATCATCGATTCGATTAGCGCATCTGAAAATGTGGTGAGTGGCCAATCTGCGACCGTGTACATGAACTTCAGTAATTCAGGAGGTTCCGATGCTGGCTCCTTCAATGTCCAACTTGTTCTTTCTCTGGATGCACAAGCCGGAACTGATGATACTCAAGTGGACAGTTTCCGAATCAATCCATTGACGAGTGGTTCGACGATTCAAGTGACTCGAACCATCACTATTCCAGGCCAACACATCGGTCAATTCCATTGGGTCGTTATTGTTGATACAGCCTCGGAGGTCGCTGAAGACGATGAGAATAACAACGTCGCAGCAAGCATCGCGTTCACCATATCCGCACCAGCCAAGGATCTACTCGCATCATGGATTGAATCTCCACTATCAGCTGAACCGGGACAGACAGTAACGATTCAGTGGGGCGCTGAGAATCTTGGGCAGGAAGCACTTGGCTTTGATGTGGAGATTTGGCTTTCAGAAGATCGTTCACTTGGGAGCGGTGATATTCGTCTTTCACAATCCCGCGTACCTTCCCTTCTCAGTGGTTCCACGCTGGCGGATTCTCAAGTCGTCAATCTGGCGGGCGATGTGGAAGGCGTCTGGTGGGTAGTTCTGGTAATAGATGCTGGAGAAGAACACTATGAAGACGATGAGAGCAACAATATTCGTTTATCCAACAACACGCTCACAATCGATTCGAACAGCCCACCACCAGCAGGAGAGACATTGCCTGGCTGCGACGATTCGCAAACCGATGGCGAATTCGCCTCGGATGCAGCTTCGACC
>JAPYUB010000044.1 GCA_029942125.1 Candidatus Thalassarchaeaceae archaeon | reverse complement strand
CTAAGGTCGATTTGGTCATCATGAACCCCCCATGGGGCGTACAGATTGCAATGGCGGATCGGCCCTTTCTTGAAGCAGCGTCCAATTCAGAGGCCCAAGTCATCTATCTCCTACATTCGGCCAAGGCCTCGCACATTGAAAATCTAGCAAAATCATTCGACTGGGGGGGTGAAGTGGTGCTGAGTGGGTCGTTCAGACTTCCAGCAAAATATGAGCATCATAGTTCTCATCAAGGCACGACCGAGGTGGCCGTTTGGCGCTTCGAACGCAACTGATAGTGGGCGGCGGCTTCAAATGGGGGACGACGGTCGGCGGGTTGTTCGAACGGTCCCCCTTAAGGGGACCGCATAGGCAATAGGAGCGTGAAGCGAAATGACCTCTCCCGCAAATGTGGGATCATTTGTCGTACCAGGTACGGCAGTCGAAAAGAACGATGATGACAACCTTGGCCGCGGTGTGGTCGAGTCAGAACATGGTGTAGTGGCCACCGTTGTGGGCACCCTCAATCGAGAAGATGGAGTTCTATTTGTTATCCAAAAAACCGATCCAATCCGAGAGATTGAAGTCGGAGATGTCGTGATTGGTGAGGTCAATCGAATCAATGCAAAGACAGCCGAAATCAGAATCCTCCATGTTGATGGAAAGCCGGCCAGAACTCTCCCGGCCACCCACCTGTTTGCCGATATCTTCGTGGCTAAAATCGTTGATAAATTCATGCCAAGCCCTGGCGATGCAATGAGAAAACGTGACCTCGTTCGAGCCAAAATAGAGCAACTCAGTCCAATGCTTCGAGCAGAATGCAGATCCCATGACGACCTTGGGGTCATCAAAGCCATCTGTCCGGCCTGTGGAGAGTACCTGATTACCTCCAGTGAAGTTCCGGATGTGAATGTCGTTTGCGAACGATGTGACTATGTGGGATTCCGTGCCCTCTCCAATGGCTTTGGTCATGGGTATGAGATTCCATCTGACAGCACAATTTCTAAACTCAACCGAGATGGGGAACGTTGGTCAAATGAATCGATGGCTTTCATCTCAAAGGATGGGGAAAGGCCGTACCTTTCACCACTCTCAGATCACCGTCGTGGCAGTGTGCATTCGATACCAAAAGATGTTGCCAAATTTCGCGGCGGATTGCAACAAGGTGGTCGCGGTGGCGGTCGCGGTGGTGGCGGTGGACAACGCCCACGCAGAGAAATGCACGATGCAACATGCACGATGTGCGGAACAGATACCAAATTGCCATTTCAGCCAACTCCTGGCAGACCTACACGTTGCTCTCCTTGCAAAGAAAAGGTCGACAATGGTGAAGCCTCAAAGGAAGAATTGGCAGCAGAACGTATAGTACTCAACAAGGCTCGTGAATCAGGCAGGGAAACCACGGGCATGAAACTCTTCATCGGAGGATTGCCCTACTCGACCACCGAAGAACAACTGACTGAAATTTTTGTAGCGCATGGTGAACTCAAAGAAGTTCATATCGCCAAGGACAAGGAAACTGGCAACAGCAAAGGATTCGCTTTTGTGACTTACAAATCGAACAAGGAAGGAGTAGCGGCAATTGAGGCGCTCAAAGGTACGAAAATTGATGGACGCAAACTCACCATTCAAGAATCCAAACCCACTGGAGGTCGAGATAGAGGTGGCCGTGGTGGCGGTGGCCGTCGTCAAAACGACCGCGGAAGTGGGCGTCGAGATCGCCGCTGAGGTGATTTCCTGGCGTGGCTTGTTATCGATGGATATGAGGATGAACCAGCCGCATTTGGTGTCCCTCCTTATGTCGGTTTCCACGTTCGCTATATCTGCGGTGTTCTCGAAAGTCGCAGCATCGAATATGATTACATTACCATCGACCTATGGCGTCTGGGTAAGCGTCCCAATGTATCTGAACTCGAAGGGATTATCCTACTCGCGGGTGCTGTCGTCCCTGGCAAATACCTTCGCGGGACACCTATCAGTCTACGTGAAACCGATGAACTAGTCAGGACACTCCCTCTGAATGTTCCCTTCTTCGCTGGGGGGTGGGCAATTCGAGGGTGGAAGCAGCAAGGTTGGCAACCCCTCCGAAAGAACCTCTTTCTCTGTGTACAAGACACTGATGCAACTCTCTCATGGTATCTGTCAACTGGAGAAATGCGGCATCAACGAAGAACCGATGTCGAGTGGACCGCATGGGCACAGGCCGGTGCGATTTCCAAGGCGGTGACTGAACATCCCGATCTCTTGGGTCCGTTGACATATGAGGTTGAAGTCTACCAGGGATGTGTTCGATACAAGCGGGGATGTCGCTTCTGTATCGAACCCAAAAAAGGAGTGCCAATTTGGCGAACACCGCATGATATCATCACTGAAGTGACGAGAGCCCTCGATAAGGGAGTCAAACACATTCGATTGGGTGGAATGACTGATGTCTACACCTACATGGCCGAGGGTGTCGTCGAAATGGAATATCCGATTCCAAATCCTGAGCCTTTGGCGGAACTTCTGCATGGATTGCGTGAAGATGAGAGGCTGGAGACATTACATGTCGACAACGGAAATCCCTCAATCATCGCAGAGAATATCGAACCTGCAACTGAAATCACGAAAACTTTGATCGAGACGCTTTCAGACGGGTCAGTACTGTCATTCGGTTTGGAATCAGCGGACCCAGCCGTCCATGAGGCGAATTGGTTGAATTGTGATGCTGAACAACTGAAAACTGCAATTCGCCACATCAACCAATTCGGAAGAGAACGCGGCGAGAGAGGACTGCCAAAATTACTGCCTGGATTGAACTTCATCGCGGGTCTACATGGTGAAACAGCAGCCACCTATCAGATGAACAAAGATCTCCTAGCATCCATTCGAAATGAAGGACTATGGCTGCGAAGAATCAACATTCGACAAGTCGAAGGAGAGGGGTTCCAAAAGATTCCGACGGAGCATTTTTCCGACTTTAAAAAATGGACCCGAGAACAAATTGATTCCCCTTTATTGACTGAATTGTTCCCGACCGGGCAATTGTTGACAGATGTTACATGGGAGGCACATGATGGCCGAATTAGATTGCCGGCACATCTAGAGGAGAAGCATCGAGACCCCGACATCCATGGCAAAGGTGGCATCACCTTCGGACGACAGATTGGAGCCTATCCAATTCTCATTGGGGTCCCATATCTCATTCCATTGGAAACACAAGGTGACATCATCGTCACAAGTCACGGTGCTCGCTCGATTACTGGAATTGAAGCGAATCTCGACATGAATACGGTCAATCAGAAGCAATTGGTTGCCATTCCAGGTATTGGTGAGAAATCCGCATGGAATCTAATTACTGCACGTGTGAAGGAAGCTCGCAATGAGAGGCGCTTCGGTAGCGTACAAGCATGGTTTGATGCGGCAGAGGTTGAAATTCCCTCATTGGCCACCCGAATCTTGGAGGTGTGAATATGGTTAGAGAATTGATTCGACTTGAGGATGTGCATCGTGCCTTCGGGGCTGTCAAGGTTCTCGATGGAGTGAATCTGAGAATCGAGGAAGGGGATCGAATCGGAGTGGTTGGTCACAACGGCGCGGGAAAAACAACGCTACTTCGCACTATCTCTGACCAAAAACAGGATATCGGTGACATCTACTTCGCACCCGGGATCAGAATCGCCTACCTCACACAGATCCGTGACATCGATGAAAATGCGACGCTAGAAGAAGAATTGAATCGACGCGGGCATCAATTCAAGGAATTGGAAGAAGAGATTGCAAGCATAGAGGCACAGATGGAGGACCATGCGTTCTACGAGGGAGACTGGCAACCAGTTCTCGACAGATATTCTGAATTACAAGCCTTGTCGGCCAGATCTGGAGGGACTGATGTTGCTGGACACGCAAAGAATATCCTCAATGCGTTGGAACTGGGACATCATCCCCTAGACATGCCATTGTCCAAACTCTCCGGGGGGGAACGTGCGAAGGTGGCTCTCGCACGGCAATTGGTGGGTTTGGGTGAAATCGATGTATTCTTTCTCGATGAACCTACAAATCACCTTGATCTACCAACTCTACAATGGATGGAATCATTCTTGGAGAGATTCCAAGGCGCACAATTGATTGTCAGTCACGATCGGTACTTTCTGGATAAAATTTGCACACATATTCTGGAAATTCACGATGGGCACACACGAGGTTATGCTGGAAATTATTCTGCATTCCTCCAGCAGAAAGAATTGTTTTTGCAGACCCTTTCCGATAGAATTAACAAATGTGAAAAAGAAATCAAAAGATTGACTGGGGCCCTACAATCGATGAAAAGAGCCAACAAATTTGACAAATCAATATCTCAGAAGCACCACATGCTTTCTCGATCTCAGCGCGAACTCAAATGGTTAAAGACGCTCAAACCAACCGAGAGAAAAGAATTACAATTCGATCTGCAATCCACCGAGAAGTCGAGTCTCGATGTTTTGGATTTCAGACAGGCTTCACTGAGATTCGATGGCTTGCTGAACCCCATCCTGAACAAGGTAGAGATTGGAGTGCGCCGCGGGCAGAAAATCGGAATCGTCGGCCCCAATGGTGCCGGCAAAACAACCCTGCTCAGAATCATCAATGGTGAAATCGCTCTCGATGAGGGTGAAATCGATGTTCGACCGGGTGTCCAAATTGGATACTTCCATCAAGACCATCGCACGCTTGAGTTCGACTTGACTCCGATTGAACAGGTTCAGAAATTGAAGCCGCGCATGGATTACGGCAGCATTCGCGCCATGCTGGGTCAGTTCCAATTCACCAAAGAGATGGTTGCAACCCGTCTCGAAAAACTCAGTGGCGGAGAGCGTGCACGAATCGCGATGCTCAAACTCCTGTTGGAAGAAAACAACATGTTGCTTCTGGATGAACCGACCAATCATCTCGATACCGATGCCAAAGAGGCCTTGGAAATGACCTTGAAGAATTATGATGGGTGCATCCTCACAGTGAGTCACGATCGATGGTTTCTTGACAAAGTCTGTGACACCATTTGGGAATTACCAGGTGATGGGACCATACGTGTATACCCCGGTAATTACTCGGAATATGTACGACGAAAGACCAAGGCGTGAGGTGTATGCAGGCGGTCAGAAAAGCAGCGGTAATTCTTCGTGATGAGGCCACATCATTGATGCCTGAATTGCTCATGGATTGCAAACAAATTGATTGGATTTACAACCCGCTTGAATATGCATGGGCTCCACATGAAGAATGGATTCATCGATTCGCAGGGAATGGAGCCAAGACCCTCTTGGTCGGCATGAATCCGGGCCACGGCATGGGTAATACCGGCGTGCCGTTCGGTTGCCCAGAACAAGTGCGCGATTTCCTGAACATCACAGATTTGGACGTGCATCAGCCACCTCGCACTCATCCCAAGCGCGTGGTATACGGCCTTGACTGCCCCAAGCCCGAAGTAAGCGGACGGAGAATCTGGTCATTTCTCTCTGAACACTACCAATCACCTGAAGCGGTGAGCAAGGACATCTACATCGTCAACCATTGTCCTCTTTGGATGTTCAATGATGCAGGACAGAATATCACACCGGACAAATTGACGGGGCCGGCAGCAAATCAATTGAAGGTGATCTGTAATCAACATCTGCGAACAGTGGTCACGGAAATGGGCATTACACGTGTCATCGGAGTGGGTCGGTACGCACAACGTCAAGCGGCAGCTGTCTTCAACGAAATTGATGTTGATTGGGTGCCACATCCGAGTCCTGCTTCGCCCTTCGCCAACCAAAATGGTGGTGCTGATTGGAGAGCCGCTTTTGCAGAAGCCCTTCGAATATAAAGGCTCAATTCGACGGGGAGAATGTTAAGTCGGACCTCCCGACCACATCGTTTGATGTCAAACCAGATGACGGCCTCCCAGTGCCTGTTCAGAAACGCAGAATTGTACGGTGATTTACCCGCTTTGTCAACCCGAAAAGGAGAAGCCCAGAGAGGCGTTCCTTGGGAATGGAATACGGACACATGGTCAGATGTTCTGGCCAAAACAATGACGATTGCTAAGTCACTACATGCACTCGGTTATAATCGGCATGATACACTCAGTATTTACTCTTACAATCGACCCGAATGGTATCTCATTTATGCCGCTTCGCAGATGCTCAATGGCGTCGCAGTCGGCGTATATCACACCTGTTCTCCCACAGAGGTCGAGTGGGTGGTCGGGAATTCTGATTCGAAGTTTGTCTTCGTCGGAACCAACCCCCAAGGTGGCGATGATTCCACAAAAATGCCGACCACACGCATGGGTAAAATCATGGGTAATCTGCCGCTAATAGAGAAGGCCATCGTTCTGGATGGTTCAGGCTCGATGGATAATGAGAAAGCAACCTCTTGGTCTGATTTCCTCGCTCTAGGATCCGGTGTTGATGAGGCCACAATCAAGGCACGAATGGAGGGCATTGAACCCAACGACACATCCTCACTGATTTACACCTCAGGAACCACTGGAAATCCGAAAGGAGTCGAACTAACCCATGACAATTTTGCATTCCAACTCGATTGCATCGGAAAAATCGTACAATTCTCCCCTGGTGATGGTTACGTCTCATGGTTGCCCTGCGCTCACGTTTTTGGTCAAGCTGTAGACAATCACCTGTGGGTGCGCGACGCACTGCACATGCACGTGGTTGACAATGCACTACACGCGGTCGATTATTCCAAGAAGGTTCAACCCTCACTTTTCATCGGTGTGCCACGGATCTATGAGAAAGTCTATTCCAACCTCAAGAGTACGTTGGACTCAAAGGCTGTAATTCGAATCGGCCTCAAAATTCCCGGGCTCAAGAAGGTCCTGCAGAAGGCCGTCAAACGAAAGATTGGGATGCTCAACTGCAAGTATGCAATCACCGGTGCAGCACCAATCAATCCGGATATTCTAAGGCTGTTCCACCACATTGGTGTTCCACTGTACGAAGGTTACGGAATGACCGAGACAACCGCCGGGGCTTCAATCAATTACAAGGACAATATGAAGATTGGATCAGTAGGAAAAACCCTGCCTGGTGGAACTGAACTCAAAACGGATACTGATGGAGAAATCATGTTCCGTGGGCGCCACGTCATGAAGGGTTACTACAACAATCCAACAGCCACTGCTGAGGTCATGGATGGAGATTGGTTACGTTCAGGTGACATCGGTAAAATTGATTCCGAGGGCTTCGTAACTATCACCGGGCGAAAGAAGGAACTCTACGTCAGTTCGGGTGGCAAGAACATCGCACCTCTCGTCATTGAAGAGACAATGAAGGCGATTCCACTCGTCTCACAGTGCTTCTTAGTCGGCGATGCACGGAAATTCTGTAGCGCGCTACTGACCCTTGATGTGTCGGCTATATTGCGTGATAAGTTTGGCATGGATGGAGCACATCTACCCAAGGATCCAGCTAAACAAATTGCACTATTAAACGAAAAGGGACACCAACTTTCAGAATATACTGATGGTGCTGATATTCATGCTGAAATTGAGGCTCAGGTGATGGAGTTCAACAAACAGTTTGCTCCCCCTGAGCAAATCAAGAAGTTCACTATTCTACCACGTGATTTCACCGTTGACGATGGAGAGTTGACACCCACTCTGAAGATTAGACGCATCCAAATTCGTGAGAATTGGGCGTCGCAAATCGAAGATATGTACGCTTGAATTCAAACCCCTCGCGTGGGCGCACGGTGGCCTACGGCCACCGCCGATGGGCTCAAGCGCTACCTAGACCTCCCATTTGCATGGCGAGTGGGGCATCCACACCGGCTGCTGACGATACTTGCAGCGCCTTTGACGCATCGGGCGTTCCACTGCGTGTGGTTACAGCAGCCTCACTGTTCGATGGTCACGATGCGGCGATCAATGTCATGCGACGTTTGATTCAGGCCGCAGGTTGTGAAGTGATTCATCTTGGCCATGATCGAAGCGCACTAGATGTCGTAAAAGCCGCAATCGAAGAGGATGCACATGCGATTGCCCTCACATCCTATCAAGGCGGCCACATGGAATATTTCGCCTATATTCGAGAATTATTGAATGCTGCAGGTAGAGAGGATATTCGCATCTTCGGTGGTGGTGGAGGTACCATTACACCTCCAGAGATTCGTGACCTACATGCTTCCGGAATAACCCGAATTTACTCGCCCGATGACGGCCGACAGATGGGGCTTCTCGGTATGATCGATGACTTGGTGCAGCAAGCCAGAGAATGTGATATTCTCTCTCATGACATCGGTCTGGATGGTCCGGTGACGCCTGAACAGAGAGAGAAGGTGGCTCGACTCATATCAATCGCTGAGAACGCAGACCCCGTGACCTTTGCTCAATCTCTCAAAGTATGCCGCAGCCGACCGATGGAGACACGTGTTCCCGTCATCGGATTCACCGGCACAGGAGGGGCTGGGAAATCGAGTCTGCTCGATGAACTCATGCGTCGTATCACCACACAGAACCCACAGCTCAATGTCGCAATCCTTTGCACGGATCCGACCCGAAAGCGAACCGGTGGGGCGCTGCTCGGTGACCGTATTCGCATGAATACGCTGGTCACTGATCGACTGTTCATGCGCAGCCTGGCTAGTCGTTCCAGCGGCAAGGAACTCTCCGAAAAGACTCGAGAGGCCATCGAGGTCTGTCAGGCGGTCGGATACGACCTCATCTTCGTAGAGACCAGCGGAATCGGTCAGGGCAGTGATGCAATCACAGATGTCAGCGATATCAGCCTGTATATCATGACCAGCGAGTTTGGTGCACACACCCAACTGGAGAAGATTGAGATGCTGGATGTGGCCGATCTGGTGGTCCTCAACAAATTCGAGAAGCGCGGTGCTGAAGATGCACTGCGGGCCATTCGAAAGCAGGTCAAGCGCAACCGAAATCTGTTCGAGGTCGAGGATGAGGCGCTACCGGTAATCCCCACGATTGCCTGCCAATTCGCCGACCCCGGAGTCGATTTGCTCTGGGAACGACTGGCCGCCATTCTTTCCGAACGGTATGGTATGATTCTCGCCGCTCTCGAACCACAACTCCCTGAGAGTGGGATGCCCGAGCCACAGCACATCATCCCTCCAGAGAGAATCCACTATCTCGCCGACATCTCACGAACCGTTCGAGATTACCATTCACGTACCGATGAGATGTCCCAGAAGGTTCGACTCGTCCAGCAGTTGGAAGCGACTGCCCGACACATGGCCGGCCTAGCTGATGGGACTGGAACCACCCTTTCCACTGGGGCTGCTACCGCGGTTGCCGATATTCGGATTCAGGCGGAAGAGGTTCGGAACACCATTCATCCAATCGCATGGAAGATGATATCGGAATTCGAGGAAATGGCTATCCAGTACCGCGGTGGGACCTACACCTATCAGGTCAGAGGAAAGGATTTCTCAGTTGATACCACGACCGAATCATTGTCCCATTCAAGCATCCCTCGAGTTGCCTTACCCAACTTTGCGGATGCAGGTGATCTCCTTGGATGGCTGCGCCGTGAGAACGTGCCGGGCTCATTCCCCTATACTGCTGGTGTCTTCCCATTCAAGCGAGCCGATGAATTGCCGACCAGGATGTTTGCTGGAGAGGGGCCGGCATCGCGAACCAACAAACGATTCCACTATCTCTCAGAAGGTGAGGACTACGTTCGATTGTCCACGGCCTTCGACAGCGTCACCCTGTACGGACGTGATCCACACACCCGACCTGACATCTACGGCAAGGTTGGCGAATCGGGTGTCAGCATTTACACTGTGGATGAGATGAGCACGCTGTTCGATGGCTTCGACTTGTGCGATGCGAACACGAGTGTGTCCATGACCATCAACGGACCGGCCGCAATAGTCCTAGCCATGTTCTTCAATGCAGCAATCCGACAGGAGGTGGCTAAGTTCCGAGATGAGAACGGGCGTGATCCGACGGAAGATGAGCATGCCGGGATCACCGAAAACACCCTTCAGACGGTGCGTGGCACTGTGCAAGCAGACATTCTCAAGGAAGATCAGGCACAGAACACCTGTATCTTCTCGACCGAATTCAGTCTCAAACTGATGGGTGATGTGCAGCAGTTCTACATCGACCAAGGCGTACGAAACCACTACTCAGTCAGTATCTCAGGTTATCATATCGCTGAGGCTGGTGCCAACCCAATCAGTCAACTGGCCTTCACCTTGGCCAACGGCTTCACCTACGTCGAGTACTACCGTAGCCGTGGCATGGAAATCGACGAGTTTGCACCAAACCTGTCCTTCTTCTTCTCCAACGGATTGGATCCAGAATACACAGTGATTGGACGTGTTGCCCGTCGTATCTGGGCTGTGGCCATGCGTGACCTGTACAGTGGCAATGAGCGCTCTCAGAAGCTGAAGTACCACATTCAGACCTCGGGGCGATCCCTACACGCTCAGGAGATCAACTTCAACGATATACGGACCACGCTGCAGGCGCTGCTAGCCGTTCAAGACCAAGCCAACAGTCTGCACACCAACGCGTACGATGAGGCCATCACGACACCTACTGAGGACAGTGTTCGCAGAGCGCTGGCCATCCAGTTGATTGTTAACAAAGAAAGTGGATGGACCAAGACAGAGAATCCACTTCAGGGCTCGTTCATCGTCGATGAACTCACCGACCTCGTAGAAGAGGCCGTACTCACCGAATTCGAGCGCATCGCTGAGCGCGGTGGGGTGCTGGGCGCGATGGAGACGATGTATCAGCGCGGCAAGATTCAGGACGAGTCGCTTTACTATGAGGAACAGAAGCACTCTGGAGAGTTGCCCATCACCGGTGTCAATTACTTTGAAAATCCAAATGCGGTTGCATTCGATGAATCCAGTGCGGACGACTTCGACATGGAACTGGCTCGAGCAACTCCCGAAGAGAAACAGGGCTGCCTATCTCGCCTCGCTCAATTCCACAAGACCCACGCCAAGGAAGTCCCAGAGGCGCTCACACGCCTGCAGGAGGTCGCACGCACGGGTGGGAACGTCTTTGCTGAACTGATGAACACCGTGAAGGTTGCAAGCCTAGGGCAGATTACCGAGGCTCTATTCGAAGTCGGTGGTCAATATCGACGCAATATGTGAGATTATTCTGTGTCTTCGCTTGGAGTCATCTTGTCCCACAGTAGGACACCGAGCAAGGCACCCATGATGGGCCCGACCGTGTAGATGATGAGATCGATGTTGTTCTCCATGTCACCAAAGACCCACACACCAGCCCAACGAGCTGGATTCATAGCTGCGCCGGTCAATGGGCCGCCCATCAGAATGTCCGCCATTACAGTGAGACCGATTCCGAAGCCGGCAATTCCCGCTGGGGCTCTGTCGTCAACCGCTGTGCCCATGATGGCGCTCATCAGCAGGAAAGTCAGGACGGCCTCAATCAGAATAGCCTGCTGAGTACTGACCTCAATAATCGATTCCCCAGGAGCAGGAATACCCACGCCCCCAGCCCCAATCGAATAGAGGATACCACCGGCCAAGAGCGCTCCAGCTAACTGTGCAGCGATGTACTGTACACCGAGTTTTGGTGTGATTCGATTGCTGGCCATCATGCCGACCGTGATGGCCGGATTGACATGCCCCCCGGAGATGTTCATGGTCGCTGTGACCATCACTGCGAGGATGATACCATGAGCGGCAGCTACGGCCAGAAGATCTCCTCCAGTGACCCATATTGAGCCCGCGCCGATAAACGTCAAGGCGAACGTGGCAATTCCTTCAGCATACAACTTGGCTTGCGTTTCTTTGCACATGGTATCACTCTGAATCTTTAGATTCAGACCTGACCCATCGAAGTGCGTCTATGAATCATGCGGAGAGATTCGCATTCAATGCACAGTATTCTGCAGGTTAGAAGCCACCCGATAGTGCAACCATGCAGCCGAAGAATCCGATGACTGGATACGATACAATGGCGACCGTCGCGCCGATTCCCATCGCTTTTCCACCGCTCGCAGCGAAACCATAGATGATCATCCCAATGGCAGCGAGAGGTGCGGCCATGCACATCAACGTCGAGATAACCGATAATGCTTCCATCGTTGCATAAGTATCGTCCTCCCCCTCCATTGCTTCCCGGTCATAGGTCTCCACATGGAGGTCGAAGGTGGTTCCATGATCTTCTCCATCATCATAATGGACGATGCCTGCTTGCTGAGTCCAACCCCCGACCGTCTCGCGAACACCAAATTCCATTTCAAATTCTGAGTCGTGGTCTTCAGCATCATCGAAGTGCAGAACACCCTCTGAGGTATTCCAATGGCCCACTTGTTCTCTCGTTTCCGAATCATCTTCCCAAGTCTCCTTGATGATGATGAAACTCTCACCCCCGGATTGGGCTCGACATTCATACCAGGCATCCTCGGATAGCCAATATGGCAGATTACACCAGTCAAAAGATTCGTTCTCGTCGAGAGTGAGGTTCGCTGAGTATGCTGTGCCGTTCACGAGAACCAAATCAATCTTATGATCTGTGCTCAGATAGAGGGTCATCATGGATTCGTCCTCTTCGCATATATACCGCGCATTTTGCGATTCAGACTCCTGCACCCAGCAACCAGCGATATGGCGTTCCGCAGATAGGCTAAAATTCGCTGTGTACGACGTTCCATCTCCCCTTTCCATATCGATGTTCGTCGTCTCCCATGAGTCATCGTTGTTCCACGGATCCATTGATTGTGCAATCATCATTAGAATCAAAGGGAGAATCATCAGGAATAGTGGCACCCCTAGGCCGATGTAGAATTTCTTCCAGATGAAGGGTGGCTGCTCGACTGCATACATCTGGCCATCTGGGCCTGTGACGTACTTGTACTCGGCAGAAGCGTCTGGAACTCCTGACAAGGCATCTACACCGGACAATGTGGTTGGAGAACCTGTCAAACTAGGAGTATCCGCGGAAATAATCGGGGAATCGGGTTCGTACTCATCACTCATCAGCGACCTCTCCTTGTGCCATCGGTAGACTACCCAGTAAATTGCGCTTCTCATCGGGCGTTAAAAGTGCCATCCCCGCCAGTGCCAATTCCCGACGAATTGGCTCAAGGATGGTCTCCTCCAAATCTCCACGGTAAAACATGTTGTATGTGTCGAACGGTATGAGGCGCAAGTCCGGACTGACGATGTGTACGCATGTTTTCTTGACACTGCGTAGATCGAAGGAATGGGCATCAATGAAATCCATAATGATGATTCGGAATACATTGTCGTATGAGAATTCGGCCGGCATCTCTAGTTCAGGCAGACAGCATAGCAATTGGGCCAGAGAATGCCCCGCTGAATCGGGGCTGTGCGCAGTCGAAAGCAGATCCATAATCTTGGCTTTCAATACCTGATCTTGCTCAAACTGAATCGTCGAACGAGGACCTGCGAGCAGCGTCTCATCATCGATATGACGCGTGAGTGGAACGATAGTTTGACCCATTCTAAGGGCGTAAGCCATGGCGATGGAGTCAGGGTGGCAGGGCACAGGAAGCATGTCCTCAACTTCGAAGGTGTCTGACTGTTCTCCAATCATTCGACGAACTTCAGAAAGTGTCAAACGATCTTTGGCCATATCATAATCTTCGTGACGGCCCGCCTGCTGAATAGGTTGGAAGGTGACACCACGAACACAATTCCAGGATTGGGCATGTTTGATAATATTACCAATTTCATGGTCGTTGAGTCCCTTCTGTAGCGTCACGACAAGTGTTGTCGAGACATTGTGAGCCTCAAGATTCTCCAGTGCCCTCTGGCGAACACCCCGGAGATCAGCACCTCTCAGCCTCATCAGTGGCTCTTTCTCAAGACTGTCGAACTGCAGATAGAGTTCGAACCCTGGATTGTATTCTGCCAGTCTGGCAGCGAACTCAGGTTCATTGGCAATTCGAATGCCATTAGTGTTGACCATCAGATGCTTGACGGGTCGCTCACGAACGGCATCGAGGATATCGAAGAAGTTTGGATGGAGGGTGGGCTCGCCACCTGAAATCTGGATGACGTCCGGTTCAAGCTCATTTTCGACCACTGCATCGAGCATGTCGATGATGTGCTCCAGCGTTCGGTAGTCTTCCTTGCGCTCTGGGCCACTGTCTGCATAGCAGATGGGGCACTTGAGGTTGCAGTGGTCTGTTACTTCAATCAAGGTCAGACATGAATGTTGCTCATGTGAAGGGCAGAGACCGCAATCATAGGGGCAACCGTACTTCATAGGGGTATTCCAGCGCTCGGGCATTTCGCTGGGTTTGACATAGACCTCTCGACAACGACGGTAGTATTC
>JAPYUB010000043.1 GCA_029942125.1 Candidatus Thalassarchaeaceae archaeon | reverse complement strand
CGATATTCCTTCTGTTGGCCTGCAGCAAATTTCTTCTCAAGCCACTGCATGGCTTCCTCTTGATTTTCGACATTGTACTCTTCGTTGTCCTTTACCTCATTCAGATTGGCAACAATGAATTTGAACGTTTCAGTTGGCCCGGCAATCGCTTGGAAAATCTCCTGGTCATTGTCTATACCTAGAGAGCGCATGAGAAGAACAACGGGAATTGGAGTTGTGCCAGCACTGCTGATTTTCACCATCAGCATACCATCTTTTCTCTTCTCCACAGTCAATGGCTTACGGACACCATCTTTCTGTGAGAAAATCTTGGCAACCTCAGTTTTACGAGCATAACGCTTGTTCATTTCCACAGTGACCCGATTAGGAGCCAAATCTTCCATGGAAATGAGGGCGCGTTCGGTTCCGTTGATGATGAAATATCCACCAGGATCATAGGGATCTTCGCCCTTGCCTTGCAATAGAGTGTGATAGTGTTCCTTGTCCTCTTCACTCTTTTCGGGGGACAGGTTTCTATTCGAGTCAATATGATTGGGATTAAGATTGCAGCGTCGACTACGAACCATGATTGGCACGCTACCAACCTGAACCTTCTCTTCTACGATGGGCTGAGGCAAATCGTCACGATGAATCGTGAAATCAAGATATACTGGCGACATATAGGTGAGTTTGCGCAGACGGCATTCGAGTGGAGTGGATGGATGTTCGGCACCATTAGCCTCTTTGATGGTGGGTGGTCCAAGTTGCATGTTCTTCATGCGGACTTGGATTTCATGGTCAAGAACGTCGAGTTTGATAATGCCGCCCTCATCGTCTTCAATCGGTTCATCTGTGCCTATGCGAATGTTTCGGACAATGCGTTCAAAACGGCTGTTCTGTGAATCCACTGTAGGGATACAATCGTTGTATGATGCGAGTTGGTGGTTGACCAAACTCCGTTCTCGGAAGTAACTTTCAATAATTTCCTTCATGGTATCAGCTCCTTAGTTTTCCTCCACAATCAATCGATATGCGGTCGTCGTTCCAGATGATATACTGTAGCGCTGTACTCGAACAACTCGGTTAGTGAGCCAGCCAGCAGGCAGTTCAGCATCTACTATCTCAGCCATTTCTTTGAGAACTTGAACGACAGGATCGGTAATCAGAATCTTCGGTAGAAGTTCCTTTGCCAATCGTGTACCCTCCCCTGAGATATCGGGGACTTCAAGCTTCCATGGAGAAAGGGCAGTAGCCTCTTCTTCTTCGGGCAAGAGTTCGTGGTGTGGAACGAGATGATGATTGAGAACATTGAAACGATCGTTGCCTAGAGGGATATCGTCGTCGTCAAGTGCCTTTTGTGAAATGGTAATCCTGCGTGATCGGGTTCGTTTTCGAGTTCCTTGTTCTCGGATAATACCCATGACTTTCTCAAGTTCGGGACTATCTGAATCAATACCGATTTTCTTTGCAACCTGTTCGACACTCATTTGCTTGATGGCATCCATATTTGCATCGTCTGCAAGTTTGTGGGCGTGCTCCTCGGGCACACCCAATTCAACCAGACGTTTCTTCGTTGAACTCTTTACGACCAAAATACGACCCCCCGTTTACCCTTTGTGGGCCAAAAAACCCGCAACCGGCCAGAGATAGAGCGGGCCTGAAGGGATTCGAACCCTTGGCCATCCGGTTAAAAGCCGGACGCTCTACCTGGCTAAGCTACAGGCCCATGGCTGTCTCTGGGCCTTCCGCCGACCCACGGGGTATTCAAAAGCCTTACGCCTCGGGCCACGCCCGTGGCTGGACCCGATATTGTGGCTCCGGGGGGGGAACCGCTATATCCACCGTAGAGAAATTTTCACATAAAGGTTTGGCGAATATTCATCAAATAGACGCCTAATGCGAGGGTAATTATGGGGATGTGTGTCACAGTTGTCCATTGAAAGGGAGATCGAATTAACGGGGCAGACAGGGGCCATTGTCAAATGGCAGGCCTATGGCCTGAATGAAATTGAGCTAGACATCCCACCGACTGTATATCCCCCGAGAGAAGATACTAGGCTACTCGATCAAACCCTTGCCGAGCTGAAGGTGACAACAGGTAAGAGTCTGCTTGAAATTGGCTGCGGGTGTGGTGCTGTATCCATCGCCGCCTCATTGCGAGGCTGGAAAGTGAGTGCCTGTGATGTAAATCCCTTAGCCATTGCAGCCACAAGAGGTAATGCGGCAAAACTTGGCATCGAATGGGGGCCAGAGGTGCGTGAAGGGGGTCCGGGAGATATTGGCAACTGGGAACCACAGCAAGGCGTGGATGTAATCGCATGGAATCTACCGTATCTCGAACTAGATTCCGGGCAACGCCTCGGTCCAATGGAGGATTCTTCCCTCATCAGCCACGGTGAATCCAAACAATTACTGGATGCCATATCTGCGAATCCAACACTACTAAATCCAGGTGGAATCGTTCTGATGTTGCACAGTTCAAATCAAATCGGTCACGAATTGAGCCGTATTTGGAGACGGGCGGGCTGGGCCACCCGGAATGTATCGAACACAATTCTAGGGGATGAACGCCTCACAGTAGTCGCATGTTGGCGCCCATTCGAAAATGCTAAAATGATTCGTTTAGAATCGTGTAGTTCGACCAATGATAAAGTATTGAATCTTGACAATGCAACCCAGGGAACCTTGGTGAGTACAGAAAAACAAGTTTCGGGGCGTGGATACGCAGGACGAGAATGGTACAATTCACCGGGTGGTTTCATGGGCAGTTGGTTATTGTCAAAAAAATCTATAGATAGAGGTCCTGAGAATCTACAATTGGCATCAACGGTGGCCGTATTAGACACAATTTCATCCTTTATGAATCACGGACTCCCGAGCCACTCTTGGATTCATGGATCGTCCCTAGAAAATTATGGAGTTCGCGTAAAGTGGCCCAATGATGTATGGTTGAGGACATCGACAAAAATAGGGAAATTATGTGGGATCCTTGTTGAAGGTAGAACCCAAGGGGATGATGTACAGATTATATTGGGCATTGGATTGAACAAAACAGCCATACCTGAACTGGCCGAATCAATTGGTTGGGATGAATTGTTTTCAGAATCCACCGAAGACTTGATTCCTGTTATCCACGCATCGGTTGCCTCACTGCTGGAAGTCCATGCTATGATTGATGATTACGATGCGGTGTGTGTCATGAGTTCTATTTTCACATCCATGAGGATGACGTTGTCTGAGGGAGTTCCAGTATCATATGGCCTCGATGATTCGGGTGGCCTTCAGACCCACGGGGGTGTTGTAAGAACGACCGGTGAAATCCAATGGACATGGAATTAATCCATCTGTTCTTGCTGCTTTCTCCAAACGCCCCAAACCACGAGTAGTGCACCGATTATTGCAGGGACATACTCATGTGGAAAGATTCGATTAATTGTGACCTCGAATGTGTACTCGCCATCGCCATCGAGAATGATTCGATATTCACCGGATGAGAGTGGTTCATTCAAACTACGAGATGATTCGGTTTCATTGGAATTCAAGAGGCTGATCTCTTGGGCACCGTTCAAACTTCCATCCCAACTCTCTTTTCCGTCGTGCGGAACAACCCAGGCAGACAAGGGTTCGCACGGGTCGTCCAAGCAAGCTGCTTCGAAAGAAAGAGATGCTTCAGAAAGACCTGTGTGTACAGAGAGCACTTCTTGTTGAGTCCCCCCCAATTCGTAGGTCACGGGTTGTGTCCATGTGACAATGACAATCGTTGAAATGACGAGGACGGCACCAACCAATACCGCCACGTCCCATACTGGGACGCTGGGTGTATCCCCCCCTCCAGCCATACCTGACCCAAACCGGCTAGGCACATCAATTTGGCTGAAGAGAATGCCCCTCTATTGGCATTGTATAATTCTATAGAGTGCCCATATTGGCTATAAATTCAATCTTTCCCTGACCAACCGAATTTTTCCGGACATCGTGACTGAATGAATGGCCGAATCCGGTCTATCGAGGATTTCCCTCCACGCTTTCTCATCTTTGAGTAGAATTCGGAGAATCGCCGAGCCATTGGAAAAATCGTATAATTTCCAATCTCCCACTGGAGCGAATTCGGAAATCTTTGATTCAAGTTCGCCCCGGTTTTCACAGTTTGAAACGTTCAGCCCTACCCAGCGACGTTTGTCTTTAAGGGCCTTAGACAAACGCTTCGCCATGGCACTCCGACAGTCGTCGGACTTAACAGGCCTCGCACACTCGCAGCGCCTGATGGAAGAGACTGAGGGTGTCATTGAAGCACCAACAATAACGGATGTTGTCCGTAACCTTGTCAGCCCATCTACGCTGCCTCACGTGATTTTGCTCGGTTTGTCCGGCACTATTCTCTATCTCCTTTCTGCATCTGATTCCGATTCACTATTCGCCATTGGAATCGGGGGATATGTCGGCCTCTCGATTGGATATGCCCTCACCGCTTGGATGCAAGAAATGGATGTTATCCATCGATTCAGCCACTTCCAATCAATCCCTAAGGATACGCCATTCGGAGAGAAGTTGATGCTATTCTTCATCCGAGTCTTGACCTCATGGATCTCCCCGATTCTGCTGGGGCTGATTCCTTTCCTCCTAATTGCTGGGTTCTTGAGTTCTGAATCAGGAAGTGAACAAATCAACTACTGGGCAATGGCCTTGGGTGGTTTGTTTGTTGTTTGGTCACTGGCTCAAGGCCGTGCGCTGGCAACCAGTTTGCGAATTTTTGCCGAAGGTCGTGCGGTTCGAATCGCTTCGATTCATCGGACATCAAAACGTGTGACATCGACGACTGCCCATATGGCCATCATCGGAATCTTTGCTGCAGTCACATACTGGGCTCTTGTTTCAGGTGCGACAAAAACCGAAGATATGAGTTTCTTTGAAAAATTGGGTCCAATCACTTTCGCCATTGCAGCTGTCGCCATTCAAGCGGTTCTATTCTGGTACACCACAGAACGTCGGATCATTGATTCCGAGAGAAAAGATACTGCCTCTTTCGGTTTTGCTTGGGGTTTGTTCATGCAATTGTTCGTCACGTGGCATCTGCTCAGCGCTCTACGAAGATTCACGGATGATGGTTTGGGTGTTCTCCTTATCGTTGAAGAATTTGTATTGATGATCATGACTGTGATCGCGGCCATATGGAGTCTGGCCAAGAATACACATAGGCGCGGCTTCAAACTATTCACAAAGCAGAATGCCATATTCTGGGGGTTGTCATTCGGCATGGCATATTCGGGTTCAATCGCAATGATTGCAGTCCTGGGTTCCAAACTTTCCGAAGGTACCATGGGGACAATTGGGATGTCAGCGACTATCGGCATTGGACACCTCATCACAGCGGGCACCATGATGTGGATTCATGGTTGGAGAATCGGGCAACTTTCACGTTGGTTAGATTTGGCCAGAGATGAACAAGAAGAGGAATGTCTAGATGACGAAACCGAAGAACCGGAAGAAGAGGTTGTTGAGGATACAACGCCACCCGTTGAAGTAAAGGAATTGGACATCCCCTCACCGGTCACCGAAGATGATGAAATTGAACTGATTGATTTGGATTAAATCAATCCATCCGATGCACCACGTGGCAGACCGCTGACCACAGCAACGACGCGCATTCGTTCTCCGAGGTCAGGGGATACACGAGCACCCAGAATGACCTGAGCATCTATTGAAAGGCCGTCTGTGAAGGCATCCGCTACCGCTTCAACTTGTTTCAGCGTCATGTGAGGGCCACCTTCGACCTGTAGAAGGCAACCCGTCGCACCACCGACTGACATGGCCGCAAGAGGGGATGATCGTGCCCTCAGATAGAGTTCCTGTGCCTCATCGCAGTGACCCTCAGCAACAAGAAGAGTCGAACCGCCTGATTTTGAAACAATGGCGCGGAGATCCATCAAATCGAGATTGATGAGGCCAACATTAGCGAGTGTGCGCATCAACCCTTCAGCGAGTTCCTCAACCCATGCCGAACCCTGTTGCCAATCCACGCCCCTCTCACGTGCTTGCCAAGCCATTCTATCTAGGCTGAGTTCGACGCACACATGGCTGACTTTCGACAAACGTGGCAGTGCCTCTTCAGCTATTTTTTGACGCTCCATTTGGGCTTCAAAAGGCATTGCAGCCACTGAAATCACCAAACAACCAGCTTGAGCCGCCTGTCGTGCAAATTCAACCGAAGCACCTGAACCTGACCCGCCACCTAGGCCCGTGAGAAGAAGTACCAGTTCGGCCTTTTCAAGGAAATGAGAGGCTATGGGTTGCAATGAACGCATTCGTGCTTCAGCCAATTGAGGCATTCCTGCGCACCCTACTTCAGAGGGTGTATCACCGAGCAACAAACAATTAGCATGACGAACACCAGCCATAGAGGAATCATCGGCATCAATCAGAGTCAAATCGACCAAATTAGTGACACGGGCCTGAGCCGCTTTGGCCCATGCACAACCCAAACTGCCGATGCCGGCAATGAGCAGTTCACCCTCCTCCATGTAACGGCTTGAACACGGGGGGTCATGAGGATTGTGCGAATCAATCGCGACCAATGTAACGCAAATACCGTCGTCGAGCATCCCGGGCCCAAGCATTATCTGGTTCGATTTCTAACACACGATTATAGTACTCAACAGCGTTCTCAAATTCAGAAAGATGTTTGCCGTATAGATATCCTAGATTGGAGAGAACTGGGATGCAGTCAGGTGCACCTTCCAACATGGTTAGTAAAACACGCTCGGCGCCCGATAAATCCATACCTTCCATCAGAGACTCGGCCTCTTCAAGTTTCTCCAATTGTTCATCGGTGAGCTCGTATATATTTTCCCATGTTCGCTCGGTCATCGGCCATGGGAGGTGCCTGCGGCTATTCACAACTGCGCCTGAATGCTCGCGACGCGGGCGCGCGAAATTCGATGCACTGCGGAGTGTTTTGCTTGTGCCGAGCGGGGAACGTTTATGGAGGGTATTCAATTCGACCGCTCACCATAGGTGAGTCAATACTATGTCAACATCAGCACACCGTGTCCGACACATCCTCGTCGGACTGCTCGTCGTGTTGCTGATTGCTGGTTCAACCCAAGCACGTCCAGTCGGGATTACAGGCGATGAAGCAGAAGGTGGAACCGATGTCGCCAAGACAGGATGCACTTGCCATTCAGGCAATGCGATTTCCCCAGATGATTCTGTGACCGTCATGATTGCAGATGTCCCATACAATTTTGAGGCGGGGCAAGTATATGCGGTCAAAATCGAAATCATAGGTGGCCCTGAAATCGGAGGCACCGCTTCAGCCGGATTTTCATTGCGGGTCTCCGATGGTTCATTGTCGGCTGGAAGTGGATATGAGGAAATGGTGCAAAATGGAGATGATGGCACAACCCTCACCCACACAGAAGCGGGGGGCAACCCCACAGATCGTGCTTGGATGATTACATGGACCGCTCCTGCAACTGGAGGGGGGGATGTGACATTCTGGTTGGCAGGGAATAGCGTCAATGGCGATGGTAGTCCTACTGGTGATTCATGGAACCGACTCTCGTTCTCATTGGGTGAAGGAATAGATTCTGGCGGCACCCGCACAATATTTGCCGGCAATGGTGATGTGGCTCCACCCGCAGCTGAAGGCGGTCATGTCGATTTGCATCACATGGGCGCTCCATTCCGTGCGCATTGGCTTGGCCTCCTCGGCTTTGGCGCCGTCGTTGCCGTAATCCTATTCTGTGGCTTCTTCCTGAGATACGGATTCAGCCGACATTACGAAGGAAGGTCGAATCTGGTCCGTCTCCGTATGAAGCACCTTCGTCGAGGTGACCAACTTTGAGCGAGGATATTGTCATGCGCCTGCTCAAGCAGGTCAAATCAGGGGAGGTTCGTCTTGAGGATGCGAGGGCTGCCCTCGATGGAATTAATCTGACCGAAGAGGAGTATGTGACAGCGGTTGACCATGGGGTATTCAATGCCCCTGAAGCAGGAACCATTGTGCGGTCAAGCATCTCTCCAAGTGCTTCTTCATGGTTGGTTACAATCGTCTTTGTTTGGGGTTTGTTTTGGACCATTTACTGGTCGGGCGGATTGACTTACGGCCTGTTCAACCATTGGGATCAACAGTTGCTATCTTTCTTCATGGCCATGATGTTTACCACACTCATCATCATGGGCATCGTCTACCTCAAGTGGGTCATGCCTGATACGGTCATCGTCAAGCATCGACGTAACAAGTTCATCGGACCGAAAGACCCAGAAAGTTGGGTCAAATATGAGGTGTAATCATGGTCAGACAATTCCGACTCAGACCCGCTCCAGGGGTAGTAGATGAAGCTCCTTCTGGTCGTGAAGTGACGACGCTTGACCGTCGCCGATTCATGAAATATACATTCAACGCCGCGGGAGGCGTCATAGCGATGGCGAGTTTGGGGGCTGTTGGATTCGCTTCATTCCTCATGGGGCAAGCCACAATGAGTGAAGGAGATACAGGAGTCAAGTATTGGGTACCCAAGGGCCAAGAGGATACGGTCTGGTATGGAAACCTGCACTTAGAAGTCATGAAGAAATCGGACTTGGTCGCCCAAGCAGCGACCTCAGACACGGGCATGGCTGGAGCACAAGGTGTTTGGAGTGGTTTGCCAATCAATATCATCTACGTTCCACATGAAGAAAATGAATCCAAACCGCCTTCAGAAGGTGTGCCTCGAATACAGTATGGAGGGGGCTATGACTCAGCTGGTTCCTTCGTCGGCCACGGTCGTGAGATTTTTGATATGACACTGGAAGATGGGAGTCCCGATGAGGCGTTGCAACCCCACGATAACATTCTCCTTCTTTTCAGCCGTTGTCCACACCTGTGCTGCATACCTGGGTGGCAATTGGTCGCCAATGACTTCACATCAGATACATGGTTGCCCGGAGGGGTTGATGCGGGTGGCAACAAACTGTTCTGTATTTGTCATTCTTCACGCTATGATCCGACCATGCTTGAGAAGAATTCCAATC
Organism: Candidatus Thalassarchaeaceae archaeon; assembly: GCA_029942125.1. Classification (GTDB taxonomy): domain Archaea; phylum Thermoplasmatota; class Poseidoniia; order Poseidoniales; family Thalassarchaeaceae; genus MGIIb-P. Next base: position 5,363 of record JAPYUB010000043.1, on the reverse strand, counting down.
GGAATCGTAATGATGGTTCGACCTTCGAGTATTTTGGCGTCAAACGAACCGGTGGGCCTGCTCCCGTCGGCCTCCCACTCATCCCTTTTGTCGTCGAAGATGATGTGATAATTGGTCTAGACACATACCAGGAATGGTACACATTCTGCGATTGAGGTGAAAATGATGCTACAAGTTTGGTTATTGGGTCTCTTCATCGCTGTAATTACGGTCACCGTCGCCTTCACGCTTCGAAAGGAGAACGAAGAGATGCCACGCAAGGAAATTCTGCGGGCGGTCGAATCATCAGGTAAACTCGGCTTGGTGGAGAAATCATTCCTATGGGTGTTCTCTTGGCTGGATACCCGCTTCCGAGTTCAGGATTATTGGGCGATGTCACGAGATGCATACCACAGCATGCATCGACAGATGCCCCTGACCCATGCGGAGAAGTACAAATTACGAATCATCTGGTATTGGTATCCATTGTATTGCCTCGGTGGAATTTCCTTCCTTGCATTCATCATCCTTGTGATTACGGGCACCATTCTCGGCATTTACTACGTACCAGGTGGAGAGGGTGATCCGACACCTGCTTACTCAAGCATGGAATTCATCATGACACAGTTGCCCTTTGGATATATCATCCGCTCAATCCACCATTGGGCGACTCATTTCATGGTTGCAGCGGTCTTTTTGCACATGTGTCGTGTATACTTCACAGGTGCTTATCGCAACCCACGAGAACTGAATTGGCTCATTGGAGTTGGATTGATGTTCTTCACCATCTTCTTCGGTTATTCTGGATATCTCCTACCATGGGATAGTCTGGCATTCGGTGCGGCAACCATTGGTATCAACATGGCAAACAGTACACCGTTGATTGGGCAATGGGCAGCGAGCGCCATGTTCGGCGGAACTAGTCTTTCCTATCAGACAGTGACGAGGATGTACTTCCTGCATGTGTTCATTTTGCCAGTTATTGTCACGGCACTCATCATCGTTCACTTGTTCATTGTCTGGGTACAAGGCATTGCGGAGCCGCATTGATCGGAGGTGAGGAGAATGGGACTGATTGAAAATCTTGGAAGAATCGCCGATACCTACGTTCGAGAGAAGGAAAGTTTGCAATCTGCTGATCAGGATCGCAGACGGGTGTTCGTTGGACATGCGTTCTGGCCACATGAAGTACTACGCGATGCGATTATTGTGGCCGCCATTATGGCTGTCCTTTGTTTCTATTCATGGTTAATCCCACCACCCCTACACGGTGCAGCCGACCCATATGCTCAAGCTGGATTCGTTTTCCCTGACTGGTATGTGTTGTTTAGTTATGGTTACTTGCGCTGGGGTGAATATCTCCCTCAATTCGACATTCCTGCTGGACCGATTGGCGCATTCTTCGGACAACCAGTGATTGCTTGGAATGCAGCATGGTGGGGTGCAGCCATTACTGGACTGCCGGTAATGATTCTCACACTCCCACCATTCTTGGGTGGTCGGTCAAAGCGCGGTGTCGAGGACCCGTGGTTCGCAACTGGAGGAGCCATTTACCTCGCACACGTCTGGTTCATCAGCGTGTTCTCCATCAATATCTTCCTCGAGTTGTATGCGAAAAATCGTGCAGATTTCTGTCAATTGAATTCACATGCAGGATTGAATTGTGGGACCCGTGAACCCTGGGTCGCTGATCTCTTCAACACAATCCCGTGGATTCTCACTGGGATTTTCTTATGGATTGCCTTGTACATGGGAATCCGTTGGTTCTTGGTCAAATCAATCGGCGCCAGAACCACGCCTCAACTAGGCAAACAGGTCTCTTTTGGCGCACTGATTGTGACCGTTCTACTCTGTACAGTCACATGGCCAGTGTATGACAACGGGTTCTGGGACCAAGGTGGACTGGGGGCCATGGATGAAGTCGAAACGCTGGAAGATCTACGGGGGCAACCTGTGGATACCCTAGTCGACATCAATGAAGGTCACAATTGGGCGGTCATCGAAGATAACTGCTTGACCTACGAAGAGAGCATTGCAAACGAAGTATGGCAGGATTCTAAGTTTGAGGGTGAAGATGCGAATAGCCGTTCAGATTTCTGTATGGTCGCAGCAAGTCATTTCATGGATTGGGGGATATTCCAACCTACTCAAAAGAATCTAATTGATTTCAGTGGCGTGAACCACCACACTGATACAACACTGGGACGAAATGGAATTTCTCAAGAATGGGTGGAGTCTGGAAATGATGAAACCGGAGAGATTGCCATTTCGGAAACATGGGAAATGGAAATCGAAGACTTTGGTCAAAACTCCGTGTATGTTGACTTCGCTTGTTCAGAACGTTCCAATGAATGGGGAATCGGCGCTGGTGGAGGGGTTCTGTCTATTACTGATTCATCTGGCGTACTGATTAGTGAAGAGAGCTGCCAGAATAGTATGTTGAAACTGGAGTCTGGTGATTATACAGTAAGTTTCTCGACGCTGTGGACGGGTGTAAACTCGTCTTACACTGTTTTTGTCGGTGTGAATGTGCTCGCCTATCAGCCTTTGTTGATGGGGGAAAATGGCCAATCATTGAATCGCAATGACCCACAGAATCTCACGCGTGCAGACATCGGACTGGACATTGCCAGTCTCTCTGAGTACATTGTCGAAAATCCTACCTTTGAGAAAAATCCCAAAAGTCTGGATGCGAAACTCATCTATTCTCTGTTTGTTCCTTGCTTGGGCGTAGGTGCAATTGTATTCATGCTCATGCGCAACATGGCTCGTGGCTATGAATACGAGATGAACAAATGCTACGGATGCGATCTCTGTGATGATGCCTGTCCGGTTCGACTGTTCAATGCCGGTGACAAATTGAATATCATTTACAACACATGGAACAATGAGGATGATGGGGTACCTATGTACTCCTGTCTGACCTGTTCAGCCTGTTCCAATGCCTGCCCGCAATTGGTTGACTACGATTCCTATGTAGACATGAGACGAGCACTCACCATAGGTGGGCCACCCGCATCCAACATCCCACACACGGTCTTGCAGGCCGTTCTCGCTGCAGAAGCTGAGGAAGAGCGGGATGCAGATTTCATCTCAATAGAAGATTACCCTATTGATTCCAGCATCGGATATTATCCAGGGTGTGTCGATTATCTAGACCAAGAAATGATCTTCAGCCACGTCAATGAGGGCGAAATGAATCTTGGAGATTCAACCACGTCTGCGTTCACACTATTCGATGAAATGGAAAAGGAAGTTGCCTATCTAGGTCGTGATTTCCTCAAGTGCTGTGGCCACGACCAAAAGTGGCAGGGCATGGATGAGGTCTTTGAGAAATTGAAGGCCTACAATCAAAAGAAAATCATGGACAGTGGAATCGATACCTTGGTATCGAGTTGTGCAGAGTGTTTCCGAACCTTTGCCAAGGATTACGAACTCGAGGGGATCAAGGTCATGCATACCACTGAATTCCTCATTGAGAATGGATTTGACATGAATCTGAAGGCCGAAGAAGAAGTGACTGTGACCTACCACGATCCCTGTCGACTCGGCCGTCAGATGGAGATTTACGAGGGGCCACGTGATTTGGTGAATGCTGTCGAAGGAGTGGATTTGGTTGAAATGGAACACAATAAGGAAGATGCTCTCTGCTGTGGTGTTTCAAGCATGATGTCCTGCAACGAGGACAGTCGAGCACTCCGTGTACAGAGATTCGATGAAGTGCGAGCCACTGGAGCAGACATCATGCTCACATCCTGTCCAAAGTGTGTCTCTCACTTTGAATGTTTGAAATTTGAAGGGGACCCAAAACATGATTTCGAAATCCTCGATGTAGTCTCCTTCCTCGCCAGACAAGTTGAGGCGAAAAAGCAGGCGTGAGGAAATTGGTCACCATAGACCGAGATTGGATCTCTGGGTTCAGCATAGGACCTTTGGCTACGGCAACGGTTGCCATAGGATTGTCATGGAAGGCCGCATGGATTGGCATGGTTTGTGATTTCATCATCGGATTTTTTCTCATACTAATTGCCATGGGATATGACCGACCCAACATGGCCAAAGGTACGCTATGTGGATTTGCTGTGGCCGTTCTTATTTCCATTCACCCACTCTGGTTGAGCTTCTTTGCATAGGGAAGTCTTGAGAAGATGAGGCACCCCCCGAGGACCATGACTTCACGCAAGGAGTTGGAGGCCCGCCGGCTCGGAGAGGCTGCGCGGATTCGCCTTGCCCTGAATTCGATGCGCACAGAGGTGCGTGAGCAGGTCAAGGGTGGCCCTGGAACTGTTGCCTTTGTGAAGGAAGAATTGTGTATAGGTTGCGATCAATGTAACATGGTCTGTGATGATGATGCAATAGAAATCTACGATACTCCCCTGGCAAGTCCAATCCTCAATATCGATGTCAATCGCAAAGCCAAGATCCTTCGAGATCCTTGCACAGGATGTCGATTGTGTGTTCTGGCTTGTCCCACCGACGCAATCATCATGATTGACCGTTGAAAACGCTTGATAACCCAAAACTGGAGGCATGCACATGGCAGATGAAGACCCGGTTCGGTTCGGAGCTGAATTTGGCCCTGATTCGATGACGGGGACGACCAAGGGAGTTGGTTTGGCGACCTTCAAGCGATTGGTGTGGATCTCCAATCTTGGTGGTTTGCTGCTGGTTGCAATTGCGTTGGAGATGGCGATTGCCTACAAGATGTTCTGGTGGGCATTGGTAACTGGTAGTGCCGGTGTACTCGTCGCACTCTTTCCTTCGAATTATGAAATCATGGGCATGGATGCCCCACCTGAGTTGGAAGAAGAAGACTCAGGCGAATGAAGCAGCCTCAACGGCCATGGCCAACATGGCGATTTCGGCAACCAGCATATGCCAGTGATTTCGTCTCGATTGAATTGCGACATCATCAATTTGACTCGGGTCTAGGAAAATCGAAGATGGGCTGTTCAAATTGGCCATCTCACCCTTTTTCGCATTGGCACGGTAGAACCACCCGCCAACTCGGCCATTGGCACAATATGCGACCGGTTCTACGACCATATCATCCCAAGAAAGGGCACTTGGAACCCCTTCCTGGATTAGGAAATCTTCAACTTCTGCTCCGCCTTTACCATATGTCAGTTTGTTCATCTTTCGATTTGATAGATTCAACAGTTCCTCACCAGAGGTAATCTCCAATATTCCAAATCCGTATGTCCCCGCATCGTTCTTGACGAACAGCGTTGGCTTGCCTTCGATGCCAAACTCGTCATATTTCGTCTGTATGTATGTGAGAAACTCATCGACTTCTGCGGCCAATAGCGTACGACATGTTTCCTTCTCAAGGCATTTGTCTTCAGATACGAACCAGTGAGTAGAAATTAGCCATGGGTCAATCT
>JAPYUB010000042.1:12729-14591 GCA_029942125.1 Candidatus Thalassarchaeaceae archaeon | reverse complement strand
GTATGGGGGGATCACGGATCTTACCAGTTGGAGAGTGAATCCGTATTGCGCGGCCAACACGCCGAAGGTTATCGTGTGGTGCTGGAACCACGTTTACCCTCTGAAGCTCAATGGGATATTCTCTCGTCGTTGGAGTTTGAAGCGTTACAACTCGCGGGAATGAACAGTGCACTTCCCACCTCATTCGAGATTCATGGTGTGAATCCTGAAATCTTCGATGCAATTCCTGGTGTATGGTGGGTTGAACCCTTGCTTGAAACCAAAGCGAGAAACGATTTGTCATCAAGTATCATGGAAAACAATTCGATGGAAGGGCACCCTGCTTGGAATCTCGGGCTGAATGGTTCAGGTGTCATCATCGGTGTTGCTGATTCTGGCATCGAGTTGGATCATGGTTGCTTTCGAGAGAATGCAACCACAATTGGTGCCATCGATTCAGAACATCGCAAGGTCGTCTTGGTAAACACGTCGATTGACGATGGTGATCACTCCGGGCAAGCGGATTACCGACATGGTACACACATTGCGGGAACGTTGGCCTGTGATATGTGGAATGGAACTGTGAATGAAGGGACGAGCCCCTCGCACGGCGCGCGTTTACTCTTCCAAGATGTGGTCAACGAATCGGGTTGGTCTGAACCTACTGCGGATTGGTTGCTTGCTGAGGCGTTTGCCAATGGTGTAGTGATTCACTCCGATAGTTGGGGAGACGATACTGAGGCCTATACCCTGCGAAGTGCAGAATTCGATCTCTGGCACCGCGAGGTTCCTTGGTCCCTCGCGTTCATCGCGCCCGGGAACAATCCGAATCGGTTCTTTGAGCCGGCCAATGCGCGAAATGTAGTTTCTGTGGGGGGTTCTCTGCATGACAATTCCACAAATCTCTATGCATCATCCTCACAAGGACCGACAGAGGAAGGTTTGCGTGGGAATTTCATCGTCGCTCCTGCCGTTGGAATAGTTTCGGCAGCTGCCGATGGAAATGTGTCCTCATTCAACGATGATATGCGCTCAAGCACGGGCACGAGTATGTCGACACCATTGGGGGCCTCGATTACTGCTGTGATTCAACAAATGGTGCAGGATGGTTGGTTCACTGAGGAAGGGTTTGTGCCATCCGGCCCACAATTACGCACATTGTTGGCGATGTCTGCGGATTCTATGGCTGAGAATACTGGCCCTAATGCACAACAGGGATGGGGCCGGCCGAATCTTGCCAACCTCATTGACTATGATGCAAATTCTTCACAGAATATTTGGATTCACGATTCTTACCTGATGAATGAAACCATGCGAATGGGGTTAGCAAACGAGTGGTTGTCAGTAAACGGAAGTCGGCCTCTTGAGCAAGTCATCTCATCCAGGTGGAATGGATCGGATGCACAGGGGCCATTCCTCAAGCAAAATGAAACTGCGTCTTGGAATTTAACGTTAATTCCGGGTGAAGATCTTGATGTGTTTCTTTCATTTAATCAACGACCATTTGGTGCTGTATCTGATGATTTGAATGTAGTGGTGGTGCTACCAAATGGTACTCGCATTGATGCTAATGAGAGTCTGGAAGGTACGGAGTGGGTGTCGGTGCCGGCTTCTGAGTTGATTGGCTTCGACAATGTGACAATTGAAGTCGGTGCAGAACTTGTGGGGGTTGGAAACTACTCTGGGGTTCTTGGAAGTGATGGGGATATGCTTGGTTTTTCCTTAGCAGTAAAAGGTGTTGCAGGGATTCAACCTGAACCTGAACCTGAACCAATGGATACTGATGGAGATGGGGTTCCTGATGGTGTTGATCTCTGTCCCGAGACTTCATCATCGGCCATTGAAGTGGATGTGGTCGGTTGTGAAATTATCTACGATGGTGA
>JAPYUB010000042.1:0-12629 GCA_029942125.1 Candidatus Thalassarchaeaceae archaeon | reverse complement strand
ATCTACGATGGTGATGAAGATGGAATACCTGATGGAGAAGATGGTTGTCCAAATACTCCATTTGAACATCGTTCTATGGTAGGATATGACGGATGTATTCCTGATGATTTAGATAATGACGGGGTTCCAAATACCCAGGACGCGTGTCCGATTCATTTCGGCTATTCGGAGCACCAGGGGTGTGCAGAATGTTTACCCGGCCCGGAATTGATTTCGTGTCCCTGTGGATCCTCCGTCGGTTGGGAGGGGATGTGTATGTGTGCCTGCAATGATGATGGAATGCTTGAAGACAATAATACTGTCAATGTAATCGATGATTTGGAAAATCCTAGTTCATCTGAAGGTGGTTTGTTCCCCTGGGGGGGCGTAGGTGTTTTATTCATGGTGATTCTCCTTGGAATGGCTTGGTTTTCTCTTCAAAAACGGTCCAAGAATGGTTAATTTGCTGAGTCTAAGCAAGGTGAACCTTCAAACCTAAGACTCGCGTGCGCGAGAGCGACGCTGACAGCGTTAGGTGAAGAAAATGGCAGAGAGACTATACATTGGAATCGATTTAGGAACCTATCAATCCACGATTGCAGCAAGCAATGGACAAGGCGAAACAGTAGAAACGGTCGTGGGCAAGCCCAAGGATCCAATCGCACGAAACTTCCTCAAGCGTGACACGCTTTTCGGTGCTGAAGCATTGAAGAACAAGCTCGCTTGCAACCTCTATCGTCCACTATCTGCAGGTGTAGCACAAGATGATGAAAACAATCTGGCTGCGGCTAAGGCTTTCGTCACTCACCTTGTCGAAAGCGTAGACCCTGATGATTTCGATGAAGTCTACGGCGTCATTTGTTCGCCAAGCCACATCTCATTCGTCGACAAGAGCAACCTAGTCTCGATTCTTCGTGGACAGGTCAACGCAATCATGGTCGTCTCTGAACCGTTCGCAGTTGCTTACGGCCTCGGTGAAATCGGTGGCAGCATTGTTGCTGACATTGGTGCAGGCACCACAGATGTTTGTCGAATGTACGGTACTTTCCCCAACGAAGATGATGAGTGCACATTCGAAGAAGCCGGTGATTGGATTGATGGTGTCCTCCAGGAACTCATTGAGAAGAAGTACACCGGCGCCCAACTCACCAAGGACATGGTCCGACAGTGGAAGGAAGCTGGCTCATACATCGGTGATGACCGTGAGATGATGGTCGAACTCAGTGTGGATGGAAAGAAGCAGCACGTCGATATCGGCGATCTAGTTGGTATTGCTTGCACAGGACTTGTAACTCCAGTCGTCAATGCCATCAAGGCAAACGTTGCTGGTGCCGACCCTGAATATCAACCCCTCATGCGAAACAACATCATTCTCGCTGGTGGCGGTTCGCTCATCGAAGGATTGGCTGAAGCGGTTGCAGAAGGCCTAGCAGACATCGGTGATGTTAGTGTATGGTGTGCAGAAGACCCAGTCACAAAGGTGGCCGAGGGTGCGCTCTTACTGGCTGGCGATATGCCTGATGATCAGTTCACCTCAATCAATTGAGGAATGACTCGTGCAGTCTGGACAAGGTGCGAGCCCATACGCCCCCCAACAACCAATTGTCACTGGACAGATGGGTATACCTGTAGTCGGACAATTCTTCCCGCCGACGAGTGCTCTTGCTGCATTGATTCTTGCGTGTTTATCGTTCGTCCTCTGTGGTTTATTCATGTCGATTCCGGCTCTAATTATGGCTGGTCAAGCCTTACAAATCACAAAAAATATGCCAGGTCACCCCGATCATGGTACGGCCCAAGCAGCACAAATTGTAGCATGGGTCAATATCGGTATCACTATACTAGTGGTGATACTTTACATCGGAATGTTTGGATTCCTTGCAATGAATGGGGACTTTTGAGAACCGTTAATGGAATCAAGGTTTTCGATTAAGTTAGAGATGATAATGTAGTAATTGGCTTAATAGGGAAGATATCGCTTGGATGTCAAACGGTCCAAGATTAACTGAAGTCCCCGTGTTCGACGAGTGATATGGTGGTCGTCGGTGGACCCCATAGGGGTCCGATAAGCGATGTTTGGGGCCTTTCCCAATGTGAAGGTTCAAGAATGGAACAGCGGCGATACGGGCCGATTGAACATGTCAGCCTCTTCCATGGATGGGACGGAAAGTGTGGACCGCGCAGCGCTAGCAGGGATGCTGAAAGGCTATGATGCGGACCAATTGGTGGAGGAAGTCCTCTCTGCTTGGGGTGAACTCTCCACAAAAAATGGTGAGATTGCCTCAGTGAAACAACGCAATCGGGTTTTGGAACTCGATCTGGCCGAACGAGAAGACCTCGGCGCGCCTGAAAAAGCACGCCTGGGACGACTTGATGAAGAAGTTCGTGACAAAGAAGCTCGAATCATCCACCTTGAGAGAATGCTAGAAGATTCAAGGGGTGAAAACGAAGCCCTGTCCACTTCTGTAGATATGACTCGAATGGAGGGGCTTGAAGGCGATAATACGCGCCTATCGGCTCTATGTGAAGACCAAGGCAGCGTCATCGCTGAAATGGAAGGAAAGGTCGACCAACTAGTCGATGCTCTGGAAAAGGCTGCAGAAGCGGGGCTGACCAGCATTACTGCTGACGAAGTTCGCATGCTCAACAAAGAGTTGGAAGACACCCATCGTCGAATCGGTGATGGTGATGCTGAGCGGGAAGCACTTGAGAGTGAACGTGAGCGACTTCGTGAGATGGTTGAGCAGGTTCGGGGCCTCCTTGAGCAACGTGATCTCAGAATCAAGGAAATGGAATCTCAAATGCAGCGAGTGATGGAAGGTCCTCGCTCCATCAGTGCGGAGCACGACTATCTTGTAGAACAAATTGAGGAATTGAAACGTCGGCTTCTCGAGCGTAACCGCGAATATGAGGCATTACGACGTCGAGAGCGGCGTCTACACCGTGATGTGTTTGAGCGCGATGAACGAATTGCACAGATGCAACTCACTATGCAGGATATTGAGGGTGGTCTTTCAGATCGCTCTGCAGAACTCAAGGCTCTTGAGGAACTTCACGAGAGAACTCTGGCAGAACTGGACACACTCATGCGAAGTGAACGAACCCGAGAAGTGGTTGGTGCTGCATTCCAAGATTCATTGGGTGTGCTACGCAGTCATGAACAGGTCCAAGCTCGCAAGGATGCGCTTGGAATCGAGGATGATATGTCGATTCCTGAGCCCGCGGATATTCAACAGCCTGGTGGAACAGCACCTGCAACAATGATTGACATCGATGATGATCCCGAGTGATTTTTCTGGATAACATCGCCTTGATTGGTATGGCTGGCGTTGGTAAAAGCCATATTGCTAAAAAAATAGCAGCAATTTCGAATTATGAATATATGGAAACAGACAAACTCATCGCTGAGCAAGCGAATGAGGAGGGTATGAGATACCTCGACCTTTCTGATGATGACTTTTTGAGAATTGAGAAAGATGTTTTTATGAAATTAAGTGATTTATCTGGTAAGATTATTGATACGGGTGCTAGCGTTATTTATGATCAAGATGTAATGCATAAAATCGCAGAGATTGCTCATATTGTCTATATTGAAGATAGTATTGATGTTATTGAGAACCGTTTTGATATTCGTGGCCCTGTGCCTTTGATGGGGATTGGGGGTAAGACATTTGAGCAGTTATTTACTGAGAGGAAGCCGTTGTATGAAAAGTATGCACAATCCACAGTGACACGAAACAGTCTTCGCAATAATGATGCGTTATTGGTGGCAGAACAAATACTTAAGATTCTCAAGAACGATGCGCCCGGGCTTGAGGATATTTCCTAAACTAATAGGTGATGATTGGCTCGCGCAATGCGAAAGGAAAGAAGTGACGAAGATTAGATTTTGGTCCTGAAACCCATTGCTCGAACAACACACCAACCCATACGGGCTTCCCAAATTGTGAATGCACCTCCAACAAAGCAGCCGCCAGCCAAAACCCAACCGAGTGAAGTGGGGATGATCTCGAAGAAAGTCAAGGCTGCGAGGATGATGCTGATGAAGACCAGGCGAATGCCGAGTTTCAATCGTACAGCTTTGCCGCGCGCATCAATGTTACACTCAAAGGCCATGTGAGCACCTAGGATTTCATTTCGGCGATAAATGTCTGAAGTGTAGTCTGTAATTCATGGGCGTCTGCGAATTCTTCAGCCAAGTTGCCTGTGACGATCCAATCTGCGCCCGCATCGATTGCAAGTTTGGCTGTGGCTCCATCTCGAATCCCCCCACCCACCAACAACACGAGTTTGTCACTGGCTGCTTTAGCAGCTCGAATCAAATCAGGATTGACTGGGGTATGAGCACCACTACCTGCTTCAAGATAGAGAATTGAGAATCCATATGCTTCGGCACACATCGCATAGGCGGCCACGAGATCAGTCTGATCAGATTCGATGAGATTGGCTTGGCCTACCTTTCCTGCCTTTCCACCGGGTGCACATACCACGTAACCCATACCCATGGGTTCAATTCCAGCTTTACGAATATATGGGGCACCAAGGACTTGTTCGCCAATGAGGAAATCTATGTCACGGCTATTCATGAGCATCATGAATGTGATTGCATCTGCAGAAGTGGAGAGGGCGGCTGCACCTTGAGGGAAAAGAACTACTGGAACTTCCCAATCTGTCTCAGAAAGTCCTGTATCCTGGCTAGCATTCCATTTGCAGAGTTCAAGTGCCTCTTGAATAGCTACGACTGTTGAATGGACGTTGTTCTCATCTGTTCCACTTGACCCGCCAACGAAGATCATCTTACTGCCTGCAGAAACCGCTGCCACACATCGCTGTGCAGCAACATCTGGTGTAGCATCATCAGGATCGATGAGAATGATGTGAGATGTGCCCGCGTGCGCCCGCACGTACGAGATAACGTCGGGGTGTGTGGATGGGCGCATGAAGTAGTCGGGTGGCTTCACGTCTTTGGCTCTGACGCCAATTCAATGCCACGAGAGATAGATGCATCGACACTAGCATCTTCTTCATTGAATATTCCAGTGAATCGTTCAAGCCAACCCCCCTCGACTTCCGGTAACGGGCCTGTTGTCCAACATTCTACTGTTCCATCACTACGGTGAGCAATGATTTCTGTGGTTGGTTCGCGCCCCGTAAGAGTAACTCCACCTTCCCAAATTGTGGAGCATGATGAGGTTGTATCGATGGTTCGATCAAAATCTTGTGTTATCGTAGAGGCTTGTGTTCGAAGAAGATAGGTGATTGGTAATGCTTGAGCCATTGATTTGGCCAACCAAGGCCGTCGACATCCATTGTCAGTGAGATAGATTTGGGATGCAAATTCAGTTAGATCGGTTTGACCTGTTACTAACCCTGGCTTATCTTGTGGATGGCCAATCTCTGCTCGAGACTCAACGATTGTAATTTCGTGACCTTGAGAATGTAATTCTTGAGCGCAACTCAAACCTGTCAAACCTGCCCCAATCACGAGAATTTTCATGATGGTGCCCCGGGAATTATTTCTAAGGCAAAAACAGGACATGCTGGAATACAATGTTCACAATGAGTGCATGTGGGTTCATCTACAATTGCAAGTAAGGCCTCGAGAGTAAGTGCATCTACTGGACATAATGCAATACAAGCTCCACAACCATAGCATAGATCATCATCAACGATGAAGAGATGATTGGGGATACGACTCATGAATTTCCGAAGTGAGATGAGCACATCAAGACACCCTCCCCCTGATTTCCAGTGGAACTGGTATTTTTATTGGAAAAGACATTATGAATGTTGTCTTTTACATAATTTGACATACTTGTTCAAGTGAAGAGTGAATGTAGTGTATAGTGATTAAGTGAAATAAAATGAAAATTGTAAGATCTGAAAAATATTATCCACATTTCCACTGGAAATGAGGGGGCCTGTCCATCCGAACCTTCTTCGGGAACCCCTTGATGGTCGATACATGGTTCTGTACACCCCAGGTCGCACAAGTTCATATCCAGATGAACCCGTTGAGTCTGGAATTAGAATCCATTTTCTTGGTGGTGGAAATGAAGTTGGTAATGTTGGTGTTGTACTTGAAGATAAAACGGCAACACGTTTGTTGATTGATTATGGCCTAGCACCATCATCTCCCCCTAGATATCCATCTGAAGCTCCACCCGTTACAGATGCAATCTTCACACATACACATATTGATCACATTGGAATGGCCCCTTGGTTGGTTGGAAACCATGATACAACCTTGCATGGTACAACATTAACTGCAGCGCTTTCTAGTATGATGTGGAAAGATACTTACAAAGTTAGTTCAATTGAAGGATATCCACTTCCATGGGATCGTCGTGATGAAGATTATGCAAAGGATGCTTGGCAAACTCATGCGTATGATGAATGGGCCCAACACGAAAATTGGAGATGGCAACTTCATCGTGCAGGACATGTACCTGGCGCTGCAATGATTGAAATTGAGACACCCGCCCATAGGATTCTTCATTCAGGCGATCTTGATACCCGGGATGCTCCCAATACATTTGGAGCCAAACCCGTTGAATGTGACATCCTCCTCCTCGAATCGACGTATGCTGGTAGCGAACACCCAAATCGAGTCGATGAAGAAGCTCGTTTCCTTGCCAAAGTAGTAGAGGTTGTTGAACGAGGTGGTATTGCAATTGTTCCAGCGTTTGCTAGTGGACGCGGTCAAGACGTTCTGAAAATTCTTCATGATTCAGGATTGGATCTCAATGTTCATTATGATGGAATGGGCAAAGCAATTTCTCAACAGTGGTTAAACCACCCCGAACATCTTCGTGATGCTGATTCATTTGAAGCTGCATTCAGGTGGACAAAACGGGTTCGTTCGAAATCGGATCGCAAACGTGCGTTGGAAGCGGATGTGATTGTTACAACGAGTGGAATGATGGACGGTGGTCCAATTTTGTGGTATCTAAACAGATTAAGAACAGATAATCGATGCGCCATTTTGTTTACAGGATATCAGGCGGAGAATAGTGGTGGACGCAAACTTATCGAGACAGGTCGAATACCAATATATGGGCACTCAGTTGATGTTGCGTGCGAACTCGATCGATTTGATTTATCCAACCATGCCGGCCATACTGATTTAGTAAATTTCGCGGAATCATGTAATCCTAAACATGTGATTTTATTCCATGGTGATCCTGACAACCGACAGATTTTGGCTCAGGAACTTGAAGCGAAGGGGATGATTGTTCATTGTCCAATTAATGGTGAAAGTATTCACATTCAATGACCCCCAATGTTGAATATAGGTGATGAATAGGACACCTCATGGCCCGAAAGGCAGCAGCACCCGGCGACAAGAAGAAAAGACGCCGAAGAAAGATGAAATTGACACTCCGATCCCGAGGTTTGAAAAAAGAATCAGATAGTTACGATGACAAAGTTGGTTGGTCCCAAGTCAATACTAACATACCCAAGTCTGAGAAAATTGAATCTTCCACTATTCGCCATCAATGTACTATGTGTGGATCAATCAACGAAGTACCCCGACCTAAGAGGCAACGCTATTCTGTGGAATGTGCATACCCAGATTGCGGTCATATTGACGAACTTGGTGTTATTTGAATCATTATCAAAACACCCCGATAATTCGTTTCACTGAAGCGATAATTAGTACGACAATGAGCAGTTTACGAATATTATGTTGCGGCGCAATATTTGCCCCAAATTTTGATCCAATGAAGGCCCCAATTAGTACTGCAATGATGAATGGTGACAACGTCTCAAAATCAAGAACCATTTGATTAGATAATGCAGCCCCACCTAAAGACGCAAGTGAGTTCATCCAAACGAAAATTGCAGAAGTCGCTGCAGCTCCTTTCGGAGAAGCCCATCGTTTTAACATCAAAACTGGAGAGAGCAGAACCCCCCCACCAATCCCAACCATGCCACTTGCAAATCCAATGACGCCCCCTGTTGGCGCAGCAACATTCCATCCAAGCGTACCGTTAACGACTACATCTTCTGTGTTTACTGTGTACAATCGCCAGGCTGCGAGAATTAGACAAATCGAAAGTAATAGATCATACACAGAACCCTCTATTGTTAGATAACCTGCGAACATAGCTAGTGGAACACTTGCGACAATGAATGGAATTGTTAATCGAGATTCATGGTGGCCGGCACGATAGAAATGCCAGAAAGCGATTGCAGCGACTACGAGATTCAGACACCAAGCGTGTTGTTTGAGCCATGCCGCCTCCATCGTCCCATAGGCACTCAATGATAGGACAGCGAGGTAACCAGAGGCACCACCGTGGCCCACACTCGCGTACAGCATTGCCACGAGGAATAAGGCCAAACAGATGACAAGTAAACCGAAATCCACAACGGACCCACTCTGCCGTCGAACTCAAACCCTCTGGTACCATCGGCTCACCATGGAGACGTTGGTCACCATTGAGCGGGCCATTGAGATTGCTCGACAGACCGCGATAATCAACGCCTCTGAATCAATCACACTTTCACAAGCCCACAATCGAATCCTCCACCAAGATCTTGCTTCCAAAGTCGATGATCCGCGTTTTGATAATTCAGCTATGGATGGTTGGGCCGTTCGAAGCAGTGATCAAGAACGCGTGGAGATCGGCACGATTGCTGCCGGCTCACCCCCTTCAAAAATAGGAGTAGGGGAAGCAACCCGGATTATGACGGGGGCACCGATGCCAGAGGGGGCAGACGCAATCGTACTCATTGAGGATGGATTACAAGGTAAAGCCAACACCAATTTCATCCGCCGTCGTGGTGAAAATTTGAACAAGGGAACCGTTGCACTGCGGGCCGGACAAGTCATGACCCCCGCAGCGATTTCATTAGCTGCTACAATGGGTCACGCAACCATTCCCGTTCGCGCAAAACCTCGAGTGGCAGTCATCAGCACGGGTGACGAACTTGTTACACCAGGAGAGAAATTGGGCCCCGGTTCAATCTACGAATCAAATTCATACGGATTGTGTGCCCTCCTCGAGAAAATCGGTTGCACCCCACTTCTTCAAGAGGTTGTAGCCGACTCATTGGAGACTCTTCGATCTACTCTGAATTCGTTAGATTGCGATGTCATTTTGACAAGTGGTGGTGTCAGCATGGGTGAGTTTGACTATGTTCGAAAACTTATGGAAAAAGAAGGGGATATTCATTTTTGGAAGGTCGCAATGAGGCCCGGTGGGCCACCGTTGTTTGGTACATGGAACGGCACACCACTCTTTGGACTCCCTGGAAATCCAGTAAGCAGTCACTTGGTTTTCACAATGATTGTTGCCCCGTGGTTATCTCCTGAAATTCCCCTAGCCAACAATGTCCGAGTCCTTCTGAAAGACTCGGTTAAGGGCGCGCCCAACAAAGTTTGTTTACGTAGGATTCAGATTTCTTCGGAAGACGGCCAACTCGTGGCGATCACTCAAACACACCAAGGAAGTGGGAACATCCATTCCATGGTCGCCCACAACGGCGTTACATTTCTCCCACCAAACACTAGTGCTAATTCCGGCGACATCATCGATGCCCTGTGGTTTCTTTAGAATGAGTTCAAGAACAAGCGCGCCAACGACCGAACATGCCCGCCGATGAAGAGTGGATTGTTGTACGCGGAGCACGTACACACAACCTACAGAATATCGACGTCGAAATTCCACGCGGCAAGTTCGTAGTCGTATCAGGAGTATCCGGTTCGGGCAAATCTAGTCTAGCATTCGACACCCTCTACGCGGAGGGGCAGCGCCGATATGTAGAGAGTTTGAGCTCATATGCAAGACAATTTCTTGGGCAGATGAAAAAACCAGATTGTGACAGCATTGAGGGGTTGTCGCCAGCAATCAGCATTGACCAAAAGCAGGGAAGCCACAACCCCCGTTCAACAGTATCTACCGTGACGGAAATCATGGATTATCTTCGCTTATTGTGGGCCAGAATAGGGCAACCACACTGCCCTGAGTGTGGAATCGAAGTCGCCCGTAGAACTGTACAGGAAATAGTCGATGATGTGATGTGGTATTACGAAGGCCACGGAATTATTGTTTGGACGCCCGTCATTCGCGATCGTAAAGGAACTCATGCAGATTTGTTCACCTCCTTGGCTGAACAAGGGTACCTTTTTGGCCGTGTTAATGGGAGGGAAGCAGAATTTGAAAATCCACCTTCTCTTGAGAAGAATCTACGTCACAGTATCGACGTACGCATTGATCGAATGCGTCTTTCCCGAGCCAACAGGCAACGCCTGACAGAATCTATTGAGTCAGCCCTAAATTTGGGTGGCGGAAGCCTAGCAATCGAATCATTCGAGGCCCCCAAGCCCAATGCAACTCTTTCCGAGGGATCGAAAGCAACCAGCACACTACTCGGAACCGTCACCCCCTATTCAGAAGAATTCGCGTGCCCAACTCATGGTGCATTTCTCCCAGAAATGTCACCTCGTATCTTTTCATTCAACAATCCATTGGGCGCCTGCCCCAATTGTCAAGGATTGGGTGTACAAAGACGATTTAGTCACGATTTGTGTATTGATGAAAGAGCGACGGTTGACGATGGGTGTGTTTACCCATTTCGTAGGTCGATGATGTCTGGCTGGTACAAGAAGTTGATGATACAGACATTCAATCACTATGGTTTCGACATCCATACCCCAATCCAAGATCTTGATGAGGATGCCCGCAATATCTTGTTGTGGGGAACCGGCACCACCTCTATTCAATATGAATTCTCAAGTAAAAAAGGCTCATCTTACCAAATGAATCGCCCATGGGAAGGTGTCTTCGCACGATTGGAGAGGACATTCACAGAAACATCGAGTGAACGCACCCGAAACCGGCTACTTTCCTATATGACAGACGAGCCGTGCTTGGCTTGCAACGGTGCGAAACTCAACCCAGCGGTCCGGGGTGTTTTCGTCGGTGGCACAAACCTTCCATCATTCAATGGAGCCAGCACCCTTGACGCTTTGGCTATCATCCAAATATGGTCTACAGGTTCAGTGGATCAAGCATTCTGGGAAGAGATTGAACGCAGCCCCCCTACTATGCAAAACATTCGAGCGTTGAATGAGAGAGAGATGTTCATTGGCCGTGAAATAATCAAAGAGATTGGCAACAGATTGCGTTTTCTTGCTTTGGTCGGCTTGGATTATCTTACATTGGACCGTCGCGCGAACACCCTGTCTGGTGGAGAAAGTCAACGGATTCGGTTGGCCACCCAGATTGGCACACGTCTCACTGGTGTGATGTACGTTCTTGACGAGCCGAGTATTGGCTTACACAGCCGAGACAATTCACGGTTGTTATCCACATTACGTGAACTTTGTGAACTTGGAAACACCCTCATTGTCGTAGAGCACGATGAAGCGACACTTCGTCAAGCAGATTGGTTGGTCGATCTTGGTCCCGGGGCAGGTAAAGAGGGTGGCCGAATCGTATCTAATGGTTCGTTGAAGAAATTGTTAAAGTCGAAAGAAAGTATCACTGGTTCGTATTTATCAGGTAGATTATGGATAGAAGTACCAGAAAATCGAATACAGCCGAATGGCCAATCGATCAAGATTAAAGGAGCGCGCCTCAACAATTTGCAAAACATTGATTTGGAGATTCCATTGGGCTGCATGGTTGCAGTTACTGGTGTCTCTGGTAGTGGCAAGAGTAGCTTGGTTACTGGCACGTTGGGGCCGGCGTTGCAACGGGATCTCAATGGCGCGGAAACAACACCAGGCCCATTTCACAGTATCACTGGACATGAAGAATTGGATAAAACCATAGTCATCGATCAAGCACCGATTGGCCGGACACCCCGTTCCAATCCTGCCACTTATACAGGCGTGTTCACCCCCATCCGCACCCTCTTCTCAGAAACATCATTGGCTCGTGAACGAGGATATGCTCCCGGCCATTTTTCTTTCAATGTCAAAGGGGGTCGCTGTGAGGCTTGCAAAGGCGGCGGCTCAATTAAACTCGAGATGAATTTCCTTCCAGATGTTTGGGTTACATGCGAAATTTGCAAAGGCGCACGCTATACCCGAGAAACACTCGAGGTGACTTGGAAAGGGCGCACAATATCCGACATTCTCGGGATGAGTGTGGCCGAAGCGGTCGGATTCTTCGCCAACCAACGCAAGATCCACCGAATCCTGAAAACTCTAGATGATGTTGGGTTGGGATACATCCGATTGGGCCAACCGGCCACCACCCTCTCGGGCGGCGAAGCTCAACGTGTCAAACTAGCAAGCGAATTGCACCGCCCAGCAAACCGCCCAACGGTGTACATTCTTGATGAACCGACGACGGGCCTCTCGATGGCAGACGTAGATCAATTGATTCAGGTTCTGCTCCGAATTCGAGAGAACGGACACACTGTCATCATCATCGAACACAATCTGGATGTTGCTAAGTCTGCTGATTGGATTATTGACCTTGGTCCAGAAGGCGGTGACGAAGGCGGGCACGTTGTTGCAGTTGGCACCCCCGAAGAGATAGCCAAGAATTCACAGAGTTACACCGGACAATACCTTTCGGTGCAACTTCAGAAACCATGAACCCATTCCGGTTTGTTCAAGGACGGTCGTCAAAGGCCGCCTCCCCAAAGGGGGAGGCGTATGAGTGGGCTGCCTGTACATTTGATCGAGG
>JAPYUB010000041.1:12276-14713 GCA_029942125.1 Candidatus Thalassarchaeaceae archaeon | reverse complement strand
CTGATGAGATCGAGCAGCATGAGTTCGCCGCCGGCTCTATGGGACCGAAAGTTGAGGCGGCGGCTGATTTTGTCTCACGCACCGGACAGCGTGCTGTTATCGGCGCTCTGGCCGAGATACCGGCTATGGTCGAGGGTACCGCCGGTACCCAATTCGTCATTGAATAACTCGATTTCAAGCAAGCCCTTCATAGCATCAGTTTGTCGGCGTAGCCGACGGAGACACAGGCATGTCGATGATAACAGTGGATGTCGGCGCCGATGGAGCGCATGAATACGCCTCTGGAATCAGTGCTGGCGAAGTCATCCTCAATGTCCACGGCAAGCGCTCTGGTGCTGTCGCCGCGCTCATCGACGGAGTCGAACGAGATTTCTCATTCGTCCTCGAATCCGATTGTAGCCTCGAGCCAATTAATGGCGAGAGCGAGGCTGGACTCTACATTCTGCGCCATTCATGTGCTCACCTACTGGCGCAGGCTGTCGTCGAGATGTTTCCCGATGCAAAACCAACCATTGGTCCGCCAATCGACCATGGCTTCTACTATGATTTCCACATGGATCCACTTTCCGATGAAGACCTTCGAGCGATTGAAAAGCGCATGAAGGAACTGGTGAAGGCCAACCTCAAAGTTGAGCGAGAAGAACACGACAATGCCTCACTGCGAAGTATGTTTGCGGACAATCCATTCAAGATTGAAATCATGGATGACAAGATTGGCGAAGGTGCAGGTTCCTCCGTATATCGTCAAGGTGATTTCGTCGACCTATGCCGTGGTCCACACGTGCCCACAACCGCTCTACTTCGTTGGTTCAAACTGACCAGTACCAGCACTTGTTACTGGAAGGCAGACGCCTCACGCGAATCTTTGGTTCGAATCTACGGTTGGTGTTTTGCCACCAAACAAGACTTGCAAAATCATGAGACCATGATGCGTGAAGCAGCCAAGCGAGATCATCGCAAATTGGGCAAAGACTTGCAATTGTTCCACATCGATGAGATGGTTGGCCAGGGCCTCATCCTTTGGACACCAAGAGGTTCTGTGGTCCGCAACGAATTGCAGGACTTCATCTCAAGCCATTTGCGAAGACAAGGTTACAACCAAGTCTACACGCCACACATTGGCAAACTCGATCTGTATCGAACCAGCGGCCACTACCCCTACTATCAGGAGAGTCAGTATCCACCATTGGTTGAGCGCGACCTGATGTCTAAATTGGCCAGTGAAGGCTGTTCATGCGGTGAATTGGCGAACCGGATGGACGAGGGCGAAATCGACGGATATCTCCTCAAGCCAATGAACTGCCCACACCACATTCGAATCTATGCGAGCCAGCCTCGCTCTTACCGTGACCTTCCACTACGACTTGCAGAATTCGGCACAGTGTATCGCTGGGAACAGTCGGGCGAAATATCTGGCATGACTCGTGTTCGTGGATTTACACAAGATGATGCTCACCTGTTTGTGACTGAAGATCAAATTGCTGAGGAAGTTCTGGGATGCATCGAATTGGTTCAGGTCATCTTTGGTACGCTCGGTATGGATGACTATCGCGTACGCGTGGGCCTGCGCGACCCGGACTCTAGCAAGTATGTGGGTGAGCCTGAGAAGTGGGACAAGGCCGAACAAGCCTGTCGAGATGCAGTCGCAGCTCTTGGCGTTCCATTTACAGAAGAAGAAGGTGAAGCCGCCTTCTATGGCCCCAAGATTGACTTCGTAGTCCGGGATGTTCTCGGTCGTGAATGGCAGTTGGGTACCGTTCAGGTGGACTACAATTTGCCCGAGCGATTTGATCTCAACTATGTCGGTGCGGATGGCGAGAAGCATCGCCCTGTCATGATTCATCGCGCACCCTTTGGAAGCATGGAGAGATTCTGTGGAGTTCTCATCGAGCACTTTGGCGGCATGTTCCCGACATGGCTTTCTCCAACCCAAGCTCACATCCTCACAATTTCAGAGAAGCATATCGATTATGCAAATGAGGTCAGGGCAGCTTTGCGTGCGGCTGATGTCCGTGTTGAAGTGGATGCCAGTGACGATACCATTGGCAAGAAGTTGCGAACCCATCGTGCAATGCGCCCCGCCTATCTTCTCATCCTAGGAGACGAGGAAGCAAACAGCGGCACCGTATCCTACATGGGACCAGACCGTGAACAGGTCAACGGCGTGGCTCTCGCTGATTTTGTCGCGAGTATTCAGGCTGAGATTTCCAACCGCTCTGCTTGATTAGTCTCTGCGACCAATCATTGCTGCACCCATTAATGAGAGCGCACCAAGTATGGTTGTGAATCCAGGTGTCAGCATTGGGTTCTCATCACTGTAAGCATCTGCAGAGGTTGAGTGTAGGCGAACGTGAGTCCAGTTTTCTGGATCGTCGGTAACCCTGATTGTATCTCCATCGGTCAGCGTTCCACTTGAATCTGAATCAATGAAGCACCC
>JAPYUB010000041.1:0-12176 GCA_029942125.1 Candidatus Thalassarchaeaceae archaeon | reverse complement strand
CATCTGAATCATTGCCTGCACGGCCCTCAGTTTCTCCTGATTCAGTCCAAGTTCCGCCGCGCGCTTCGCAGTCTTCTTGAGTGACTTCTGAATCATCATCTTCTCGATCATCATCGTCACGATCTGAATCATCTCTATCATCTGAAACATCATCCCAAGACATTGCTGAATGCATCAGGAATGATTCACCCATGTAATTTGCATTGAGTATGGTCAAATTGAATCCCCTCTCTTGGACAGTCCAACTCTGTGACATGGTCATGCCATTCACAGTGAAGTCAGTACCACTGTATGCAGTATTTTCATTTTCAGCTGTTGTTGATACGATGGTATATGCTCCCATGCCCATTTCTTCATCGACACCAGAAATTGTCATTTTAATCCCTGAAACAATGACTTGGCTACCATTCCAGCCGCTGTCGGACTTTTCGGTAAATTCACCAATGGATTCGTACAGGGCGTCTTCAGTGATACATGTCGTTGCCGTAGTATCATTTTCATCATAGTTGATTGCAGTTGGATCATTGCATCCAGGAGCCAATTCCTCAATTACCTCTTCGACGTCTCCAGTCAATCCTTCTATGCATCCTGCAAACAGAATGCAAGTTGTCATCATCAATACCAGTGCCTTGCGCATGAAATTGGCTCAGGCCGTCAGTAGATAAACTACTTCCCTAACCCGATTAACCACCCAGTCACCCATTACAGTCGATTCAGGGCGCGTAAGGATTGAATAAGGAACACAGCACCAATACATTGCAGAGGTTGCACCATGTCAGAGAAAAATTCAGTCCGTAGCAGCCTGTTTGGGATTTTGTTGATGCTCATTGTTGGTCTTTCACCCCTCGTGACCGCACAACAGAGCGTTTCAGCCACAATTCTCACCGAATGGGTCGATGATGGTAATGACAATATCACTCACGGATACCGAATTGTTCTGAGTGAATCCTTATCTTTTTCCGAATTGGATGAACTCGCAGTGACAATCACACACGATGATGTCGATGGGAATGCAATTGGTAATTGGGCCATGGATTGGACCGGCGGAAATAACACCGAATTGAGCCTCACGGTGAATTCGACATTGAATTGGAAGGATGAGATTACCGTTGAGGTTTGGCAGAACGGTTGTTGTTCACCTTCCAGTATCATTGGATCACGCACCATCAAGGTCACGATTTGGAACGAGCCGCTCTCGGATCACGAGATCACGCGCGTAACGAATTGGAATCTAATTCAGAATTCGATCAATTTCACTGCGAGCGAGTCTTGGAATCTCACATTCATCGGTCAGGGTTGGCAGCAGAGAACCGGTGACATCCTTGAGTCCAATGAACTGGGCTCGGGTACACTTTCAATCGAGGAATCTACAGAGGGAGGTACGGGCACGGTTGCCATCCTACTCTGGTTGGACACGGTCTGGTTGAATGAGACCGTCAATGGCATGGATCTACAGAGCCAGATTTTCGAAATGCGTGGAAACGGCACGATTGGTCTCAACAACAGCGAAGATGGAGTCGATACTGAAATTTTTGGCAATGTTGTAAATTCCTACATCATTAGAAGTCTGGATCAAGGCATCGTCGAGGAACAATTGCGTCTGGAAGCAAATGGCGGTATCCACCTCTATTCAGAGGGTGGCGGCGAGACGATGGAGGCCAACGGCACCCTCGCTTTACTTCTGATTGAAACTCACGATCTCGATGGGCAGAGAATTCTCTCAAACACAGAATTTGAGGGCACTGTGGACATGGAAATGAATAGTGAAGATTACCATATGGATTTGGATATCAATCAAATCATCAATCGTGAGCGCTGGGAAAATGGACAATTCCATTCTTCCCTCAGTCGCCTACAGGGCGATGGAGCATTCGATTTCAGTGACGAGGAAGAGAACAGTACGATAATCGTCAATGCAACCGTCTACGAGTTTTTCCAGGAATCCGTTGATGGCATGAAGACCGGCGACAAAATCCACGTCGATGGAACATTTTCCGGCGATGTCACCGGCGACTTTGGAATCATGCGTGACATCGTAGCCACCGATCATTCCCAAGAGAATGCCACCGGTATCGCCTTTGATACCAATGTGATTTTCACAGAATCTTGGTTGAATCTATCTGGCATCGGGAACAATCCGTTTGACATGGAGGCCGCACACAACAAGACTTGGGATTATGAAGTTCCAGAAGAGCACTGGGAGAACCGCACAGTTCGCCTCCGTTGGGATTCGATGGAAGGAGGTGAGCCTTCAGAAGGCGACGAATTCCCTGAGAGAAGTCCAATCCAAGTTGACCTTGAAGCGCCTGAAGCTAACAGCACGCTCGGTGATGTTGACATCACCCGCGAAACAGGTTTGGCTCCTGCGAGTCTTACCATAGGGGATCACGTTGACTTGCTGGGCTCCGAATTGATGCATCTCAGCGTGACGGCGACAAGCACCGGCACTGTGGTACGAGATGGGCACACCATCCCTGTGACTTACTGGAGCGGGACCTATGGTGGCGACGGATTGGCATCTGGGGCCGTCATCAGCGAAGGTATTCTCGCAGGTCTTGTCGCTGAGGTCACGCGAGATGTGATTCTAGACATGGATGATGGCGATACTCTGGAATTCAGTGAGACTCAATCTCTCGCACGCGTACTATCTCCCTCCATAATCACTGAGGGTGAGAACACCGCACCAAGCATCGTCTCAGTCTCAATCCGTGAAGGCTCAATCACCAATGAGGGTGCAAGCAGTGTCCACTTGGAGGTCGAAGTCGATGATGTCGATTGGAACGTCCGCAGTGTGACGGCTGACCTTTCCGCCCTGTCCCTGGGAACAATTACGCTCAATGACATTGGACTTGAGGGCGACACCTCAATTCACGACGAGACGTTCACTGCCGAAATCACCTATTCAGGTATTATTGACGGGGATGTCAGCATTCAGGTCGAGGTGTCTGACGATTGGATAACCACCAGTGAGGCTCATGACATTCAAATCCTCAATCGCTTGCCTCGCATCTCATCCTTTGCCTACTCCCCCAACACTGTCAATCGAGGGGATACAACCTCTGTCATATTGACTGCGAATGACGGTTCTGGCGTTACTGCGGTTGGGGTGGACACCACCGGATGGGGTGGGAATGTCACATGGCTATCTCTTGTTGATGGAGATTGGACCGGCGACGTAATTGTACCAGCAACCATCCCCAGCGGTGATCAAGTCCTGTCTGTACGACTTGAGGACGGAGCTGGCGGCAGTGGTTCAACCACCCAGTTTGGAACCGGTGAAGAGTTGCCAAGTCTTCACATTTTGAATGAGGGCCCAGCCATTTCAGAAATTACATTCTATGACAATGGTGAAATTATCAGCAGTCTTGATATCCCACTCATGGGTACTAATCAATACACGATGACCACACGAGTGACGGATTTGGATCCAGTGACAATTGTGCAGGCACGATTGGGTCTTCTTGCACCTCCCGGTCAGAGTGATACTTGGATAGCGATGCGTGACGATGGTATCGGTGCCGATGTTGAGGCTGGTGACGGCATCTGGTCCGTTTCGGTAGAAGTTCGACCGGGTGTTCCGGGTGGGACAACCACGTTTGATATTCGTGGAATCGACCAACAACTTGCACAAACTCCGGTCAACGATCGTACATTCTCGGTTGAATTAGGGACTTCAGGTGAAGGCGGCGGCGGTGGCCAAGCCGTATTGGAAGGAGCCAGTAACGTTTGGATTATTCTAGGCGTCATCGGCCTCCTGCTTGCTCTAGTGGCCACGGGAATTTTCGTTTGGATTCGAAAAGGTGGTTTGAAAGAGATGATAATCTCTTCAGGTGACCCTTGGAAATAGGCCACTATTCATCACCGACGCTTACAAAAGTGATTCTTGGTTCCAGAGATTTACACGAGTGTAGTGTAGTGGTTATCACCGGGCGTTGCCAACGCCTGAACCCGAGTTCAAATCTCGGCACTCGTACCAATTATTCGATTATTAAGAATCTTTAAGGAATCTTCAACACTAGATTTCACAACAGTCGATTAGCGACCTTACGTGTGCCTCGATTACATCTCTTGTTTCCCGATATTCATCGAGACTTTTTCCGACTGGATCATCCAATTCCCAGTCTCCGTCAAGGAGGATGTTGGGGCAGAAAACTCCACAACCCATGCTGAACACCTTGTCGAAGGCGGTGTGGTCCACATCATCCACCAGCGAGGGTTGCTGATGCGACATGTCGATGCCTTTCTCGGCCATCACTGCAACCGCATTTTCAGCGATTGAAGAACCCGGGACCGCACTCGTGCCTGCACTGGCTGCTTCCAAACCAAGATGTCGTGCCCACCCTTCAGCCATCTGGCTTCGACAGGTATTGCCGACACAGACGAACAGAACACGCATGGCTAATGTGCCACATCTGGGGTTTTATCAATCCTCTCAGTCAAATCAGGCGATTGAGGAACAGCCACGCCTTGAAGTACGGGTTCTGAGTCGGCGTTCTCGGAGAGAGCGACATGAGTGGCCCCATTTCACATCACAAACCCGATGATGGTGAAGAGAAGGCTGAGCCGGCACAAGCATCTGCTGATGAAAAGGCGCAGATGGAGCAGGCCTATGCTCAGATGCGACGCAAACTTCGAATGACCCGTCTTGCAGAAGATATTGGAAACAAAATCATGGTTCTTTCAGGTAAGGGGGGTGTGGGTAAATCGACAGTAGCCACTGGATTAGCATTGAGTTTAGCAAAGCAAGGCAAAAAGGTCGGCATTCTTGATATTGATATCACTGGCCCCAACATCCCAAAGATGCTAGGCATCGAAGATACAGAACTCCATGTTGAGGATAATCAAATCCACCCTGCGGATGGTCCAAGTGGTCTCAAGGTGATGTCCATGGCCTTCCTTCTAGAAGATCCGGACAAACCCATCATTTGGCGCGGTCCAATCAAATTGGGTGCGATTCAGCAATTTATCGGTGATGTGGCTTGGGGCAAACTTGACTCGCTGATTATCGATTTCCCCCCGGGCACCAGTGATGAACCCTTGACCGTCGCTCAATATCTGCCCAACATCGATGGTATGGTGATTGTGACAACTCCACAGGATGTGGCTCTTCTCGACAGTCGCAAATCCATCAATTTCTCAAAAACTCTCAAGATCCCAGTCCTCGGCGTGGTTGAAAACATGAGCGGCTACACGTTGCGAGGCAAGGCTGAACCCAACAGCGAAATATCCGTCGTAGGCCCACGTGGTTTGCCATTGGAAGCAACAGCGGACGATGCTGGAGATTGGTCAGTCACACTCAATCTGTTCAAGCAAGGTGGTGGAAAAGCTACCGCCGAGGAATTTGAAGTCCCCTTCTTGGGATCACTACCATTTGACCCCGGGGTTGTACATGGTGGAGATGATGGTGTGCACAGAATTGTCGCTGAACCAGAAGGAGAAACTGCACAAGCTTTCGACGTCATCGTCGAAAATCTTCTCGCGGAACTCGCCAAGGGTGAAGATGAGGCTCCAGAGATTCTCTGAGCGGCAATCCTCTTCATCAGATAGACCCTAGACACCTTCTGGAAGGTATTGAGATGGTCGGCGGTACTGGCATCTATGTTACGTGGGTGACGGGTGCAATCATTGCTTCCCTGGTACTCATGCCATTCTTGAAACCACCATGGGCACGAATTACGCTGACAGGTTTCCAAGACATGTTCCGCCGCTATTGGATGCATGGAATTGTCGTATTTTCGATTTACATTTGGAAGGATATTTTCGATGGAATAGATCGAATTTTGATGGCCAATACACGAATCGACATGACGGCCTACATCTATGCGATTGAAGGCAACATTGTTCTATGGTTTCAACAGACCTTTGAGAACGAATTGTTGACATTAGTGCTGACACATTTCTATGTTGCTGGATACATGATGATTATCTTCTGTGCCTTTGTTTACACATGCTATTTCGATGACAGACAAATGGCGGATCGTATCTCACTTACCCTTCTGTTGACCTACCTGTTGGCCCTTCCATTCTACCTCTTTTTCAATGTCCGTGTGACCGGCGATTACATTCCTGAGATGCAAACATTAGGCTACCATCTCACTCCCGAAATTCAAACTTGGTTTACGCGAATCGATCCGTTCACCAATGGCATGCCGAGTCTGCACATCGGCCTTCCATTTGCCATCTGGTACTGTTATGCGCGCAATGACCTTGATGGACGATGGAAGATCTGGAGATATTGCCTGATTGGTTACACCTTCCTGACAGCCTTCACGATTCTCTATCTCGGCATTCACTGGGTCTTGGACATCATCGGTGGCATTGCCGTAGGAATGCTTGCAGTCCATGTTTCTGAACGGATTTCACCTAGTGTATGGTGGTGGTTGGATGAACGATCATTTCTTCATAGGGTGTCTTGGTTATTGGCCGATTGGCGCCGCCCTCTCAAAGAGGTCCAAACTATTCTTTCTGGCTGGGTAGCTTGGTTCCGAGTACCTGGAAGCCGACAGACGGGTGTTGTCATCATGCTTCTTCTGACGGCCACCGGGGGAACATTGCTCTGGGATGCAACCCACCAGCACTTCCCGGCAGAAGGAGTGACACACCCGGGTGCCGCGTCAGGGGCAGATGGTTGGTTGGCCAGTTACGAAGTCATCGATGACGGCCATATCACCGTGACTTTGTGGAATCTTTCGACAGAAGAATCCTATCAGAGCAACATCACTCTCTGGACCGATTGGGGACTCCATCCGGTGGAGATTCTGATTGGCGAATCACATATTGTGGTTTGGCATGGATATCAATTGGAATTTTTCAATCTCAGCAAGAATCAGTGGGAAGGTAACTGGCTGACTGGGCCCCTGTTCGATGACATCGCCATGTTGTCTAATGGCGATGATGCTTGGCCCCGCATGGTCATGTTGAACGACGGCGAAGTCGAGATTCGCCTACGTGGAGGGGTGTATGGTTCGACACCTCTTCCCACTTCTCCGAATGGTCTTGTTTCAATGATTGCGGCTGATGACAATCGTGTTGCCTATGTCGAAGCAGCTACACCCCTGTCGATTCATGTTCAGACCATTGCTGGTATTCAAAGCCACATCACCGTTGAAATCGATTCAATGATTGATGAAGAGCGAGACGAGCAAGTGTTCCAAATGACGGATTCCCTTGTGGATTACCAGAATGCCACAGTTACGGAAATCGCATTGGACGAAGGTTACCTCGTGGCACTCGTGAATCTGAGTGTCGTCGACCGTCTGGTGTTGGTCGATCTCTCCAATGGCGAACAACGCATTCTTGGAGACCCTGTTTTTCCGGTGGCCGCCCCGAGCATCGGACACGGTTATGTTGCATGGCAACATCATCAATTCCTGATTTCCAACAACCCTTTTGATATGTATCTGGATTGGGAAGTGGATTACCACGATATAGCGAAGAACCAATCGTATCAATTGCACGCTGAAGATGAGATTGACCAACTTGAACCACAGGTGATGAAGGACCATATCGCTTGGCTTCAAGTCGATGAGGACAACGAGACTGAAATTCGTATTTTCACTCTAGAAGTTGTCCTTGAACCGTATTCATCCACCATATTGCAATTGTCCATTATTCTCTTACCCCTTCTCCTTCTCACTTGGACGGCGCAACGATTGAAGGAGAATGAAGGAAATATTCTTCCCAAGCGTCATCCTGCTGAGGAAGAGTGATCATTCTGCGAGCCGGAACATCTCATCCAGATTTCGTTGAGCTCGAGTAATGATTCCATCATCTATTTCGATGATTTGATCTGGTCTAGGTTCTTTCAACACCTGCAGAATGTCCTCTAATTGTGTGGCCTTCATGTGACGACACATGACACAGGCTCCATACAGATTGAGTACATCTTCAGTTTCTGCCAGTACACGTTCCGCAGTTCCACATTCCGTAATTAGCATTACATCGGGTTTTCCTTCTGCCCCAAGACGAATCGCTTCCCGAATCAATTTCTCGGAAGAGCCGACGAAATCTGCTTCTTCTAGCACGTCCACATTGCATTCTGGATGCGCCAGAACCGAGAGACTCTCACCCACACGGTCTTTCCATTCCCGCACCTTTTCACCGGTGAAAACTGCGTGAACTTCACACTCTCCATCGTACACAATAACCTCTTTCTTCCCGGCAAAGGCCGTTTGAAGATGGGCCCCCATGAAGCGATCTGGGACGAAAATCAGACGGTCGCCGGGCAATCTCTCACAGATACGCATGTAGTTGCTACTGGTCACACTGACATCGCACTCAGCTTTGACCGCCGCGGTGGTATTGATGTAACAGGCAACCGGTACGCCAGAATATTTTGCTCGCAAATCTCGAACATCTTGAGCCGTGATCCCATCAGACAAACTGCATCCAGCTTCAGGAGATGGATGTAACACGGTTTTGTGCGGGCTGACAATTTTCGCGGTTTCAGCCATGAATCGAACACTTGAGAATAGAATCGTCTGCTGTGGTGCATCTCTGGCGGCCTTTGAGAGGGTATAGGAATCTGCAACTTCATCGGCGACTCCGTAGATGATGTCTGGCGTTTGGTATGTGTGAGCAATCAGAAAGACATCATTCTCTGTCTTCAATCGATTGATTTCCAAAGTCAACGGCGCAATGCTTCGGCACGTTTCAAGCGGCCAACGTTGATGCTGTTGAATGGCTGCCTGTAAACGAAGGGCTTCGACCTGGATTTCTTGTTCAGAATAAACTAGGGAATCGAATTCCGCGCGTGGTAATAGCACGGTCGGTAATGTCAGCCCCATTCGATTTGCCGTCAAGTGCAACCGCTTTGAACTCATCTCATCTCCGGGAAGCGATGACGGGGCCGTGGGTAGGGGCAGAAATGTTGCATCAAGGTGCGGAGGCTATCGTTCACGCCGGCACTTGGATGGGCCGAGATGCAATTCTGAAACAGAGGCAGCCACGCACGTGGAGACACCCTGATCTCGACGCCCGTCTCACGAAATCTCGGATGTCTGCAGAAGTTAGATTATTGCGCCGCCTCCATCTATATGGATCCCCAGTTCCTGAATTGCTGGCCATCGATGCACCAGCAGGTTGGATAATTACCAGCCGAATGCCAGGTGTTCCTTTGTTTGAACATCTCAGGGGGGGCGGTGATTCGAAAATGCTTGAGGAACTGGGTGCCATCATTAGACAAATTCATGCCGCTGGTATTAGCCATGGAGATCTGACTACTCACAACATTCTTTGGGATGATGATGCAGGTATCTCAATCATCGATTTCGGATTGTCACAAATTACCGATGACATTGAACCTCTTGGCTTGGATATCCAGGTTCTCAACGAGTGCTTGAAAGCCAGTCACCCCCGAATTGATGGCGGGATTGACCGAGTTCTACAGGGTTATTTGATCGAGGGTGGACAAGCAATCGTCACACGTTTCAATGATATTCGTGGCCGAGTTCGCTATCACGGCTAAGCAACTTGGGCGATTCTCATCCCACCATACGCCAGAAGAGGACAGCCCAGCAAGGTGAGCAACAGGTAACTCATCGCCGGGCCATATTCACTGTTCTCAAACAGTTCAACTAAATCGACGCTATATGCCGACATTGTAGTGAATGCGCCCATGATTCCGGTTCCCAGAAGCAAACCCATTTCTGCAGAAAGTGACATGCCAACTAGAATACCTAGGATTAGAGAACCAATCAAATTGACAGTCAATGTTCCCCATGGGAATCCACCTGGCATCCATTCCCCTACGAGATATCGAAGGACGGCACCCAAGGCGCCTCCAACCCCGACCAGTGCCAGCATCTTGGGCTCCATGGCGGTTGGAACTCAAGAGAAGACTTCAACCCTCACCTTCGTTACGCAGTTGTATGGCGACTCTCAACTTCCTCACCGGTAACGCGGGAAAACTCGCTGAAGCCCAAACGTTGCTCTCCCCTCTCGGTTGGGAAATTCAATCCTTTGAGATTGATGGAGAGATCCCAGATGTCATCGAACCTCAGAGTGATAATTTAACTAATGTTGCACTCGCCAAAATCGCTCAAGGCGTTGAATTGCTTGCATCTCAAAATCGACTTGAGGAATCGTTATTGGTTGAAGATTCAGGATTGTTCATCGATGCATTGCCAGAGTTTCCTGGTGTGTATTCAGCTCAGGTTCTCCAGTCTATTGGATGCGACGGAATCTTGCGACTTCTTGATGCAGAACGTTCCGCCCATTTCTTGACCGTAGCAGTATTGTGGACTGGCGAAGTTGTTGAAGTCTTTATTGGGCGATGTGATGGCCAAATTGCGATGAAACCTAGAGGAGATGGTGGCTTCGGATATGATCCAATTTTCATCCCTTTTTCCGACGACGATGACCGTACTTTCGCCGAAATGACGCATGAGGAAAAATCCGCTTGCAGCCACAGAGGCAGGGCGCTACGCGCCCTCTATGATTATCTCAATGAGAACGGAGCCTAGCGGCGGCATCCCTAAGACG
The DNA here is from genome assembly GCA_029942125.1 of Candidatus Thalassarchaeaceae archaeon. Lineage (GTDB taxonomy): Archaea > Thermoplasmatota > Poseidoniia > Poseidoniales > Thalassarchaeaceae > MGIIb-P. Next base: position 1,694 of record JAPYUB010000041.1, on the reverse strand, counting down.
GGCGTTCAAGTGGATGGGTTGGAGGCGCCGACATGGTCACGTTCAAGCGATTGATGTTGTGGTTCTCCTTATTCACTGGCGTCTTGGCCTTCTTGGTGCTTGCCGGAAATTTAAGCCCTAAGGAACAGATGATTTTCGGATCCTCCATCCTGCTTCTCATCATCTTCCTGATGGGTACCGGCGGTGGTCGCAAAGTCGAACGCGTTCGACGCCGTTCTGAGATGGAGGTCGAAGAATCGAAATCGGAGTCCGATCAAGAGCTTCCTGCTCCTGTTCAATCCGAAGAGGATGCATCGGCACGGCGTGATGCCAAATTGTCACGGAGTCGAAGTGGGGAACCTGAACCCGAACCCGAGCCGGAAGTTGAGGAAGTGGTAGTCAGTCTCGCCGATGATGAGGTATTGGTGACGGTGGTTGAAGAAAACGTCCATGTCGCCGAAGAATTCGTGGCTGAAATTGATGCCGAATCCATGGAAGAGGCCGATATTGAATCATTCATCGATGATCGTCGAGATCGTCATGCCCTGATTCGTCGCAGAATAGAAGCCCGTCGCCGTGAGCAACTCGCTGATATTCGCTCCGAAACCGCCAAGATTTACCAGTCCGCCGATGAATCGGAAGACCTTCTCACATTGGTTGGTACAGAAAACCATGGGCATACCGTTCTTGAAGTCTCAGAAGACATTCCAGCGGGAAGCCCAGTGGGCGCCGTATTCGCTCGAATAGACGACACTAGAATCCTCAAGGTACGTTTGCCACTGGATCAAGGATTTATCGCCAGTTCTGAGCCTTTGCCTGAACTTCCACCTTTACCAGATTTGGGTGATTTACCTCTTCCACCTTTACCAGATTTGGGTGATTTACCCCTTCCTCCCCCCCCCTCTAGTTCGAAGTTAGATGCACTTCGAGACGAAATGAACGAGTAAATTCTCAAACCATAGAATTGAGAAGTATGGCGCCTACGGCGCCACATGAGCGCACCTCCGGAATCTGACGTGCTTCAAATCGAAAATGTCCCCGCTAGTGCTTCCAGTCCACCGGGCGGAGTGGTATCTGTATGGACCATCAATCGCCCGGACAAATTGAATGCACTGAATGCTGATGTGAATTCTGCATTGAAATCCGCCAGTTCATGGGCAGAAGCAGAAGATTCCGTTCGCGTCATTATCCTTACTGGGGCTGCACCCAACCAACCACCTGAGGGCAAGCGGCCCAAGCCGAATTCGTTTGCTGCTGGTGCTGACATCTCTGAGTTCCAAGGTAAATCCAGTGAGGATGTTCGTCCCATCTTTGACGACAACCCGTGGGACGCCATCTGGGGTCTGACTAAGCCAACCATTGCAATGGTCGATGGTTTTGCACTGGGAGGGGGTGCAGAACTCGCACTTTCTTGCGATCTGCGTTTGGCCACTCCTCGCTCAAAGTTCGGCACACCAGAGATTAATCTCGGGCTCATTCCAGGTGGTGGCGGAACCCAGCGTTTGTGTCGATTGCTAGGATATGGACGGGCGATGGAAATGGTGATGGGTGGAGAAATGATTGATGGTGAAGACGCATATCGAATTGGTTTAATCAATCATCTTGTTGAAGCGGATGAACTTCTCGACAAGACGATGGAGATTGCCCAAAATCTTGCAAGCAAATCTCCTCATACCATTCGCGTGGCAAAAGCTGCCGTTCGTGCGGCTTTGGAA
>JAPYUB010000040.1 GCA_029942125.1 Candidatus Thalassarchaeaceae archaeon | reverse complement strand
CTTAGGGTGCGGGTTCTATGGAGTAGTCGAGAACAAGAACCTCTACGTAATATTCTACTTCTTCACCATCATCTGTGTGTAGGCAACCACCACCACCACCAGTCCCCACATCAACAGTGATGTCAACTGAATGTATTCCAAAACCGGACCCCCCAGCATCGAGTTGTTCGTGAATTTCAGCTTCAGTAAGGTTGGATATAATTCCGGCATTCCACAATGAAGAGTTGTACCACTCGACAACAATCTCGTGCGAAGAAGAACCTTCGGCCTGATTCTGACCACTGCCTGTGCCATTGTACTCATTGTGTACAACCGTACCAGTAATTGTATCCGGTTCGGGTTGTGATGCACCAGGAACAAAAGTACACCCTGCTCCAGTACTCGTTTCGTCTTCAGAATACGAAAGATACACCCTGACAGCAACGACGTTATCGCCGTTGTCCCAGGAATCAATTGAATCAGTATTGAATTCAAGTGATAGTGTATCTCCATCCATCACATACTCTGAACCTTCACCCAGTTCCTCACCCGAGAGTACGCCTAGAATCATATAATCATCAACACCACCCATTGAGTCTGAAGAATCAGGGCTGCTGATGAAGTAAAGACTCTCACTGAAGAGCAGAAGTACAACGAGGCCAGCACCAAATGATGCCATGATATTCCTTGGCACCTCAAACCTTCCAAGGAAGGCTGAATCAGAGAGATCTCGGAAGTGGCACAAGCAAAGGTGTGCAGTGAATGCTGCAGTCATTCCAGGCACAGTATCAAAGATGTACTGATTCAGCCCCAATAATCGCCAAACAACAACACTGGAGAATGCAGCGGTAATCATCGTCATCGAGTGATAAGTGTCTGGTTTGTAACCCATCATGCGAATGAGAAGGAGTGGAATGAACACCGAGGCAAGTCCGTACACTGCGAAGACCACTAGGTCGAACACTGAATCATTACCAGTCACATCTGCAGTCAACGAAATTGCTGTTGCAAACAAAGCAACACCCAATGTGACCAACTTCGTAGTCTTGTGGTCCTGACTCCATTCGGGTCGAATATCATCCGTTACAGCAGCTGTACAGGCGAGAACCTGACTGTCTGCAGTTGACATGGTCGCTGCAAAAATCGAGGCGAGAATGAGGCCCACCCAGAACGGTCCAAGCACTTCCATTGCAATCATCGGCAACCCCATCTCGGGTTCGAATCCAGGCCCGTCAAAGACGACTCTGCACGTCAATCCAATGATGTACATCAGTATGATGAAAGGGGTTTGCCAGACGAAGAACCACACAGCGGCTTGTTTTCGATCTGAATCATTCCCCAGCGTCATGATTCTAGATACGACTTGGGGTTGACCAGCAACCCCCAAGCCCCCGAGGAAGAAGGCGAAGACCCACAGCGTCACACCCAGTTTGAGGCCGGGGGGAAACATCGAAGTGAGTGTTGGGTCCAAGGTTTTCAGAGAAGCATGCATCCCACTAAATCCACCCACTTCACCAAGGGCGACCCAGCAAAGCAAACCGGTGCCGACAATCATCACACAGGATTGCGCTGCATCCGTCCAGATTGAGGCACGGATTCCACCCGCGTAACAGTAGGCGACAACCAGAACGAATCCCAGCAAGATACCGATGATGTTTGACCATCCTAGAATGGCGTTGAGAGCAATCCCTCCCGCCGTGAGTTGTGCAGCGGCATAAATGGATAGAAAGACGACAGATAGGATGGCGGCAACTTTCGCTTCAGGTGCACCTTTCACATTGCCCACCAGTGATGACAGCGAACGCACATCTCGATCTTGGGCCTCATGTTGAATGAATTTGAACATCCAAATCCAAGCGATCACCTGTCCACCCATTGATATTACTGAAATCCAAATTGCGGAGTATCCATACAGATATACAAATCCAATGAAACCGATGAACATGTATCCGCTATTCCACGTACTGACAGCAGAAAGTGCAGCAAGGCCAGGGTGCATACCACGTCCAGCGACCAGATAATCATCGGTCGTATCTTCCTTAACCCGCATCGACGAAAGTCCAACGGCTGCGAAGAAGGACATGAAGAGAAGGAACGAGAGAATGAGTACAATCTCCATTCTTTGCACCTCACTCAAAGAGATCAGGATGCCAAGCAGTTATCTTCCCAGTAAATGCTGAAGCCATCACCGTTAGTGGGCTTGCCAGATACAATCTGCCTGGGCCAGAACGTCCCTGGAAATTACGATTGATGGCAGAGACCGTAACTTGGTCAGGATTGTCACTAACGCCGGGCCCTGCGCCGATACAGGCACCACAACCGGGGTCGATGAGTTTGACACCCGCCTCAGCGAACATCTCAGTCCAGCCCTCACGCTCTGAGAGTTCCTTGACCGTCTTCGAGCCGAACTGAATGTAGCAATCAACGCCTTCAGCAACTGTCAGCCCTGCATCCAATGCAGCCTTGGTCACCATTGCGTAATATGCGAAATCATCGTCTTTGCCGGCTGTACACGAGCCTGCATAGGCGATGTCGATGTGAATATCCCCAATATCATCGATGTATGCTCCATTGGTTGGGTCTGAAGGGATTCCTTGGTCAGGATCGCCGGGGTGGGCGACCATTGGCCGAATCTCATCGAGATTGATGGCATGGACACCTCCATCGTAATGTGCACCTTCGTCCGCACATACGAAAGCCGCACGAATCGCTTCCTCAGTCAATCCTTCTCGTCGTGGAAGCAACCAATCGATGGTGAGTTGGTCAGGATCACAAATCCCAGTTTTGGCACTACATTCCGTAGCCATGTTACAGAGAGTTGCCCGCTCATCCATTGAGATGGAAGCAAGGCCAGGCCCTCCGAATTCCATCGAACGATCGAGGGTATCGGAGTGCTTCGCGTAATGCCACAATATGTGGAGAATGACATCCTTGGCCGTACATCCAGAATTGAGTGTACCTGTGAGCTCAAATCGAATACTCTCGGGCACTTTGACGAAAGCGAATTGATTGTAGACGAGATTTGCATATTCGGTAGAACCCACACCATAGGTCAGTGCGTTTGAGGCACCACCCATGCATGTGTGACTATCAGTGGCTTGAATGAAATCACCCACATCGATGAATTCCTCGCGCGCAACCTGATGGCAAATGCCCGGACTCACCCCATCAACCGCTGAGTAATCTCGAACTCCCGTATGTTGTTGGAAGGCGATCTGTAGGTCACGCAATGTCTGAATCTGATCTGCGAATGGTCCGAATCGAGGCACACCAGTCGCATACAATAGATGATCTTCGAACACAGCGAACTTCGGCGGATTGGGCAGCGAGTAATCGGCCCCATACTCTGCCGCTAGGAAATTGTGAACTTGCGCCGTTGTGAATTCATGACTGTAGCCACCATCGACCGCAGCAAGAATTGCATCACCTGGTGAGACGTAACAGGCGGCACCATTCCGACCAATCAACTTCTTTGCAATAATTTTCTCCACCATCGTCATCGATCGTTGTTCAGTGGAAAGGGAGGGAAGTTCAATGTCTCCAGCCTTGAGTTTCTTGGCAAATGGTAAGATGCCACCATTCTCAATAATCAACTGAGTGACTGGATCATATTGGTCGGTAAATTCAGTCAGAGCAATGGATTCACCATTCTGTAACCGCTTCAGCATCTCATGGTCGCCCATCACTTGCCCGAGGTTGATGTTGTTGCGTTCGTGGATGGGTGCAAATGATGCAGCGATGACAATCCGTACACCGGACCAACGTTCGCATTGAGCTGCCGTTTCACGACTGCTCCCGGTCCCTTTTCGATGTCCACTGACGATGACCTCGAATCCACCATTTTTGAGAGCCCCTTGTCGGAATACTCGCTCACCTTCATGCATCAGACCGGCATAGGCATTCTCGGAGAGAATCGATGGTTGATGCTCGAAACAAACCCAAGCAGGAGTCATGACATCTGTGTTGATATCATCGAGAAGATCGTCGACTGACATATCTTCCATCCGTAGATTCAGACCGTTGTACAACTGTTCTTTGATGAGGCCTAGATTCTTGGTCAGAAAGAGCACACGTTTGTCAGGATTGAGCTTGACGATTTCCGGAGGCCAGGACATGGACACAAACTCACCCAGTTTTGTCTAATGGCCGGGGCTATATGACCATTCGGAAACAGCCCCATACTGTTGAGCGCCTCCACGCCCCCTCCACCGTAGGTGGAGGAAGGGGAACGCATTCAGAGCATCAGAATCATCAAAAATAGGCAATAATACAATTGAAGCGAGCCCATATATGAATGCATCAAATTTATATACCATCCGCTTTCGGAAATATATTACTTCCTCTTCAATTTAATGCGTAGGGAGAAGGTGATTATTATGGTAGAAGATGTAGAAGATATTGTCAAATGCCCAGAATGTAATTCGAGAAAATTAGACCGAGATGAGACGCGTGGTGAAATCGTCTGCCAAGATTGTGGACTTGTTCTTGAGGACAATGTCATCGATCAAGGTGCAGAGTGGCGTGTGTTCAGTCCAGAACAGGGCGACCAGCGCGCGCGTACGGGCGCACCCATGACGGTGATGCTCCACGACAAGGGTCTGTCTACGGATATCGATTGGCAGAACAAGGATTATTCCGGCAAGACCATCAACAGTCGTTACCGAAGTCAATTCTATCGTATGCGAAAGTGGCAGAAGCGCAGTCGTGTCAGTAATGCGACCGAGCGAAATCTTGCTATGGCGCTTGCAGAATTAGATCGAATGGCCAGCCGCCTCGAATTGCCAAAGACCGTTCGCGAATCCGCTGCTGTCAATTACAAAAAAGCGGTTGAGAAGCGACTAATCCGCGGACGTTCAATCGAAGGTGTAGCAGCTGCAAGTCTGTATGCTGCTTGCCGTCAGTGTGGTGTGCCTCGTACACTCGATGAAATAGGACAAGCGAGCCGAACCGGTCGCAAGGAAATTGGCCGGACATACAGATTCATGGTCCGCGAACTCAAGATGAAAATCATGCCAACAGGCCCCGAGGATTACATTTCTCGATTCTGTTCTGGTCTTGGATTGGATGCTGAGGTTGAGGCCAAGTCATACGAATTGATCAAGGCCGCTCAGGAGAAGGAATTGACCAGTGGCCGAGGACCAACAGGAATCGCTGCATCGATTATTTACATCGCAAGCGTCCTTTGTGGAAAGCGCCGAACCCAGCGTGAAGTGGCTGAGGTTGCTGGTGTAACTGAAGTTACGATTCGGAACCGATACAAGGAACTCATCCTGAACCTCAACATCGAATTAGACATTTGATGGTGTGATCGCCGATGAGCGATTGGCGCGAGCAAAACCAACTCTCGCAGCGATTGTTTGAGCATACACAGGAGGCTCTTGGGGCCGCCATGACGCGTGGATGTGAAGATTGGCCCTTGCCAGAACCTCCACTTTCGGACCCTGACTTCCCCATTCGCCCCCCAAACGACCCAGGTAAACTGAAAGAGATTGCACAGGCATTGTTGAATGCAAATAGAGCAGCATTTGATCGTGACTTGGAATCCATAGGTGAAGCATTGGTTCCACATCGATTGTCACTCTCTGCTGATCCTGAACGTGAAGCCAGAAAATGGCTAGATCGACGCGGCGATGAAGTTGCTGAACGTGCGTTGTTCATTCGCACGGAAACACTTCTCGCACAAGCACTCGATCCAGATGCCCCTGACGTGGACCGTTGGTGGGTTGCCATTGCATTGTTGAATGGAATGTCTTCTCAAGACAGCCCCATATCTCGGCAACAAGGATACCACTTGATGGAGAGTATTGCTCTTGCCAGACCAGCCGGATATTGGCATGGTAGCGCAACGCCCGGCCCTCACTTGGTCGATTGGCAAGAAGGCAGAGAGGTCACACCGGTGGCCCCCATGGAGGCTGATATAGGGGGCGCTTTCGCTGCGGGCTGGCTCCTTGATAGAATGGAAGAAGCCGACCCCCCTCGCCCAGTTTTGGTCGAATGGCTAGACCTTGCATTGGCCAGACGCACACTTGTGGCTCCCCTTTCCATACTTTCTCGACTAAACCGTATGGCTAGCGATGGAAGCATCGAACTGGCTAGCCGGATTGCAGCGTTACTTCCACGCGCTTGGGATATTGACTTCGATGGTGCAGCAAAACTCGAGCAAACTCTTCTTTCACGCGAAGGTCAGGTGAGATGCGCTCTTGCCGATGCACTCGACGAAATCATCAATCGACGTGGAGCTGCAGCCCTCCCATTGCTAGACACTCTTCTTTCGGATGAATCAGAATATGTCGTCCGCATTGCGACGGGCTCAATCCGCCTCACGGCAACCTTGGACCCCGAAGGTTTTGCCAATCGTTGCGCTCGCATCGTCCATCAGACAGATTCGGGCACCCATCGTCGATTCGCCCAAACGGCTCTCCGTGATTATTTGGTGCTTCATCCTGAAGATCGCAAGGGCCTGACCGTTCAATTGTGGATTAATGGCGATGAAATCGTTCGCTCACGCTTGCGCGAACTTCTTTTGCACATGGTCGATGAGCATGGAGAAGCACTCTCTAGCATCCTGACACGAATCGTGGAGATGGATGGCGCTGATTCATTGTCAGGCCTCTGGAGAGTTCTCGAAGTCCGCTCAGTTGACGCTGCGGCCGCCTGGCGCAACCACATCGAGCAAGGTGGAGAGCGTCCCTGAGGCCAAGACCCTTTCAACTGACAACTCGCCGGCGAAGCATGGCAGAGCCTACACCCTCTCGTCATCCGGCTGTGGCCGGACTAGGCCTCATCCTCATATTGTCAACTCTAGTTTCTGGTTGGGCACCAGATGGGCCGTGGGGCTCCGAATCGTTCACGCGTGGATTCTTTGGATTGGCAGGAGGAATCATGCTGTATTTGGCCTGGTATCGTCACACCTTCGGGATGTGGGGCGTCATTCCTGCATTACACATGTGGACTCAACCCAAGAGTTCGACTCGAATCTTGGCCGCTTTGGGTGTAGCCTTCGTATTCAGTGCTCGATTCATTGGCCACACATTGGAAACACTACCTGATCCAATGGCGATGCTCATTATGCTCAGTGGTTTGCTGATGCTGCTCACCTCACTTTACGCATGGCTTGTCTTTGAAGGCCCACTTGGCGATGAGGAGGAATAATCTTGCCCGATGAAGAAGAAGACTACGAGTCAGGTTTCTCATTTGAGGGACTCACTGGTATTGAAGACGAAGATCAAGAGAAGATTGAGGATGGCGACGTCGACATCGAAGATATGCTGTCGCCTGCTGATGATTATGAACCAGGACAGGGCACTTGGGTAGGTCTTGCACTTTTCTGGGGGTTCACCCTCATTTGGTGCACGGTATCCTTTGGATTTACAGGGCTAATTGTGGGCGATATACAGGCAGATATTGATGCTGAATCATGGCCAACAGTTGAAGGATACATCATCGATAGTGGTGTTTCTGAACATTATGATGATGAAGGGGGCTCCACATATTGCCCCTGGATTGAATATGGATATACAATTGAGAATGTAACTTACACGAATAATCGAATTAGTCGTGCAGGGGATGACAGTTGTAGCTCTTGGGACGATGATTGGACCGATGATTATCGCCCGGGTGAAAATATCACGATCCACGTCAATCCGGAAGACCCACAGGACAGCCAAATTGAAACTGGCATGATGACGGACCCCTTCCTCTTCTGTTTCGCGTGCTTCCCATTAATCGGGATTCTTCTTCTGATAGTTTGTAGTATGGCGACGTATAATTCCATAATGCATCCAGAAAAGTACATCGTTGGAAATTTTGTTCCAGGCGATATCTCTGATTCAGATTCGAATTCTGTTGAGGAGTACGATTCCGATGACAACCCAATTGATTGGAGAAAACCACCAGAAAATGATAACACAATTCAGTTTGGTGAAATTAAGATTCCAGTGTCCATCGTTATCTCAGTAGTTGTATTGGTACTTGTCAATGTGCTTGGAATTGCAGCTCTAACAAGTGAGGCTACGTATGCAGATGATTTTGCCGTTGCGGACGAAGCCATGGAGGAAGCAATGGACTGGCCAACCACAACAGGGTTGTTTAGTGACAATTTCACCTTTTGGTGGGATGATGAAACGGGTGACGAATACTTCTCAGGTTCAATATTCATTTATTGCACGCAATCTTCAGAATCATGGGAATGTGGGGAAAACGAATCAGGAAGTGAAAGGATCGAGGCCCCCTACCGATGTACAGAAACTGAAGAGGTTGGGCCCCTACAGAATCCTTGTGATTGGGCCATGAAGATGTTTGTAGCCGACGCATATCATGAGGATAAGGACATTGCCTGGATATCCTATGAGCAATGTGAATGGGATGGCCACCTAGAGGATGACAACCGGTGGTCATGTTACTATGGTGAGTATGATGGAACTGCTGCATATGATTGGTGGTGGTATTGTGAACATCGTGCGAACCAGACTATTTGGCGATGCACTGATGATTTTGGGCCTAGAGTATCCTCCCCTGAAAATCAGAACGAAACCAGATTTAGTGTCGTAACCACGCTCAATTATGACCCCGAATCCCCATCAAGAATTGCATTTATTAGTGATATTCACATGGGGTCAGATCTAAATTTCTTTATACCCATATTCGTCATCATCAATTTGGTAATAATCGGGCGTATTGTGATGCCCTACGTCCGCAGGAATCTTGGCTAAAACTCACTGTTTAGCGATTTCCAGGTTTCCAGAATTGTAGAGGCAGTGGCGTTTCACCGATACAGGCACGCCAAGCGAGATGATCCGCTCGCTCGTTCCAGCGGTGGCCACGGTGCGCACGGATGTGTTCAGCCACCACATTTCGCAATGATGTGACTTCATTCCACAGTGCTTGTACTCTGGCTGCTAGTTCACGATTAGCCTTGGCTCGCCATTCTCCATTGGCTATTTTTAGTGCGTATTGCGAATCTCCGCGTATCGTAACCGCGTCCGTACTCCCTTCAATGAGCAACCAGCGCAGCGTATGAGCCATGGCCGATAATTCACCGGTGTTGTTGCTGCCAACCTCTGCACCTAGGAACCCATCTTCGTCAGATGAGGTGATGACTGGGCCACTCAATTCCTCAATGATATCACCATCACCTTTGCCTAATCCAGAATCTCCTTGGACGACGACTACACCCCAGCCCGCAGGGGTCTCGGCGGTCACGTTCCGGTTATCTTGACATGACCCATCGAAATAGAGCGTGATTCGTTCAGCGAGTGAAATCGAATCGTCCATACCTATTCTCCGATGAGTGCTGCGTAACCTGCTGCATCCAACAACCCATCGACCGCACCAGCATCGGTGAGTTCAATTTTAGCAATCCAAGACCCGTATGCATCCTCGTTCATCGCTTCGGGAGCATCCTGAAGATCATGATTCAGAGCAACAATTGTTCCGGCCAGAGGGACGTAGATATCCGACACCGATTTCACTGATTCGACACTTGCGAAGGCTCCGTTTTCCTCGACAGTATCTCCTTCATCTGCAAGGAACTCAATCCAGACGATATCGGTGAGTGCATCTTGAGCATGATCGGTAATACCGACCACAGCCACCCCATCATCCATGCGAATCCATTCATGCTCTGCAGTGTATCGTAAGTTATCAGGAATGTCTGACACGTTCTCTCCTCATGGCTTCGCGTGCGAAATGGGCGCCTCAACCTTTCGTGTTCCCTTTCCGCCGTGTGATTCATGCGTCGACCACCCCTCGCAGGCCTTATGCAGACACCAGCGCGGGCTGCTGAGCGCCTGTTTTTCGGCCTTGGTTTTGCACTTTTACTGGCCACCGCCTTCGCTTTGATTGATGGGCGGTTGCCCCCAGACGACTGTCCAGAGCCCGATTTGTCACAACCCGATGAGCCCTGCACGGCATCTTCACCCATCGGTTGGTTGATTCCTGGTGGTGCTGTCATTGGCCTAGGGCTTGGTTTTGTGTATCGCACAGCCAGATTATCTGGCACCCCCCCTCCGTTCAGCCAGTATTTCCCCAACGAATCCCAATCTGAGGTCTCCGAGCGGGTTTCCGAAGACCATTCAGACGCTCATGACACCGATCGCCTCTCAGGTGCGTGGGCCGATATGGAAACCAAGATGTTGGAATCCACTCACGGGGAAGAAGAGTGACCTAGTAGGTCTCTCGAATTAGTTTGTGAATCTTGTAGGGTAGCAGCGCACGATTGACCGGCGTAACCTCAAGGATTCGAGCATCATCTCTGCGACGAATGTCTTGTAGCAAAGGGTGCCGACTCTTCTTGTGAAGGGTCAGTAAGGTGGGCTTGTCAATTTCCATGGCCTTGCGAACCACTTCAACGAACGCCTCGCTCTCAACACTGAATTTTCCAATTTCATCGATGACAATCACTTCGTAATCATCCATAGCTTCCTGTATTGCAGGAACTGCGATTCTCTCTAAGGCTTCGGGATCGATGCCATATCCAAGAACACGTGCCCGTGAATCGATGCTCTTGTGCGCCATTACAGCCTCTTCACCCGTCTGAAAATTAATGCACTTGAATCCGACACGTTCACCATTCTCTGATACAGGTTCACAACGCATGCCGCCAAGTAATTTGGCCGCCTCTACATCATCCCCTCGAGCTCGCATTTCTTCACGTCGCTCATTAGCCAACATGGAAACAACCTTCTCCATGACTGCGGATTTTCCGCTGCGAGGCAACCCCGTTACGCCAATCTTTGGATGTATCCCCATCTTCCAGTATCACCTCTCCGATTGCAGGTGTTCGGTAATGGTGGTGCCCCGATTAATGAAGCCTTGGGATAAATGGCCAGATATTTCCGTAAACCCGAAGAAAGAGACTGGAAGTCGGAACCTAAGCAAATCGTGCCGATAGAGTAGGTTCTGATTCGGGTAGTGGGAGCATCTCCAATTCGTAATTGTTGACGTTGTTATTCGCTGCCCACGCACGCGCCCACGCATCCAATCGCTCATCATTCAGCAGTTCGCATAGCCATGATAGTGCGGAATTTAGGTCACCACGATTCTTAGCGATCCGTTCGGCAACATCCACCGGCAACTCGAGATGATTGACTGAATTTCCAAGGACACAACCTGCGGGAAGAACCACCCAGCGCAGACGTCGGCGTTGCTGTGCGTTCACAATCGCCTGGCAGGCCAAACGAGGGTGTTTTGGAGCTTTGATGGCTCCGCGCCATTGGGCTTGTTTGCGCTCGGAAGCGTCTTCATCAATTGAGGAATCAAAAGAGGGGTGGTGGAGCCAGATGCCTTTCACCTCATCATTGCGGAAATGAATTCCACGAATGAATGGCGTTCCACGACTGCCCTTCTTCCAGGGTTTTATGTCAGCACTCCACGTCGTTTGATCGACTTCACCGACCCGAACACGGAGTCGATTCTTGCCAGCCAGCCAGTGATGAGATTCAGCCAACCGTGGGAGGTCGGCCAATTCATCGATGATAGTGAGCAAATTTTGGCGGTCGTATCGATCTCTTGGTAGGCGAGGTACGGCCCATTCCATTCGACTCCAGCGAGCCCAACGAGGGCGATCAAGATTGAATGTGGGCACATCTTTGTCTAATCCGTTTTTCGAACATAGTTCATTCGCCTCGGCAGGGCCGTGGCAAATTAGTTCCTCACTTCGACCATCAACGGTGATTCCTAGGATGAGAACACCCTGTGTGACGCCGGTGAAGAGACGTGCAGATTCGGGGAATGTCCAGATTCCCGTCCATTCGTGCGAGTCGACAAGTAATCGACGCAGTGGTGCACTGCTTTGTTCACGGAGCAGACTATCTGGAACGATAAGTCTCACACGCCCACCTGCGCGAACTAGTTGCAAACTTCTTTCCAAGAATAATCGGTAGAGATTGACATTTCCTCGCAATGTACTGAATCTGAGCGAACCATCATCTTCTCGAAGACTTCTCAATTCTTCACCCAACTCTTTTCGCAGGGTGCTTCCATCGGGGTGACCCCTGAATCGATCTTTGATTCTCAACCAAGGGGGGTTGCCCATGAGCAAACGCGGTGATACATCCCATGGCCAGTTATCGCGGAGCGCATCGCCGACACGAACCACATCTTTGAGAATTTTTTCCGCTTCTCTTCGCTTCAGAAGACCTTCAACTGCCTTGTTGTCAAGGCTGACAACACCTGCACGGATGGCTGAGAGCAGCAAACGTCGCCTTGTCATTGTGGCAGCCACTTCACATACATCCAGGAGTTGCATTGAGGACAAGAGCGTCCGCGTATCTTCTGCTCGCTTCTCGATTGGTACATCAGAGATTTTATCCCCATGCCACTTGAGAATTCGTGAAGGAAACAGTCCACCGCCGACAGCTGGGTCTGCGAATGGAAGAGGGACACCCGTGCGCGTGCGTGCACCAGTGGCAATTTCTTCCTCTGTCTCTTCATCGAACTCGGCTTCTCTGGCAGCATCCTTCTCGCCATTGATGGCTTCAGCCTGTGCCCTAAATGCGGGCGGGAGTGCAGCGAGATTTACATTGGTTAGAACTGGACTTGAACCGTTGAGGCTAACGTCGGCTCTCAACTCGTCTGCGATGATGGCATCCGCCAATCGCGTAGGAGTCGGGTGTGCACCACGAGGACTGCGACCATCGGATTCAGCATCGTGGCGACATAGGAGATGATCTAGGACATGCCCTGGATCTGTGAGTAGACTGGCGGGCAAAGTCGGCCAATCGCTTGGTAGTTGACTAGCCTGAGGTTGATGAGTACGAAGCGCTTCTTCCCAAGCATCAAGCCAGATGTTCATTTGTTCGATTCTGTCTTCACATTCTCGATCTAATCTTGCATACCAACCGCTCACATTTCCTCGCATTCTGCCGCACCCCAACCTACCCCGAGCACCTTCTGAATATCAATCCGTCGCCCGCGCGCGAGCACGTATACGCGCGGTTGCGCGCGAAAACAGGGACGTAGTACACCGTTTTCTGAAATCAATCCAGTAAACTCTCGTCACCGGCGAGATTGACGCCGAGTATGCCCCTACCACGAGCCATCCAACGCCAACCCTCCTCCACCCAAGTGAATAGAGATTTGAGTTCCTTCTTGCTGATTCCGCCAGCTTTGGCAATTTGATGAATGGCTTTGAGTTCCGATTCATGGTAGTCTCCATCAACCGCTGCTATTATCATCGAGTCTCTCAGAACCACCCTGCAAGCATCTTCTGAGAGTTGGTCAAGCAACTCGCTCAGTTCGCTTTGTTCCATCAGTTGAGGCCGTAATTGTTCCCGCTGTTTGGGTCGAATCATCGCTCGACCCATCGCCGCTTCGATGGCTGCACTCTCTTCGCGTACGAGGTCACCGTCTGCGGCAGCGACATGGATTAGCACGCCGATGTATGCTTCGCGTGACCGCTCATCTAGGAGGTCAACAGCATCTGGTAGCACGAGGCCAACACCTCAGTTGTTGAGGAGATCCAGGCCTTCTTGCATCCAGTCGTAACCCTTGAGAACCCACTCAAGGAGCGCATCGACCACATCGTTGGAAAGGCCTACGTGCATAGCAATTGAATCGAGAACTTGACGCTCTTCAGGGTCGACGTGTCCGTCCGCTGCAGTCATCAATGTAGCATCGCGAAGCGCGAGGCGGCCAGAGACGGGTCCAAGCCCCCCCAAACACTCGTTTAGAGTGGGCGGGTTCTTGAGATAATTGCGCACTTCTTTGCGCTGACCTGGTGACAAAAGTGCTGTACCAAGGCGCTGTTCAAAGACGGCCATTTCATCGATTGACAATTCATCATCGATGTTTGTCACAAAGGCCAGAAGCTTGGCGTAAGCGAAGCGCTCGGCCGCAGGCAACTGGTGGAGAGTGTCTGGGAGCATGAACCGCGAAGTTGGCTAGGGATGAAGAACCCTGCGATGAAAAAATCGTGACCTCGACTCAATCATCTTGAGTTTCAACATCACTTTCTTTGCCCGTAAGGACGCCCCGAAGACGTGCGTTGTCGGACTGCAGAGCATCAAAGAGATCGTAGTTCACTCCGAGTTCTTTCGCGAGTACGCGAAGAGCGTTGGAGTCCTTGGGTAGGCATTTGCCGCCAAAGCCACGATTGAGCCCGAAGATTGGATCAAGGTGACTGGGGCCAATGGGTTGAGCCTGCTCGGCGGTGATGATGTCGCGAACTGCATACCAATCTTCACCGAGTGCTTCACAGATGTCGAACATCTGGTTGGCGAAGATTACTTTCATCGCGTAATATGTGTTTTTTGTGTACTTCACAAGTTCCGCCTGAGTGGGTGAAACTTGGAAGGTTTGGTCGCGCTTCAGAACACCTGCTTCACGGTGCTGCTGGAACACCCGTTCTGCTACATCTGCATGGTGGGTTCCGCAGACCAAAATATCCTGATTTCCAAAGTCCTCCAAGTGACGTCTCTCGACGAGAAATTCTGGGCTGTATGCAATCTTTAGATTTGGGTATTCTTCGTGGTATCGTTGTGTGGTTCCTGGCACCACCGTGCTCTTGATTACAGCAGTGAATCCATCGGGCAGATCATTGAGTACAGATTCGACAATTGAGAGGTTGCAAGAACCGTCATCATCCATCGGTGTAGGGACCGCAATGTAGGCCATGTCAACATGGTCTGTAACATCCGCTAGAGTAGTACCACGTACAGGGTCATGGATGAACAGTTCATGAGCGTCTGCGAACCAATGTTCGATGGCGCCGCCAACGATGCCTACGCCGATAATTCCGACCTTCATCGTCTCGGCCGAACCGCCCTTCCGTTATCAGCCTGCCCGATATAGAAATGGTTGTTTTCGGCCCGTAGGGCCGTCTTTGGGAATGAATACTTGGCTCGTACGTTGACCGGTTGTATTGAAGTGGCGTTGCTACGCCGTCGGCTTGCATGGGACGTGATGAGGACAGTGTGCTGGAGTTGCATGCCGGTACACCGACTTTGTCCGCCCCGTTCAAGATGTTCCAGAATCTTCGAGAATATCGCCACCTACTGCGTCACTTCATTTCTCGAGATTTGAAGACGCGATATCATGGTTCGATTATCGGTTGGGGATGGTCTATTGC
>JAPYUB010000039.1 GCA_029942125.1 Candidatus Thalassarchaeaceae archaeon | reverse complement strand
ATTGCCTGCCCTGCAGCGATAAATTGCCATGTACTTTCTAGCAGTATATTTTCGCTGATACTATCTCCATATGGCATTAAATTACTAAATTCTTTGTATGTCTGCAAAACGAGTAGAAGTACAATGTATCCGGAGAATCCAGCCAAACCGAAAAACAGAATTCGTCCTTGGACTTGAGTTTCGGTTCGAATATCACGTGGCTGGGCAAGAATCACACCCCCTACACCTGCAAATGTTTGCCCTCCGAGGAACAGATTCCGAGTCAATTCAAAGATGAAAGCCAGACCGACAATTGCAACATTCAACATCAGATATGATGCTAGGACCTCTTCTAGGGTTTTGAGAGAGATGATTTTTTGCATGAATTCAGAATTCTCTACCATTGAAAATATCGCTTCTCCAAGGATACCACCGACGTCGAGTAACCTGTCAGAATTCGGTGGCTGATTGATGATTACATGGATGAGTGTGACGATTCCGTTTATCGCTGTCAGCGGCATCGTTGCCAGGAATACTACCAATAAGAGCGCAATTAGTCGTCGTAAGAATCGTGGTCTATCAGGGTCAATCGGTGTTTTCCAACCCTTCGCAGTTCGCCATTTTGAAAGAAGTAGTGTATTCCAAGAGGCTCCCATTATTCGGCCATAAGCAAAAATGGTCGGTGCCATGAATACCAGTAATGCGTATCCAATCCAACGAATCATAATCGTCGAATCGAATATACTATTGGCATTTGCGGCAGTCCATCCGTAGTACATGATTGATGTTACAATCATCACCATCGCCGTAGTAGTCCCAATATAACCTACTAATTGAGTTGAGAATTTGTGTTTAATCAGTCGCTTATTCATCGCTTGAATTTGAGCATACATCGTTACAATTGGGGATACGATGATTGGAGCCGAGACAAAAATAACTATGAGGAAAATATTGGGCTTGTAAAATGTACCAGGGCCAATCAATAATTCAGCGGCAATGAGCATTACACCCCCCATTGCCATTAGATATGACAAAACACCCATCGATACGCCACGGATGTTCAGAAGTGCCCTAATTTGCTGTTTAGTGCGGGTTAATCGGTGAACCTCAAAGAGATCATCATCGACCTCAAAGGCAACCTGAAGATTTCCTAGGCTGAGCGGCAGAATCCATTTCCACAGTATCACCGTGCCGATGGCAGCCACCACTACTGGGACAAGCAATCCAATGTCAAGGGACCCATAGTCGACAATTTCCGCTTCAGCCGCACTCAGAGGCAACAAGCAAATGAGCAATGCTAGGCTGAAGAGCACCAAGCGAAAGTCACGCATCGTATATCCA
The DNA here is from genome assembly GCA_029942125.1 of Candidatus Thalassarchaeaceae archaeon. Lineage (GTDB taxonomy): Archaea > Thermoplasmatota > Poseidoniia > Poseidoniales > Thalassarchaeaceae > MGIIb-P. The sequence continues at coordinate 13,908 of JAPYUB010000039.1, read as the reverse complement.
TGCTGCGCTCTGGTTCTAAGCGCTTGCGATTCTACGCTGCGGGAACCGCAGCGTAGCGCGCGCACGTGAGGGGGTGTCAGCGATTCCTTTGAAGAAACCGATCGATTCGATCAAAGGCCTCATTCAAAACATCTGAATTTGCGAGGTAAACAAGTCGAAAGTGCCCTAATCCCTTTTGGGCCGAAAAACCACTGCCATGTACGAGGAGAACATGCTCTTCGTGTAGTAAATCTAGAACGAATTGTTTGTCATTGTTGGCCCATTTGGAGTCCGTCAATCGAACAAACATGTAGAATGCCCCTCCAGGCATTTGCACATCCAACCCCTCAATTCCTGATATCCTCTCAATGCACAGATCCCTCTGTTCGCGAACTTTCTGTGAATATCCACCCATCCAATCTTTCGATTGTTTCAGCCCGGATAAATAACCCATCTGTGCTGGTGTTGATGCACACAACCGCGCCCTCAACAATCGCTCTATTCCATCTCGTACGGCGCTCAATCGATGGGTGGGGTCATGCAATGCCATGTATCCTATTCGCCACCCGGGTGCATAGTACACTTTGGACACACCATTCAATGTAAAAATCGGTACTGTTTTACTTCTTGATGCTACACTGGAGTGCGTATTGGTGAAATCGAGTCCATCGTAGATTTCATCTGCGATAATCATGCAATTGGGCCACTTCTCTGCAATGGCAATCAATTGGTCGATTTCGGTTGCACATGCCACATTACCGGTTGGATTGTTAGGATTGATTAGTACCAACAGCCGAACATTTTCATCCATTTTTGAGTCAATATCGTCAAAATCTACTTTCCACCCATCCTCTGAATCGAGCCTGTATTCGATTGTTTCAGCGCCATACAATTGTGGATATGCCATGTAGGGAGGGTAGTGTGGACCTGGGGCTAGAACCTTGGTACCTGGTCCAAGTGTAGCGGCGAAAATGATTTGCAATGCTTCTGTCACGCCGGTACAAACGTAGACATCGTCAGATGTACAATTCCATCCTTTGCCACACTCATCCTTAGCAATTGCAGAACGTAGAACTGGGAGGCCATATGAGGGCGAATACCCAGTTTCGCCCCTCGCCAGACTATCTTGGAATCCTCGAATCATATGTTCGGGCGTTGGTAACCCTGGGTAAGCGATGGGGTCACCAATATTCAGTTTTAATATTTCATGCCCCTCCGCTTCTAGAGCGGTGGCGGGAACAACCACATCACGAATCGCATATTCGATTCGCGCTGCTCGCTCACTTACAGGAATATCACTCATTGTAGGCCCCCCATTCGTCTCACTTCGGCGAAATGCTCTGATGGTACCGATTGTACGCTGAGGCGTGAACCTTTGGCCAACAAGGGCATCCCATCCAGTGCCGAGTTTGCTTTCATGTCAGGCAAGGTCACTATGTTATCCATAGCCTCAACGGGTTCGATATCTACCATTATCCATCGTGGATTCTCTGCCGTTGCTTTCGAGTCGAAATAGTTGGAATTTGAGTCCTGTGCGGTGTGATCTGGATACCCTTCACGACACACACGGGCAACACCTGCGATATGTGGGGGTTTGGTGTTAGAATGGTAGAAGAGAACCAAATCTCCTTCCTTCATATCATCTCTCATTGTATTCCTCGCCTGATAGTTTCTAACTCCATCCCAATGGGTGTGTTCATCCTCCACAAGCTGTTCCCACGGATAGACGTGAGGTTCGGACTTCATGAGCCAGTATGCCACCATCGAGCCCCTAGGGGCTCGCCCCGGTTTGAAAGTCTTCACCATGCGTCGTCAGCGTTGCTCAGTAGCACTGCATCATACGATTCAGCAGCATCAATCTGAGCTGAGATTGCTCGTGAACCCCCTGCAAGGCCCGCTTTTCTCCGCATTGCATCACTGCCGCCGGCAAGTCCCCAACCTTCCTTCACAAAGGTTGCATAAATTGCAGGAAGTAGTAGGAGAGCGCTAATGGCTGCGAAAGACAGGAGGATGATAATCACGGTTACGAAGGGCTTGATAGCGGGAATTGGAATCAAATATGCAGTCATCAGTCCTGCAGATGTGACCACCATTGCTTCGAATAGAGACATCCCCGTGCTTGCACAGGCATCTTGTATGGCTTCTAGGCTACCACCCAATTCACGAACACGATTGGCGATGTGAATAGAGAAATCTACACCAACTCCGACGAGAATCGAACCGATCATGACAGTGACCAGAGAGAGGGTGACTGACATTTGATCCATCACCAACCATTGCATCGCCACAGTGAAGATTACGGGGGCAGTCGTCAGTACGGCATATTTCGCGTCACGGAACACAAATCCAAGTGTAATCACAGTGAACAGTAGAGCGAAGCCAAGGGATTGCCATTGGCTGCCAACGATGAGAGTGTTGACCGCTATTGTAACAGCGGCAACACCAATCAGCCCGCTAGGTCTGAATCCATGATCCTTCATCAGGTCACTCGCATCATTGATTGCACTCGCCGCCGCCTCTGTTTCCTTCACCGGCATGAAGGGCATATCGATGTAAATGAGAGATCGTTGGAAATCTTTTGACACAAAGAAGTGACGTAATTCTGGGGTCAAACCATCGTAAAATACGGAGATGAGAAAACTCTGCGTTTCGATGCCCGCTCGTCCACCATCATCCAATGACTCCAAGACGAGCCAGAATGTCGCGTTTGCTTGATATTCGGTGCCGAAAAGAATCTGACAGACTTCATTGGCCACATTATCATCGGGGATGAGGTCGCACCACTGGGAAAAATCAGCACCAGAAGCATTCAATGATGCACCAATTGACTTCATCAAGAATGCAATCGAAACAGCCGTGGTTTGATCGACATCATTGGCCAATTGAGCTAATTCTTCAATTTTCGTCAAACTTTCGTACGGATCTTTCTGTAATTCACCATCGCCGGAAGTCAATAACTCAGGTTCGGCGGCAATGTCAGCCTCCACAAGAATCATGCCGACCTGCCCACTTTCAAACTCGTCGGAATATGTAATCATCTTAGAAACAGCGGGCGTTTTTTGCGGGGCCATTTCAAGTAAATCGACGTCTTCAACTACATTCACTCGGCTAATCACTCCGCTGAATAGCATCAAAATAAGGAATATGGAGATTGCAAGCTTGTTCCAGCGAATCGGTGCGCGAACGGCAGCAATGAAGATTTTCGGAGGTGGATGTGATGACTTTTTTAAATCGAGCAACATCGTCAGATTAGGAACCATTATCATCGTCAAGATGTAGACAACGATGATACCTCCAGCCAGGGAGTAACCAACAGTTTGTATCGGTGCCATCGGTGTTAGAATTAGCGAAACGAATCCGATGACGGTAGTGACTGCAGATAGGAACACGGCCCGCCCTGTCGATTCGATAGCTAGTGCCATTTTTTCTCTGGGCGTACCCTTCGATTCTGCATATCTATTGGTGATGTGTAACCCGTATGAAACGCCAAGCGCCAAGATAATCGGTCCCACAATAATGACTGTCATTGTTACTTCAAAGTTTGTCCATCCAATGATTCCAAGCGTAGTGAAAACAGAACATAAAGTCGGCAAACCGGCGATGATGACCACCTTGACTCCCTGGACCCATTGAATCCGCCCGGTTTGCAATACATCACAATGGAACAGGAATAATACAAATGCGACAGCACCACACCCGATAGGAAAAATTTTCCAGAATAGTGAGAAAGTGTATTCGGTAACCGCATTGGTGATGGGTACGGGCCCAGTCAGTGTCATCCTGAGGCATAGTGGATTGTCTTCGTTCAGTGGATGATCTTTTGCATTGCATTCGTTATTGTCATCCATAACTCCCCAGTTGTTAGTCACACCGAGTCGATTGATTTCAGCCTGTGTCTGTTCGATGAGATCGGAGGTTGGAATATCGGCCTTCCCATCTCCATCAGCATCATTCTCTGCTACACCGACAATGATGACGGCTCGATTCCAATCGCCGATTTTCTCTAAGACTAGTGTTCCATTCTCAGTTTTACCAACATCACGAACCAATTTATCTCGAGCATTGTCTGGGAGTTCCCCGACAATCTGGTCTATTCGGTTTTGATCATCTGGAATACTGTATCCACCTACGATATCTCCGTACTCTTTGATGGCATCACTGGTATTGTCGGCCAGCCAATTACAAGCCCCTTCCAAAGGACAAGCATCACCGGCATTTTGTACGAAAGAATCGGCAACACGCGGTGCACTGGAATTGATTTCTTTGACAACCGATGAAATACTCAATATGTAGATGATATTGTCATCCACCCCCTCATCTGAATTTTGCCAATTGAGTGTTTGTTCCAATTCATCCAATTGAGATAGAATGGCTTCATTCGTGATGTTCGCCCCCCCGGTCTCGACATAGATAATCATCACATTCGTCGTCCAATCTTTTTCGACTTCAGCAATATCAGCAGCCACTTGACTCCCGTCCGGTAGAAAGGCCTGCAAATCACCATTCACATTCATCGAGCGTTCATCAGTCCATTGATCCGTGATGCCAGAATGGTAAGCAAAGAATACTGTAATTAGCAAACACAAGAGTACACTCGCTGCTGGAAATCGAGTGAGAAGGCCGAAAACCGACATTTCTTGCAATTCCCTGCGAATCATCTTTGGAGCTGAAAGAAGGGCCCCTACGGCCTTTTGAGATTCAAATTCGGTGATTTTACGACGAACATCTGAACTAAAATCATGCATGATAGTACGGGGTTGTATCCCCTTACGCCCATCATCATCCTCAGTCATGCGCGCCCCTCTGGAGCGTTCTTCTAACCCTCCGCTCTTTAATTCCTCATGCCTCATCGTCTACGGGAGGCTTGAAAACGGGGAGCCACGACCGCGCGGTTGGACCTGTTCAAGTAACCGCAGTAGGGCCGCAGGTGGGAACACCAAAATGGCAAAGCCGACCATTACCGATAAACGCTGGTCAATCGACCTCGAGAAGCGCATTCAAGAAGCGCATTATGCAGACACTGATACCTACAATGACCGTTACGGTTTCAAGCCAGACAGTGGCCGTGAACTTTTCGTTATTGATACTCCTCCTCCATACCCGAGTGGAACATGGCATATCGGGGCAGTTGCACAATACAGTATGATTGATGTAATCGCTCGTAGCCAGAGATTGCTTGGAAAAGAGGTTTATTTCCCCTGGGGGGTGGATCGCAATGGAATCAACATTGAATTCACTGTTGAGAAAAACACCGGTCGCAAAATGAAGACATATGATCGGGCTGAGTTCCTGAAACTCTGTGAGGAAACTATCGAGGAATATACACAGTCCATGAGGAATACCGCATCGAGAGTTGGGCTATCTTGTGATTTTGAGAAGGAATATCTAACCGATGCCCCTGATTATCGAGCCGTCACTCAAGCGATTTTCGTCGACTTATTCAAGCGTGGCGAAATCATTGAAGATCTTCGACCCAACATCTACGACCCAGTTGAAGGTACCACCATTGCCGATGCAGAAGTCGAGCGATTGCAGAGGGAAACCCAACTCGTCGATGTGAAGTGGTGTACCGACAGCGGTGAGGAATTAATCATTTCAACCACTCGTCCTGAACTCATTTGTGCATGCGGGGTGGTCGTTGTTCATCCCGAGGATGCACGATACACCCACATTATCGGTCAAAAGGCCATTCTCCCTGTCATTGTCGAAGGCCGCACAACAGAAGTTGAGATTCGCACCCATCCCTCAGTAAAATCAGAATTTGGTTCAGGTGTGTTGATGGTTTGTTCATTTGGGGATCAAAACGACGTCGCCGTATTTCGTGAGATGGGACTGGCACCGTTCCAGGCCATCGACCTTGATGGATGCCTGACCTCAATTTCTGGACCCCTTACAGGCCTCTCTGTAAAGGATGCCAGAACCGCCGTCATCGAACAGTTGGAGGCAGATGGCCGCATTGCAAACATTGAGGTCCGTGAGCAAGAGGTCCCCGTATCCGAGAGAGGGAAAAACCCAGTTGAGATTATTCTACTAAAGGAATGGTATGTTCGACAGACACACATTCAAGATCGAATGCGCGAGCATGTAGATGAGATAAATTTCATCCCACCTAGGAACAAGCAGTTCCTGATCGATTGGATGGAGAACGTCAGTATCGATTGGCCCATCAGTCGCCGCCGATGGTACCACACCGAGATTCCTATATGGTACTCTGAGGATACCACCAAAATCATCGTTCCGCCCGCTGGCACCTATGTCCAACCGTGGCGTGAATCACCCCCTAAGGACAGCCGAGTTCTTGACCGAGAGACTAGGGGAGATTTGGGTGATTTTTCAGAAATCAAATCAACACTCGGTACAATCTCTGGTGAAGAGAAGGTGTTCGATACATGGATGGATTCATCAAATTCTAATCTCTTCGTCTCTGGCTATCTAAATGACCCAGACACTTTCAAGAAGGCCTTCCCAACGGGCATCCGCCCTCAAGGCAAGGAAATTGTCCGTACGTGGTTGTACTACACCTTGCTAAAGAGCACCCTGCTAATGGATATGCCCGGGTTTCAGAATGTCTGGATTGATGGATTGGGCATGGACCCATGGGGTCGTAAGATGTCCAAATCCCTCGGTAATGGCATCGATGCGGACAGCGTTCTAGAGTGCGGTGCAGGTGGAAGAACCGGTGCATGGAGAGTCAAGGGTCCGGATAAGAGCGTCCAGTTGAAGGCTAACAAGATTGGAAGTGAATGCTTCCGACTCTGGAAGGCGTGTGATGCCCAAGTTGGCGATGATTTCCACATCAATCCTGAAGAGATTGAGGCCAAATATTTCGGTGTCTTAACCAAATTATTCAATGTGGCACGCTTTGCATCTCAATTCTCAGTCCCAAGTGATTTCAATCGAATTCCAGACAATCTTTGTGCTGGGGATCGCTGGATTCTTTCAGAATTCGCACAAGTGCTGGCGGATGTTGAGAGGGATTGGATTGCAATCGATATCTTCTCAGCTACCCGCACAATCAAGAATTTCTCTACGGATATTCTTCCTAGTCATTGGTTAGAGATGGCCAAAAGTCGCCTCTATGACGGTGATGAGAATGCGGCTTGGACTATCCACACCATAGTCAAGGATCTGTTGACTATCTTCAGCCCAGTCTGTCCATTCTTCACCCATCATCTAAGTGAGACGCTGTACGGTGAGAGTGCTGTCGATGTCCGTCAATATCCAACGTCATGCCTTGCCAATGACGATGAAGCCGTCAGACTACGTTCGTTGACAACCTCGTTGTGTGATTTCAATAGTGAAACTTGGCGTGCAAAGAAGGATGCTACCCTAAGTTTGAACGCAGAAATATCTGGAATTACAATTCCTGCAGAATTATCGGAATTCAATGATGAATTAACAGCCATGCACAAACTCATCTAACGTCAGTTTAACACTGCTCGGTTGACTACAGATTGTGGAGTTTCACCATTGAAGAATCCGATTAACAGTTCCGCCATTTCAAATCCAATACGATATTGCGCCTCAACTGTAGCAGCACCAATGTGTGGGGTGCCATGGAAGTTCGAGTGCTGTAGAATCGGATTATCTCCAGCCGGTTCCACCTCAAACACATCAAGAGCACAGGATGACAGTCTGCCGTTTTCCAATGCTTCTAGAGCATCTTTTTCATTGACAATACCTCCGCGAGCGCATGATACCAAATGGTTTCCACACGCCGTGCCATCTGCACCAATACCCGACATCAGTGCGAGCCTGGTTTCATTGACAAGGTGATGCGTTTCATCGGTCAAATTACAGTGAATCGAAATGTGAGTGCACAGGCGGAATACATCATCAACATCATCGTGTAATACACAATTTTGTTCGTCGGCGATGTCAGCGGGCAAATAAGGATCAAATGCATGTATTTCCATCCCCATTGCATGAACAACTCGTCCCACACCCTGTGCGATTCTTCCAAAACCAATGAAGCCGATTCGCTTCCCCGAAAGTTCGGTGCCCTTGAGCGCTTTCTTGGACCAATTTCCTGAGCGTAAATCTCGATCCGCTTTTGGTATATGTCGTGCTGAGGCGAGCAAATGCCCCAATGTCAATTCGACGACTGATTGCGTAGATGAACCCGGTGTGTTGCAGACTAGAATACCAGCATTTGTAGCAGCGACTAGGTCAATATTGTCGACTCCAACACCGGCCCTTCCAATCAGTTGCAATGATGGGGCTGTTGCTATAGCGTCTGATGTCATTTTTGTTGCTGAACGAATGACAACAGCATCAAACCCATCGAGTTGTGAAGGATCCATGTCTACTTCATGACCCGCCTCAATCAACATTGAAACGGCACTGTCCGCCATTCCATCTGTAACTGCAATGCGGGCCACGATGCTACGGTTCGGTGTCCACTCCTTCAACATACGCATGTTCATAGACGGTACTCGGATGGGTTGATTCATGTCAAATGAAAAACAAGTGATTATCGATGCCTACGCACACTGTGATGGCCCCTGTGGTGTCTATGATCCGGCTAGTGCAAGAATTGCAGGTGAAGCCGTTCAATCAATGACGAAGAAAATGTTGGATCTTGCAGATGGTGATGCTGATTGCAGATCAGCGGCTTACATCAACACGATGAGTCGATATGCGGCCATCAAGGAAGAGGAGGCCCAGAAGTGCAAGAAAGAACTCCTAGTCCTATGGACGGATTTCTTCAAGCCACAGCACCTTGAATCAATCCCTGACCTTCACGACATCTTCTGGCAGGCTGCAAAGTTGTGCAGTGCATGCAAAGTGGAAGTATCCGCAGATCACGCTCAGGAACTTATGGATGCCATCGAGAACATCCACAATATGTTTTGGAACGTGAAGGGCCGCAGTGAAATATCTTGGATTCGTGCGAGTTGAGACGTTGAATCGAATTCAAGTTCGAATTCATGGCGACAGTATGTGGCCCACGCTAAAAGATGGGGACAAAGTTGAGGCTATTCAAGGTCCAATTCCTGTGGTAGGGGATATCGTCATAGCCCATCATCCAATGAAGAAAATGACTGTCATCAAACGTGTCAAACGCATTCAGTCTGATGGTTTGTTCCTTGAGGGTGACAATCCGGATCCGATTGGTAGCGAAGATTCCCACAACTTCGGCCTCGTACCAACCTCTTCGATAATAGCAATCATCCAAGATTGATTTCCGCTTGAGTTAAGACCAGATGGTGATGCATACCCATTGTGGCAGAGGATTTCACAAGCCTGCTGATTGCTGTAGGTGTATTGCTCACCCCAGTCGTTCTTGCATTACCCTTGCGATTCTGGTGGTCCTATCGAGTGGGCAATGAACCTGAACACGTCCGATATCGACGTTGGGTGCGACAAGTGCTGGACGCAGGAGAGCCACTCTCAACCCGCCGTCAAGAATTGGATCATCTTGCTCGCGGATTACCTATTGACACATCTCGTCAAGGCCGAATTGAAATGGATGTCCTACACCCCCTGAAACTGCCTCATTTCATGTTGCTCCCTGTCTTAATCCTCTCACCCCTAGTTGTTCTCCTCGGCGGCTTCGTTTTCGTCCTCCTCTACCCCCTGATTTTGGCAGCAGAATGGCTTCTAATCGATCGCGGTATTCTCGCCAAAATCGTCAACATCGTCATGCGTGTAATGCATTGGGGTATGATTGGCATCCATCGTCTGGATAACGGAGTCCGCGATGAGGATGCCATGGTCGAACATATGCATCGTCTGCCGACAACCGCATTCCTCGGTCTATTCTGCTATCTTATCGTGTCCTATATGCCCCTGCCAACTTGGGTCGGTATCACACTGACGATTCTCCTATTCCTAATATTGACGAGTGTAATTGTCATCGTAAAAGCAGCATCGCACGGCGAGCTGGTCTTCGCTGACACCAGTCAAAGACGCATGCAACCGATGGAACGCCTTGTTGATGACATCCTAGCACCTGTTGTGGGCTTGGGGCTGCTCTTCCTTCTGAGTCGTCATCTGTTCCTTACTCAAATTGGTGCCAGCAACTCCATCTTCGCGGACCCGATCTGGTTTGCGGGAATCGTTCTCATTGTTTTGTACAGTGCTGCCGCTGTCGCTATCATGGTAGAAATCTCATTCTTCGGTCTACGCTCGGAACGCGTTCGAATGGTCTTTCAGAATCAGATTGTAGAGTTGCACGACCCGGTTCTCTATGCATTCACCCGAGAACATGACCGAATGGAATTGAATCCACTTTGTTCACTAAAAGAACATCTGGAGTCCAACGGCGAGAACCTTGAGAAGAAGGATGAATTTAACTTTGAAGATATGTTGAGGACACCTTCAACACTCCAGGAGGGCGAAGATGCATTGCCTCCGGAGCAACCTGATTTCAAGGTCTTTAAGGGCGTGTGATTGACCCAAACTCAGCGGAATGACTTACCGCAACTGCAGGCTTTCTGTGCATTGGGATTGATGACCTTGAATCCCCCACCCATCAAACTGTTAACGAAGTCTAGTGTTATTCCGGACAGTTGTACACTGTCTTTGTCATGTACCGCGATGGTGACATCATCACAGGAGATGAACTGCCACCCCTCATCTTCTGGACGGTTTTGAATCTGTAGATCGTACATGAATCCTGAACAGCCACCACCGAGTACACTGACGATGAGAACATCCCCCTCTTCCGCATTGGCCATGGCTCCTTCCATTGCACTCATGGCATCATCGGTAACATCGATTGTGACTGGGACAATTATCATGTCTTCAGCCACAGGAAGCGCGAACGTCGTGCCACAGTCTTCGTCTTCCATGGTATTGTCTCAATAGGGGTGTGATTTCAACCCTTTGGATTTCAATGAACGTTTCATTCAAGATTCTGATTTCAAGCGAGAGGTTTGACGGCAACAGCCTGAACCTTGTATTCAGGGCAGTCTGTATATCCGTCAGCAGAAGCGCTCAGGACGCTGTTGACCTCAAGATCAGGGAAATGGAAAGTAGTGAACAAATTTCCCTTACGCAACGAATCAGAGATGTGTACATTCATCTTTACATCATTTCGTGGACTGGAGAGAATCACCTCATCTCCATCCGAAATACCCAATGATGATGCATCATCCGGGTGCATTTCCAGTAGATCGGTGGCTCGGAACTCAGTCAATCCAGTCCGACGCGTTTGAGTTCCGGAATTGTAGTGGAACAAGTGCCTACCTGTGACAAGAATAAATGGATATTCTTCGGAAACCTGTTCATTCGGTTCTGCATATTCAGGTGCGGCGAAATTGCCGAGTCCACGCGAAAACTTCTCTTCATGCATCACGCTAGTTCCGGGGTGTTCAGCGGACGGAGCGGGCCACTGCAAAGCCTCAGGTCTCTCAAGTCGCGAATAGGATATACCTCGGAAATTTGGTGTTAAACTAGCCAACTCGTCCCAAACCGCAGAAACATCCCAAGATGAGACAATCGAATGACCCATGGCTTCCGCCAACTCAGCAACAATAACCCAATCTTCCTTTGATTCTCCAACTGGATCAAGCGCTTTTCGAATTCGCTGCACACGTCTTTCTCCATTGGTGTAGGTCCCATCCGATTCAAGGAATGAGGCTGCAGGCAACAATACATGCGCAAACTTGGCTGATTCACACATGAAAATGTCTTGTACAATCAAAAGGTCGAGTTCTGAAAGTGCTTTTTTCACAGAATGATTATCCGGATCAGTATGGGCAATATCTGACCCAATCATGTAGAGAGAACGCACCTCACCAGTCGAAACTTTCCGCAACATTTGCGGATACGTCATCCCAGGTGTATCGGGAACCTCAACACCCCACGCCTCAGAAAAAGCGGCACGATTATTGGGGTCAGAAACCGACTGATAATTTGTGTAAACATTGGGCAGTGCCCCCATGTCACACGATCCTTGAACATTATTTTGTCCGCGTAGTGGATTGATACCAGTGCCCAGTCGCCCCACGTTTCCTGTCAGTAAGGCCAAACTGGATAGTGCCATCACACCCTCGGAACCGTGACTATGTTCAGTCATTCCAAGACCATGTACTGACATGGCTGCTGATGCGGACGCGTAGAGGTGCGCAGCAGCCTCAAGCGTTCCAATTGGTACAGTCGTGATATCAGAACATATTTCTGGAGACATCAGTTTAACCATGGCTTTGAATGGATCCAAATTCTCTGTGCGTTTTGATAGCCATTCCGCATCCGCCTCTAATCCGTCACGCAGGATAATATGGGCGAGGCCCTGATAGAGTGCAACGTTGGTCCCAGGCCTCAATTGTAGATGAATGTCGGCTATTTCGGCCAGTTCAGTACGCTTGGGATCCGCGACAATCATTTGCATTCCGCGTTTACGTGCTCGAAGGATTCTAGAACCGGTTACTGGATGTCCATGGACCGGATTACATCCTGATACGAGTAATAGGTCGGTGTTGTCTATATCCTGAAGACTGTTGGTGCCCGCACCTGCGCCAAAGACGGTCATCATCCCCTTCACAGTTGCTGAGTGACAGACCCGTGCACAATTGTCAACATTGTTCGTACCGATGACCGCGCGCATCAATTTGGACCCGAGATAATTCAATTCGTTGGTTGAACGAGATGAAGTGATTGCACCAATAGAATCGGGTCCTGATTCAGCGATAATTTCCTTCCACCGATTTGTGATGAAGGCATAGGCTTCATTCCAAGTAACCTCTTTGAAATCACCCGTATTTGATTCGCGAATCATTGGAGATTTGAGTCTGTCTGCATGATGAACATACGCTGATGCAAACCTGCCCTTTACACATGCATGACCTTGATTGACAGGTGAATCTGCGGCAGGAACCATTGTCACCAATTTGTCACCCTTGATTCCAGCATCAAATTGACAACCGACACCACAGAATGCACATGTTGTCCTTACCCATTTATCGGGAGTTCCCGCGGCTCTTTCTACACGATCCTCAAGCGCCCCAACAGGGCACTCGTTTACACAGGCGCCACAAGAAACGCAGTCCGATGTCATGAAGGATTGATTTGCACCAGCAATAATCTGACTATCGAATCCCCTGCCGAATATAGAAAGCGCGTGGGTTGCTTGAATATCGTCACAAGCACGAATGCATCGAGAGCATACAATGCACTTGGATGGGTCGAAAGTGAAAAATGGATTTGAATCATCAATTGGCATGTCTGAACAGGCTGGAATATTGTCATATCTCACACTTCTCAATCCAACTTCTGCGGCCACATCTTGTAGTTCGCAATCACCATTGGCCGTGCATGTGAGGCAATCAAGCGGGTGTTCGCTAACATACAGTTCAGTAATCCCTCTTCTTAGATTCCAGAGTCGCTCAGTGGTAGTAGAAACGACCATTCCTGCTTCTGCAGGCGTTGTACATGAAGAGGGCGTACCCTGGCGCCCCTCAATTTGAACTACACACATTCGACACGAACCAAAAGAATCGAGGTGTGGTGAATCACAAAGGCTTGGAATGTTGATGCCATTTTCTCGAGCAACTTGCATAATACTCTGGCCAGCGGCTACAGGGAGTTGCTGTCCATCAATTGTAATGATAGAAACCGCTTCATTCATTGCTTTCACCTCCGAATGAAGCTGGCCATCGCTGGATTGTTGAACGGACAGGATTCATTGCAAGTCCCCCCAGGGCACACAGTGATGTTGATGTCATCACATCATCGAGGTCGGTCAACAGAACCCGATCTCCTGGTAATTCAGCATCAGTCCCGATTCGTTGTAGCAACTCAAGTGCCCGTTGTGTTCCAATTCGGCAGGGGGTACACTTGCCGCAACTCTCATCGCGGAAGAAGCGCATCCAACTGATGACTTCTGTATGAGGGTCAAATCCTGATCCATAGCAGACAAATCCACCATGGCCAAGTATTCCACCTGCTGATGTCAAACCTTCGAATGACAATTCAATTGTATCC
>JAPYUB010000038.1 GCA_029942125.1 Candidatus Thalassarchaeaceae archaeon | reverse complement strand
ACCAAAGACCACGACACACATCATGAACTCAGTGAGGAACCAAGCCACACTGTCTGTGTACTCCCAGTGACGTGACATGCCAATCGTGTTCTCCGACACGAAATCCATGGCAGCGCGAACCCAAGCACGCATATTGATAATGTCTTCAGTCATAGAAATCACCGGTCCGTTTCTCCAATACAAGGATCAAATGAGCCCATGATTGCAGGAATGTCTGCAATTTTGTAGCCAATCATACACTTGGCAGCGTAGGGGATTGTGATGAACATTGGACTGCGGATGGAAACGCGGTAGGGGTGCTTGCCGCGCTTTTCCCCCCCACCTACAAGGTAGAACATCGACTCTCCGCGACTGTCTTCAAAGTGATGATAGCCCGTCTTACCCTCAGCTGCACGCTCTCTCACTTTGGCGATGATTGCGGGGTCACCCGGTTCGTGATAGGTTTCGGAACCACCGGGCATCTTGTCAAGACCTTCGAGAACCATCAAGGCGCTCTGACGCATCTCCTCAACACGAACTCGATATCGATCATAGCAATCACTGCCCTTGATGGAAGGGCGTTCTACTGAAGGTTCCCAATCTAATTCATCGTAAACGGAGTATGGATGTGCCCAGCGAACGTCGTAATTATGGCCCGCTGCACGAACATTGGGGCCGCTGACACCGTGATTGATCATCTCCTCTGCCTTGGCATAACCAACGCCTTGCGTGCGAATGAGGAAGATGGTGCTCTCATCCAGCAGGGCTTCGTACTCTTGGATGCGATCAAGGAAGAGTTTGAGTTTGGCACGGCAGCGCATCGCAAATCCAATGGGAAGATCGCGCTTGACGCCACCCACACGCGGGAAGTTGTAGTGCATTCTAGAACCACCGAGTTCCTGTAGGAGATCCATCATCATCTCACGTTCGCGTAGGCACCAAACCATACCGGTCAGATTGCCAACATCGGGGCAGTAAGCACCCAACCACATCAGGTGGCTGGCGATACGTTGCAGTTCTACAGCAACCATTCGGATGTATTCTGCGCGCTCAGGCACTTCGACGTCAAGCAAATCTTCAGCTGCGTAGATGTAAGCATGTGACCAAGTATTGGCGCTGGCATAGCAGAGGCGATCGCAATAAGTGGTAATCTGAGTGAAATCACGAGCCTCGCAGATTTTCTCAACACCCCGATGGATGTAACCGAGATCCGGTTCTGTATCGACAACAGTCTCACCGTCAATCTTGACCTTGAGAGTCCACAAACCATGCGTCATGGGGTGTTGAGGGCCCATGGAAATCCACATTTCTGCCATTACTTCACCCTCCCTGAATCTTCGGGCTTTCTTTCAAAGCCCTGTGGATCGTCATACATCTCATTGTAATCGTGGTAACGCAATCTGTGCTGCTTTTGTAACGGATGATAGCCTGTTGGGGAATCGTGTGGAAGGAGAACACGACGCATTCCAATATGACCGTCGAAATCGATACCAACAAGATCCCAAGTTTCTTTCTCGTTCCAATCTGCACCCACCCAGATGTCTGCCACACTGGGTACACTGGGGTCTCGCATGTCAGGGAGAGTCATTGAAATCTCAAATTCCATTGGAACCGAGTTGCCAGACAAAGCGGCAATATCCACCTTGGTCTCATGAACGCGCTTCTTGACAACCCGCGGATTGACGACACCGGTTCGGAGTAAATGAACAACAACTTGCCAGGCCGCATCGGTATTTTCAGGCCAATGAATGCCCGTAATCATTGAGCAATAATCAACCCGCTTGGATTTCTTTAGCCATAGGGCGAGTTCGTGCCATTCACTGGCAACCACCTCGATATACACGTAAGCATGCTTGCGGCGACCGCCGGTATGATGCCGGACCTCTGCCTTGACAGCGTCTCCGAAATCTGAAACATCTTTGACGAGTTCGTTCGCCGCCGAAAGGGCCTGTTCTGCAGTGACTTCCTTTGCCATCTCAACCCCTCAGTCATCGGCAACGATGATTGGTGCACCGCGCGCTTCAGTTTCCCCACTCGGTACTGCACCGATGCGGATAATTTTCTCACGCAACTTTCCGAACCCATCGATTAGGGCCTCGGGTCGTGGTGGACAACCTGGAATGTAAACATCGACCGGAATCACCGTGTCAACACCTTCTAGGATGTTGTAAGACTGATAGTATGGTCCGCCTGAAATCGCACATTCGCCCATGGCTATGCACCACTTGGGTTCTGGCATCTGCTCCCACAATCGAACGATGGGGTCGGCGAACTTCTTGGAAATTGGCCCATTGACAAGCAATACGTCGCATTGACGTGGGCTGCTTCGAAAGACGACCCCAAAACTCTCAGCATCGAATCGAGGCCCACCTGCCGCGGCCATTTCTAGGGCGCAGCACTTGATTCCGAGATGAAGTGGGAACAAGGATTTTCGTTGCGCCCAATTCAAGAAACGACCACCTAGAATACCGATGAAATCCTTCATTCGAGTAGCTTCTAACGCCTTGTTGTTTAGATCACCAATCATGTCGAGCAGGCCTCGACTGCTGAACGCGGTGTAATTCTGTCCTTCATCCATCACAATCACCTCAGATGTAAATCCGACCTCGCTTTCTGAAAACGTACCAAACTCCCAAACCCATCAAGGTAAGGAATACTAGGAGTGTGACCAAAGCACCTGTGGCTGCCTCAACGCCCCCGTCCGCGCCGGGAGCGGCTGTGTGGTCTGCATTCATGGCAACGATGCCAGCAAATGCGAGGAACATGAACGCAATGTCAAAGACGAGGAAGATAATTGCATACCAGTAATACTGGAAATGGAAATCAATCATTGCATCTCCGACCGGATCTGAACCGCACTCATAGGTACTCAAACGACGAACATACAGGGATTGATCTGACTCGTATCCCTCTAGTAGGAAACTGCGAAGTTTAGTTGGGTCATTGGGGTCCGGCATCGGACGTAAAAACCGCGAAAGAACAAATCCACCCAGAGGAAATCCAATGCCGACAATGGTCATCAAAGCAAGTGACAGATAGGCTGCTGAGACAGAGGGCATTTGGAAGCCTCAAGGGAACCCGTAGGGTTCCTTGAGTCCTTCGACTCAAAGAGGCATCATAAGCATATCCAGCAAGCCATCGGCTGAGAGAGTAGACTCACAGACCAATACTACGACGGCGATTGCGCCAAATCGTCATCAAAATCATGGCACCTAGAACGCTGATGACCGACCAAGAGACGATGTTCCAAGTTTCTGCAGACAACCCCAAGACACTGTCATCAAGGGTGGACCTGACGGTCATATCCACAGGTTGCGCAGCCACAGGTGCACTCTCTGGAGTGACGATTAGGGTGAATTCAAATTCATCCTCGACTGGCATCTGAACAGGAGGTTTGACTCGAACTCGAATCGTGGATGATTCGCCTGGCTGGAGCAATAGATCTGTTTGCTCAATGTCGATAGTCCAGCCCCTCAATCCTTCAGTCGATGAAATCTCAATTTGTTCTTCGATGTTACCACTGTTGGTAATAAGTACCAAGAAATCAGTAAATTCGGGGTGAGTTGTATTCTGAATCGGACCACCCTCAACCACGACATCTAGGTCGTGTACAGTGGCGATTGAGACCACAATGTCCACACAAGAAGGCGAGGCTGTGTTTCGCATCGATGCGGCACAGACACGCACCACACCAGCTTCTCCGTTCAAACTCTGATCTGTACCCATTACTGATAGGGTGATATTGGCGTAATAGATTCGGGTATCGTCAGGGAGTGTGAAAACGCCTGGTGCCAATTCTTCTGTATCCGAACTTAGCGATGTTGAAATCGTCGAATCCATTCCTTCGATTGTGAACAGTGCTTGTTCGACATATGGTGATGTACCTATATCGCTGAAGAGCATTGCAATGGTCGTTTGACCACCGGGCGGCATGGTGACGCTCATGGAATCAGGCGCGCCTTGTGGGTCAGCCAGAAGCAATTGCATCATGTAATCATAATTTGAAACTCGTGCGGTAACGGTCTTGGTGAATTCATTGGATGGGGAAGAAACGATGTTGATCTTCATCTGAACCTGTAGGTAATCACCCTCATCCTCACTCTGGATGTGAATTCGCAAGTACACCTGTTGTGATTGGGCAGCATTCAGAGAAATCTGTGTCACCTCATTGTCTGAAGTATCCACGAATATGGATTGCCATGAAGGTGTGGCACAGGAACCTGGTTGATTCGGGTCACAGGCACGCAGTCTGAATGAATCCTGAACGTTTCCATTGTTGTGGATGGTCAATGGGAAATCAATTGTCTGGTCGCTCCGACCCGTCTGATCGGTGGATAGAACGGTTCCATCAACATCGTGGCGCTCGGCGACGGATACCTGAAGATCATCAGTAATATCGATGGATGAATCCCCACTACTTGTCACGGTGAGGGTGATGGTTACCGTATCATCCGCGAGAGCATTGAGCGGAACAAAAACCTCCACTGACACTTGCGTCTGATGATCCTGCTGCGGTTCGTGCTTGCCCAACAACGACACCGAGGATGTACTCAATGTCACGGTCCATCCACTGGGCATAGGTGTGTGTCCGATGGCAAAAGTGTCCTGGCCATTGCCTTGGTTGGTAACTGTCAATCCAGTAGATTGGGCTGTTCCGGGTTCTACACTGGTGAGATAGTTGCTGCTGAGAGAAGCAGAGCCCCCGTACGATTGGCCCACCGTCACTTGCAGAATTGCGTAACATCGCTCACTGCTTCCATCCAAGCCACGGATGCGAATCTCTGTGGTGCTGTCAGCAGGCATGCTGTCGTCAGGAGAAACATCGAATGAGATGGCGGCCTGCCCATTTCCATTATCGTAAGGCAAACTTCGCTGGCTGACCTCAGGAGTGACCCAGTTGGATTTCGGGCCCGACTTACCGAAGCCCACGGTCCAATCGCTGTTCCCTACATTATCCAGCATGAAATTTCCCGATTGTGATGCACCAGGCGCGATGGTCATCGAAGTTGGAGAGAGTGTGGCTTCACATTCGTGAAGTTCGGGGATGTTCAATGTCACTGAGAGATTGTCTTGTGCTGCATCTGTGCCGGGGGGTGGCGCGGGAGCGGTGACAGTCGCGCGGGTGATGAAGCAGTGAGAACCGGCTTCTGTCTGTTCTCCGTCTGGAACCTCAACGGTTATTGTGACGGTTTCTTCATCGTCGGCATTCAATTGCACTTGAGCGGGATCTACATTCGCCTCTAGGCCTTCAGAACGACAACTAGAGTCTCCGTCCATCTCAATAGAGATTGTCTCTTGAGTCTGTCCTGTATTCTTGACAATGACCGACCATTCAACCTCTTCTGCGCCATTGTTGTAATTCTTGGTCGCTTGACTGGTTGAAAGTTCAACACCCTGAGCTGCGTTGCCAGTACCCTCGCCAAGAGTGGTCGTCACGACGACATCCGCTTGAGCCGGTGCGCCCGGCGTTCCAGCCGGCGAGGCTGTTGCAGTCACCGTCGTGTCGCATTCATCTGAGGTCTGTTCGCCCTCGGTCACGTTCACCGTGAGGGTCACCTGCTCGATGGAATTGGGTGCAATGGTACCCGATATCTGTTCAATCGCACTGGTATAACCCTGGCAACCTCCGGCCTCTTGGCTGGTTGCCAATTGAACCGTGATGTCCTCATCTCCTGTGTTTCGAACGGTGATTGTATACTCTGCAGGCTCCCCCGGAGTGGCCTCCTTAGAAGATGAATCTGATGTCAGTGTGACATCAGCTTCGGCAGTAGCAATGGGGCTCGCAATCACGAACAACATCAGTGCAACAACCGAAAGGGTGCGACGACGCGCGGATGGGCGCATGAGGGGGCCACGTAGTGGCTCCCTCAAAAGGGCGTCTGCTGCTCGATTCAGGAACTCACCTCTTCAACGAAGGTACTGACATTAGCCTGACAATTGCGGCACATGATCAAGGCGGATGCACTGCAAGCATACTCCGATTCATGATATCGAGCTCCGCAATCAGGACAAGCTCTGCGGACACCTGAAATCGGTTTGTTACAACCCCAACAGATGACTGCTGAGGTTACTTTCTGACTCTGAATGGGGGTGGGCGCACTGGAGAATGCTGTTGGCGAAGGTGGAGTTAAGGCCGGGGATGCCTGATTTTCCCTCAACCGAACGATTAGCATACCGGCAACGACAAGTCCGACCACGATGAATATTAGCAACAAGGCGACTGTCATCATCGCCCCACTTCCCCCTTCTGTGTTGAGAGATGGATCGCTGGCGACATCCAATATTACAGAATGTGTGGAACCGTGGATATTGGAATCTTCAATACTAAGTGAGACCAATGCCTCACCAAGTGTATCGGGCACGATACGAACTCGAATGCCCTGTGATTCACCGATGGACAAATCGATAATATCTGAATCTTCAACTTCGGCGGTCCATCCTTCAGGAGATTCGATTATAACACGCTCTTGAATAACAGTGTTTCCAGTATTCAATATTTCAAAATGCAACAGTGAAGATTGATCGACCATTGATTCTTCAATTGAAAGAGTTGTCCAGATGACACTGGGTTCAGCCGCGACTGAAATGAAGGCACTTGCGGAACGCTCGATACCATCAGCAGCGATAGTCAAGCCAATTTCCGGCTGCCAACCTGCCATGGCAAAGGTTGGTGCGGTGATGATACAATTGACTTCAGACGAGCCGCCAGGAGCAATTTCTAACACCGGATCACAAATACCCACCCAAGTAGAATCGGGTAAATCGATGCTCAGAACTGGAGTCCAAGCGGAACTCCCATCGTTGATAATCAGCCAGTGGCCCAAGAAACCCGGCGTGCCGGTGGGAATTTCTGATAATGCTGCACCCAGTGAATCGGTAATTCCAGTGAATGTCAATACAGGTTTAGCTTCCTCTACCACATCCAATTCGCCTTCCCAAGTAATTCGATAACCATCCAGTGTCGTCAGATGAAGCGTCAACGAACCCCCCACTGCTAGACCATTTCCTTCAAGGCCGAGCATGTAGGATGCGGATTCACCAATCGGGATTGTGATTGAAGTTGAGCCGGCGATAACCGACCAACCTCCGGGTCTAGCATCGACGTTGGGATAGAGTGTTAATTCCGTGTTGCCTAAATTCGAGATTGTATATTGAAGGTAAACAGTTGAATCGGGACGGAGAACACCGGGGTTGGATTCTGCTTCGATGACCGCAGAATCGAATTCGATGACCTCCATCTGAATCGGATAAGACCACGATTGCATTGGATCAATCTGAGAATTGACACGTAACATTGCCTCCATGTTCTGACCTGCGGGTGGTGGAGTGCCAAGTTGCGGTGTCACGGTCATTTCGACGGTGCGGGCGCCATTGAGCGGAATGGCGCCTGTTGAACCAGAAGCGGTACCGATTGAAGTGCCAAGATTGTCGAGACCAACCCACCATCCAATGGGTGATTCTATGAACAGATTGTAACCCTGTAGGCCATTGCCCTCATTGAGAACATCTACCTCAAACATAGTCGGGGTCGATGGATGAACTTGCAAGACCGAGAAGGGTGCTTGGAAAGATATGTCGGGCAAGAGAGGGACATCGAGCGATAAGGTCAGAGGAAAATCAATGTCGTTGTCTTCATCGGTCGCGGTGATTGTCAATTGATACAATCCCGGAGCGGGTGATTCATCATGAACCATAGTGAAACCGATTGACGATGATTGCGAACCATTGAGAGCGAAACTAGTCTGGGTGAAAGAAGTGAACCATGCTGTCATCATCTGGCCATTGTTAATCCTCATCGGTGTTGATGCGCTGATTGAAGCATTGGTCGATATGAGCGCCGTGTTGCGAATATCCAACTCCCAGTAGGTACTAGTCTGACTAGCCTCGTCAATTTCTAGCACGGTCTGTGATGTGGTGACTCTTACTCCGGGAGCACTGACAGCAACGGGTATTTCGAAAAGGTTGTTGTCTTCATCAATCTCCTCCTCAAGATAATCGGGGTCAATGATGATGGTAATCGCTTGTATACCCTCGTTGATGGGTGTCCAATCCCAAGTTGCCCAGCGAATCATTCCGGGTCCGATGTCCATGGTCACTTCGCCAAGATTCTGAGTGCCAGCAATCGCTTCGATGCGAAGATCGTCGGCACTACCACCGCCCTGATTTTCAATTTGGATTGAAATCTGGCAAACTTCATTCACCTGAGGAATGGCAGTTGACAATTCGAAGGAGATTGGGATGGGAAGTGGATCGCTCCTCAAATCATTGACACCTGCCCCTCGGACTGCGAGAGCGAATGGCTGATCACTGCGCTGTCCACCGTGTGCAACATCGGTGATTTGAACTGTCCAAACACCAGAATCTGCTTGGTCAACGAGTACTACTTCGACGTTATTCAAATCATCAGCATCTCCACCGGTTGTCGAACGACCATTGGCGAAATCATTGCCCTTGTATATCGTCCCATCAGGTGCAGTGATGACCATGTCGAGGTTGTTTTGCAATTGAGTGGTCGACCAAGTGCTACCTGGATAATCAGACCATGTCAGTACGGCTTTGAAGGGTGTATTTCCACGACTGAGATTGAATTCGTATTCACGTGTTTGTCCACTACGAACAGTGTTCCGATCATCAACCCAAATCCCCGTATCCGTTCCGGGAATGAGGGAATTCGCGAGATTCACTCGCCCCCACCCCTCATTCATGTTGGGTATATCTCGAGAACCTGTGTCCTCTGCGCCAAGAATGAGCATTCCCTTGATGAGAGCGCCCTGTGGTGATGGGCGACCCGCCACTTCCATCAGATATTCACGAATGAGAACAGAGGCACCGGCTGCATTGGGTGCAGCCATCGAAGTGCCACTGTATTCTAGATACCACTGACTAGTCCATGACGAGCCACTAGTTTCCGTGGCATCTTGGCTCAAGCAGGAGCGGACCCAAGCACCGGGTGCAGTAACATCCGGTTTGATGCGACCATCGTCTGTTGGGCCACGACTGCTGCTATCAGAAAGGGTGCTTGGAGCACCTCCGCCGCGATTGTGATGATTGCCCACAGTAACAGCATTCTTTGCCGTTGCAGGAGGAGTAATTGTATCTGAATCTGAACCGTCATTACCAGCAGAAATCAGAACGAGCATACCATTGTAGGACCAGAACTGATCATACTGGTTTGTTCGACTGTCTGTATCTTCGCTGCTGGTGGTGTATTCACCAAAGTAACCAGAAGTGCCCCAAGAATTCGTGTGAATGTGAGAGTTGCCTTCGTAGGCTTTTCGAAGGAGGGTGTCCATACTGACGCCACCAAAATTGCCACTGTCATCATCCTCCATTGCTTGGAATCGAAGACTAGCTTGTGGCGCCACACCTGCATACCCACCCCGGCTGCCGTTGCCAAGAACAGTACAAGCGACGTGTGTTCCATGACCTGAATGTACATCCTCGGTTGACGTATCACCCCATATGACCGACTCAACGTGCTGAATGCGGCCATCAAAATCACCGTGATCACGGTCGATGCCCGAATCAGCTACAGTGACAGTATGACCGCTTCCATTCAATCCAACGACGAAGTAATTCGAGACATCATCCGCTCGCATATGACCTACTGCAACGTTATTGTCAATGCTGAAAATTGGTTCAAGACTAAGCCAAGATAGAGCGGGTTCAGCAGCGACCGTGGCAATGTCCTCAAGCGAAAGCAAGCCGTGATGTCGACCGGTGTCAATCTGACGATACGAAGTCAGGTAAGTAGCGGCGGTATTATCCAAATCACCCATCAGTCCGGGCAATCTAACATGGTCCTGTGGTGTGGAGTAGTCCGCTAATCTCCATCCTGAGAGTTGAACCGCAGTTAAGGGAGGGGAATCCAGTGAGAGGCTGGAGGCTTCAGAGAGAAGGTCACTAACGTGGTGGTCGACCATGAAAGCCAATGGAAGAGAGTGAACAGCGACAACAACGGACAGTTCAGTAGCCGCAGCAATGGCTTGAGGGTGACCTTGAATCAGGAAGCCCGATGGGGGAATATGAGCTCGAATTTCGATTCCAGGTAAT
This sequence comes from Candidatus Thalassarchaeaceae archaeon, assembly GCA_029942125.1. GTDB lineage: Archaea > Thermoplasmatota > Poseidoniia > Poseidoniales > Thalassarchaeaceae > MGIIb-P. The sequence continues at coordinate 5,225 of JAPYUB010000038.1, read as the reverse complement.
TCGGTCAATGCCACACGGCCCTGCCATAATCCGACATCTCCATCGATGAGAACGAGGGCGATGTCGGTGCGAATTGTGGTCAATATCTCTGGCACTTCGACATTCGATTGCAATCCATCGACGGTGAACACCCCAATATGAGTGTCAGCGATGGTTTCTCGGGGTTCCTCTTCGCCATCCCAACTCGCGGAGGGATGTGCACTTCCAATGCTGTCAGGATCTAGATGGAGTTCGATGCGTTCAATGCCAGATGTACCCTCTTCATCAATTGCCGAAACGGATGAGTGGGGGGTCGAAATCGGAGCGACTACAGACAGCAGAAGGATGCCGAGAATACAGAATACAATTCGATGCCGCATACGACTCCCTAATGGTGGGGATTGCCGAGACCACTTTCTATCTTCCCTACTCTTGACGACACCTATGGTGTCGTTCACAGCCATGTGCGCTCTGCATCAAGGGTATGGCTCTCAAAGGTGTATTCCCCAACTTCGATGACCCAAGATTGCTTGGAAACAGCACCATCATAGTTGTCGTAATCAAGTGTAATCTCAATGTTGTAGAGTTCCCATATTGATTCCCCAGTAATCACCAATTCAAGGGTGTCACCTGCAATCGATGTATGCGCTAAGAGAGAACCCACTGCAAAATGTGTGGAATTCAGAACTTCACCATCCTGATTGGAAAAGGAGGCATCGATTTCGACGTTGGCGATGGGACGGCTACCAAAATTGTGGAGTTCCAAGAGAACGACGTGCCCGGGTCCGCCCTGTTTGTAGACAACATCAACATTGACAGCATCTCGAGGAACGACCCAGAAACCGAGTGCGAAAATACTGAACATCAAGGCAGCCATGAATACGGAAGCAAGCACGACACGGGTCGGTGTTACGATACCGACGACTTCCCTCGCTCGAATATAGGCCTGATCAGCAATTTCACGTTGTTCATCTGAGGCTTCAAAATCTTCCTTGAATACCTTTTTCTTAATCCGTTTAATTCGATCTGTCAGACTAATCTTTGAATCATCTGCCGCTTCAAGTTCGGGATTATCGGGATCGCCAACCAGCGTGTACATGCCCTCAATTTCTTCGTCCTTATTCGCCATGATATCACCCCATCAATGTGGCCACTCCCGTGGCAATGGCTGTGGTCAGCGGCTCAGGCAATAGATAGTGAGTAGTTTGGGCATCCGTGCCCATCAAATTGAGTATAGAAAGGTCGGATGCCAAACCATTGACACCGAGCGTAGTGCCTGTTGGAATACCACCGGTGACTTGTGCATCAATCAATACGGCTCGACCGTCAAATGAGAATTGTCCGATATCTACGGAGGCCCGAGCGTTAGCGATGATACGACCACCGCGAACATCCTCAATCTTGACAATTGGATACGCGTTACCGAGATAACTCAGGTGAATCGTTGCACTCTTGAGATTCTCACCCGCAGCTTCCAGTTGTTCCAACCACACCCCAGGCTGGGCCGGAACGTCATTTTGACGGAGATAGAGCCGTTCGATTCCGTCACCACTGCTCATCACCCGCAGACCGAAATCTTCGGTCGGTTCGATGCTCATGTGGCTAGCAAGGTTCTGCGCTAACAGCAAACTATCACCACGAGATTCAACAGCCCTACCTGTGGTCGAAATGAACAAATCCATCCCGGGACCTGAAGATGAGAAAATCAAGGTCGACATTCCCTGGAAACTAACTGGTTTCGTGATGTCGAATACAGAGGAAGGGGCAGTCGTCAGATTCATCTGTCGAGGAAGTTCATGCAAAAATACCGTTGCTGGCCACCATTTACCTGCATTGAATCGGCTCATCTGGAGCATCAGTGACTCAATCGAAAGGCCTGTTTGACCGGGGTCTTCTGCTTCCATACCAACCGAGAGTGTGGACCCCAAAGATGCGGTCATGTCCAATTGCTCGGGAATGCCTTGTAACAGCAGTTCGTATCTAGTGGATTCGGTTCGGTCTAGCAATGTGACGTGGATCGCATCCAACGATCGACTCATCTCGTAATTGCTGAAAATCGACAATTGTGGGACAACTGGGCGATAATCTGTGGTAATCTGTGATTCAATCTTCAAATCACTGGATTGACCCGGTTCAAATCCGAGCAACATGAGATGTAGGTCGCGACCGTTGTAATTGTTGACCTCAATCATGAATTCTTGATTCGCAGGCACCCAACCCTCCAATTCGATATCGATATCCCAACGATCTGTCACGGTGAGATTCTGATAATTTATTGAAAGGTCGATGGTCGGCGCGAGATTAGGTAACCAGACACGCGCTCTGAAGGCGGTATGATTGTCCTCTGCTAGGTCAGCCTCCATCGAAATACCATGCAACCATTCCGGTTCATCAAGCGCCATTCGACCTTGTTGTGCATCGACGACGAGATCGAAACTCTGGTCGGCATCCAGTTCAACACCGAATGAGAAATCGGATCGTTGATCATCGATTGCACCACCGGTTACGCTGGTCACCAATTCTCCAAGCATACCATTCACACTCTGTCCGAAATCAGTGAATCCAGCAAGGAAGAATGCGATGCCTGCAAGGCCTTCGTCGGTGGTGAATTGTGGGACATCCAGAGCACTGGCCTCCCCAACACCACCTTGTGGCACCTCAAGTGCGAGATTTGAGGGCAAAGGATCGATGAGAACGTGAGCTGTCAATCCGTCCGCTGGTGATTCGTGAGTAGTCTGATCCAATATCACCGCGTGGAATGGAGAATCTCCCGGTCCCACGAGGAATCCAGTTCCACGGCCAGCTTCACCAGGAACGCCGGGCATCTCCGCACCGAGGAAACCCACTTCCGTGATTCCGTGTACGCGCGCAGATAGAGTGGCTTCGCCCGCATCTTGGTCTTGCATGAAGAGGAAATGATCACCATCCATGGTCTTGGGATCAGTAGCGTTTGAAATCATCAAAGACAGAGAGCCGATTGGAGTCTGAGATATCCAAGAGACGTCATCACCGATTGCCATCGTGAAATTGCCAGGCAACATATCGATGGCTAAGACCTGTCTTTGCTGTCCTTCTCGACCCGCATAAACGACTTCGACGATGTCCCTATCAGAAGTGAAGGTGAGTTCTGATTCTGTGACATCGATGTTGAGAGATGCTGGATGGTCAGAGAGGTAGACGTATTGGAAATCACTGTTTAGAATATCGATGTCCCCAAATTCATCATCATGATGTTCAAGGAAGATAACGCGCAATGGGTCGCCGCCATTCGCACCCATCGAAATCTGCTGCGACTGTGTGGATACATCATCGATGATGTGGAGTGAGTGAAGGCCTTCATGGTGCAAACTCATAGCGATTGGGACCAGTTTGTCGACCTCTCCATTTCGACCTTGAACAACCGTCGTACTCTTATCATCGGACAAAAGCAAATGTGGACCATAAGCAATCGGGAAATCGGTTGAACCCATCGACAATTGAAGAAGGCCAATAGGCATGGGTTGACGGCCAACTTCGAAATGGGTGAGTAACTCCAGATGGATTGCAGTCCCTTGTGAAGCACTGCCCGTGCTGCCACTAATAACATCGACCAGAGCATTGGGAATGCTATTGATGATGTTTGAGATGTCGATGAAGAGATCGACAACAGCGAGAATCGTCACATCGAGAATCTTGGAGAAGATATCGAGGCTATCATCTAATGTTCCAATTTCTTGCTCATCGCTACCACCGAGCCAGAAATCTCCGTAGAGAAGGAGACCTTTAGGCAAATTTTCTGCATTCATACGGGTCATTCGATAATCTGTTTCAACACCTTCGCGTTGAAACCAAGAAACATACTCCAACGATGTGACCGATTGTGTTGAACGCAACATCACCAGAGTATTGGGTGGATTTTGAGGATCGATAGGAAGTGTTGGGTCATTGACGTTCGGGGTTGAATCGCGAGTGAAATTCTTGATACCGAGAATCAACGATAGACGGCTTGGTAATTGCCCAGGAAGTTCGGGCTGAGAAGCACTTCCTAATATCTGGAAACAGCGTTCAATTTCCAGCGGAGTCATTGTTCCAGAAGGCATGCCACGCAGCCAGACCAAGGTTTCACTGACATTTCCATAAGGTTCGGATGAACTCTCTCTGTAGGAACTTTTATTCTCGTGGAAATGGAGCCATAAATCTGCACGCTCATCAGCATAATATTCGATTGATGAGAGACCATCTTCACCGATTGTACCCGAACCGGTTGGAAGAACATTGTCAGTTCGAATCGTCAAATCGACAATCGCTGGTAATCGATATGCGGTTGAATTGGGATGGACCCCCACTTCAAGATATGACAGCTCCCAAAGTTCCCTGTTATTGCTGCTATCTACTGGGGCGAAATGGCCGTAACCAAACCCAACACCGATTCTGCAATCGTGGCTCCAAGAGGCGTTGAGGTGATGCTCATTGGGTTGGTAATGTGGTGGACACTGAGTTTGTCCATCATTGTCGATTTGGATGGAAATCGGTGCAGAGAGTGCAGCAATAGTGATTCCAGTGTCCGTTGAGTTACCAGGTGTACCTGATGAAAATCCTGAGGCTAGCAAAGCCAATGCAGACAATACTTCAGTTCCTGCTGATGATAAATCAAACCAGAATCGCTCAAATCCGACTTGGAGAGCCCAATCGGTCGGTGGGATGGTGAAGTGTGAATCAATCAACCAAACGTATGATTCACCAGATGCAGTTGGATTTATTCCGTAAGCGAAGGGTTTCATCAAAACGACTTCCAAGGTTTCCATCACACTCCAGATTTGAGCGGATGGATTGATGACCTCGACTCGATATTCAATCGTTGGTTCCAACCACAATTGAGTCGGGAGTGGAGAGCCCATGACACCCCACCCGACTCCGGGGGATGCATCGAACCCGATTGTCAAGCCGACACGAATGTCAGGGTTTTCGACGGTGAGTGTATTTGGATCATCATCGCCATCGATATCGATTTCATGCATCAATGGATCTTGGCTGAACAGACTCAGTAGGGACGATGAGAAGGGGACAACCGTGAATTTCTCGTGATTGGGTCCATTGTTCTGTGCTTGATATTCTGACCAAATGATGTAGTCGGTGAGATTGACCAATGTCCCCCAAATCGTGTCAACCAAACCGGGTGGGGCATCATCACCAAGCAAGATGTCAATCGGTTTGGGATGATCAACCCCCATTGGAGCGGAGGGTTGGACAACCAACCCATCCAGAGC
>JAPYUB010000037.1 GCA_029942125.1 Candidatus Thalassarchaeaceae archaeon | reverse complement strand
ACCTGGGGCTGAGAGTCAATTCACAGAATCCAAGCCTGGTGAAATAGAAAGGAGTGTAATCTCAAAAATGGGATTGGATGATGAAGATTGGCAAGTCAGTGGAATTCCGCGACTTACATCCAAAGGTAGTCGAAGAGCGTTAACCGTTACATTCAACGATTTCAGTGTTGAAGAAGCAGGAGATGTAGAAGGAGAGCAATTGAGTGATCGATTTACAGAAGGGCCAAGAGAAAGTGAAATCTGGCATCCTGATGGGTGCAGTCTTCGATTGCGATTCTCATTGCCCAGTGGTACTTACGCAACGGTTCTGATGCGCGAATTTATGCGAGCACCGTTGACTCAATATTGAGTGACTCAAAGACGACCTATTTCGAGGACTTCGACCTCGCCCACACCATCGATTGCTCGAATGGAATCTTCAAACGCATCTACGGTACCATCACCTTCTTGAATTACGCAGTGAGCTTCAACGAATTTGAGACCGAATGCAAGTGGTTTTGATACCGCTTTTTGGACGACTCCGACCTCGCTGGCCATGGTTTCCATTGCTGCAGCAATTTCGTCAGCATTGGCATCCTCAACATTTGGGTCACACATGATTTTGTACTTGACAGCTACTTCACCCATACGAAATCCTCCATTCAGGGGCCTTCAAACTTGCATTCTTGATTTGGACAAATATAGTTTACAGCCTGATTTCTGCAGCGCTCGGAGCGTCCGATGGGCTCCCCGCAATTCGGGCAGGGGAAAGAGGTGCTCTTGGCGTCCGTCAATGGTACGCCAGATGCGGAGCATTTGGATGCGCGCTTTTGCATTTGAGTCCCTCAGCGAGCCGGCCACCGACTCCTCCTTAATATGGTTGACCGACGTCAACAGATACCCAACTCAGGCTTCAAGGACGGTCAATCTCCCCGTTCTTCCGGTGGATACGACCTTTTGGCCCTGATTATATCGGCACCAACCACCTTGAATTGAGATGATATCGCCGGTGCGAACACGATCAACTTGATCACCCCATAGTACAAGACCGATGAGGCCTGTTTCATCGCGTCCACACGCCGCTGCTATCGAACCAGTCCATCCCTTCGACATGACGGTTCGACGAGGATAGCGACGTAAAACGAGTAATTCTAGGCGTCCAAGGGGTCGCCCCGCAGCCAAATCCTCAACACGTGTTCGAGGCGTGATTTTAGGTCGGTTTGTTGCATTGCAAACCCCAATCTGTCGCAAAATACTGGCGCGGACATTGGGGTTATTTCGGATTGTTGACGGTCTTTGATTTTCTATTATACTGACAGACATTGTTTCATCTCCTGGCAACCGAGATGAACGCGTTCGGTCCACTATCATTGCGATGGGGGGTAACTGAAAGTGAATGTGTTATTCTTTCTTAGATACCCGCCTGAATCCACTCTTGACTTCAGTCTCAGGTTCAGGTTCATTCAACTGAATGATGCCTTTTGATTCAAGATGAGAATTCAATTCTTGGGACACAGTGGTACCACGAGAACCCTTCTTTGGCTTGAGCAATTTATGCTTGCAAACGATGAATACTTCCGAAGACGATTTTCTCGACGCAACGGGGGAGAATCGCTGCACGCGTGAAAAACGCTGTTTGGCTGCATTTACAACGCCTTCAATCCCCGTGCCTTGGAAGATTTTGGTCACAAAGGATCCACCTGTAGCGAGCAATGGCAAGGTGAAATCTAAGACTAGGGCAACCAATTCCAAGGATATTGCTTGATCTCGGTCATATTGTCCAGTCAGACGGGGGGATATATCGGAGACAATAGTGTTGAACAAGCGTGTTTCATCGACCCCAATCTCTGGTAAGATAGAACCATCGACTTTTCGACCTTCTCGCAACAATTCAAGGATGGCATCCTGTGATGATTCGTCGGCCACATCTCCTATCACAAGTTGAGCACCGTCAACAGGGGCACAAGCAAGAAGATCTATGCCAATAACCAAACCGTTAGATCCGGTTTCTTCAACGGATACTTGGACCCACCCTCCGGGGTGGCATCCGACATCTAACACCAAATCTCCTTCATTGATGAGGGTGAATTTATCTTGTATCTGTTTGAGTTTGAAGGCAGAGCGTGATCGATAACCCTTGGAGCGGGCCTGACGCCTCCATGTATCGCGTTGATGTTCTTGGAACCAACGCTTACTCATCTCACACCCTCAGAGCGGGGGCCGAGCCCGAGATATGTAAATGAGACCCGACGAAGGCGCTAAGGACATGCAGAAGGTGATGGGAGTCATCCTCATCGTGCTCATACTGTTGCCATTAGCAGGAGCGGATACGCGGGCACCTGATGAATCTAGAGAGGCTAGAGGGGGGCACTCAATCCTGCTTGAGCAATACACAGCAACTTGGTGTGATACATGTGCAACGGTTGACCCTTGGATTTCCGAATTCACTGATGACCACAGTGGGCGTGTGGTACGTGTCGCACTACACCCAGATGATCACGATCCATTCGGTAGCCCGCTGACCACGCAACGACTAGCATTGAAACAAGCCGATTATCAGTATTCGTTACCCACGTTCTGGTTCGATGGAGAAGGTGAACTCGAAGGGCAGGTGTCGCAATCACTGATTGAAAATTCATTACGTTCGGCCGAAGTCAATCGTGAGCATTGGATTGGAATACAAGTGTGGTGGGACACATGGGAAAATCAACCTCACGATGATGTTCAACGACTAGCAATCCATATCGAAGAGGACCTGTCAGAGGATGCAACGATTACAGTGTTCAGATTGGAATCCTTAGAGATGGCAAGTGAGATTGCCAATAATGGAATCGATGTACATCATGATGTGGCAACACAAATGGTGACCTTCGATCGAGATGGGGTCGTCTCAGATTCATTCGAAGGGGTTCACGGTTGGACAATTTCAAACGGCAATCTGTACAGTGAAGGTGGGATTTCTGTGTTCATGTTGGAAACCGGTGGTGAAGTAGATGGATTTGTGACGGTTATCGAAGAAAATGGCGAGGTTCGAAGTGTAATCGGAATCTCAAATGAAGATACGCCCCGAAATACGGAAATTGATAGTCAATTAGCACTAATTTTGCTTCTCAGCGCGCTAGTGGCTTCTTGTATCATCGTACGCCGAAGGTAAGTCCAACGATGTTGTCCTATATCATACCCTCGTCTTTCTGTTCAAACGATGTGCTGCGAAGCATTGATAGTCCCTCAGTGCAAATATTATACTGATGGCGTACATCCCCGAAGAAAGAAAAGAAGAGCGCCTAGGGGGCGTTCAAGCAGATCGTGAATGGCTCGTTGAATATATCATCGAGCTCCCTGACGATAATCCGACCCGATTGGTGACCATTATACGTGGGGCACAAATGGCAGATGTTCAAGGACGGTTGTATGATATCTTGCGTGCGCAATATGCATCAGAGACCCGCCTGGATGTGACAGTGGTTCGAATGGAACCAGTCGATATGCGAACAGACGTTGCACTCTTTGAAATCGGGGGCACTTACCAGCCCTAATCACTTCTTTCGTGCCTTGGCCAGAAGTTCGATCTTGGATAGTTTAGGAGTGATTGCCCAATTATCAGCGTCACGCTCCTTGCGAATCAGATACAATAGGTACATACAGGCAATGAGTGCGATGTGCACACTGGTACAGTATGGACAAATGTGTGGGGAACCTTCAACGAGAAATAATTCAACGAAGACAAGCCAAGCGATTCCTGGAATGCTGGGCAGACTCAGCCACCAAGCATATTCGACATAGGACTTGGCCCAGTCCGCCTTCATATCTAGGAATATTGTGAGTGTAAGCCAACCCAGAGCCGAGAATGCCAGAATGCCGATGACACCCCACGGGACGCCGAAAAATTCCGAATATGAGGGGTCACCGATAACAGATCCACATTGGACGACGCCTTCAGCAGCGCATAGAGTTGAGCCGCCTTGAAGCAGTTGATTGTGAATCATCCATGTCCACGCGCTGGCGGCCAACCCGCCCATCTCGATGACGAACAAGCCTAGCAAACGCCGGCGCATCGGACTCATTTCATCCAGTTGCGAAATCTTCTGATTGCTCGCAATCAGCCCACCGATAGCCATCACAGCAAGGAAGAAAGTAAGGGGCCCGTATTCCATCGACGCGCTCAATCAAGCACCTCCTGTCAAATGATGCTGGAGTGCTTGGGCTGGTTCATGCAATGGATCAAATTCGTCTGAATGCATGGCGCTGTTCCAGACCACAGTGCCGTCCGGGGACAACAACAGATGGAAGGGTACACCAGGTGGATTGTAATCTTTGAAGGCCTTCGTGTTGAGGTCATCGACATAAGGCCAATCGTGAGCACTATCTCCGGGTCGATCTTGGCAATTACGTTCGTCATGATTGCAACCCTCGTAGTCCCCTTTCTCTTGGAATGCAACAATCTCGGCCCTACTGTGGTCCGAATTCAACATGCCCACCGAGATTGTGATGAAGGCCACTGCTCCATTGGCGCCCCAGTTGTTGTAATTATCGCCCATGTCCGAAGCATCGGACCAACAGTGAGGGCAATCGGTGTCCATGAACTGTAGGAAGATGTATTGGCCGGGCTCACCTTCCTCCCATGAATGGTTGAAGTAATCGTAAAGTCTGAAATCATCCCAACTTCCAGAATGGTGGGATTCACCCATAATATCAGGTGCCAATTGTCCTTCCTTAACGCCCACACTTGGTGGTGGCGCCAATGTCCATATCACAATCATGACCACGGTCATAATGGCTGAGATGGAAAAGAAAGCTGCGACGCGGGCATCGGCATCTTCATCGTTTTTGAGGGTGCGAACGTTGAGTTGTTTATTTGACATTACAATCCGATCTCCTGTATCAGGGTAGTGGTAGTGTGGCGGATGGCGTCTTCAGAGTTGAAATTTGGCTCAAATCCCGTGGCGAAAAGTGTAGAGGGGTCAAGCATAGTCTTGGGCACATCACCAGCCCATCCTCTGTCACCACCAGTATATTCGATGCTGACATTCTCAAATCCAGTTTCCTCTACCACGATTTCAGCGATTCGGCGGACACTGCAGGTATCATCGGTACCGAGATTGAAGCAGTTGATCGCCGCATCTGTGGTTTCGGTTAGGTGGACCATTGCGCGCGCACAATCGAGGACTTCCATGTACGACTTCTCCTGGAGGCCGTTTCCAAGCACCTCAAGTCGTGTAGAATCGGCTTTCAACTTGTGAATGAAATCGAAGATGACCCCGTGTGTCCCGCGCGCGCCGACGATATTCGCGAATCGGAACAACCAGGCCTTGAGGCCGAACGTACCCACCCAACTGGTGATGAGCGCTTCCGAACCCAATTTACTCGCACCATAGAGGCTTATGGGGAACAATGGGCCGTATGATTCAGGGGTCGGCATCTCGTCTGCCTCGCCATAGACCACGCTACTGCTCGAGAATGCAATGTTTTTCACATCAGCACAGCGCATGGCTTCTAGGACGTTGTAGGTGGCCACTGTACCTTGCTTAAGATCCGTGTCTGTCACGCGTGTTCCCAAGCGGATATCGGGGTTCGCAGCGAGGTGGAAGACAAGGTCTATTCCGGCCATTGCGGCCTTTATTGCATCTAGATTGAGGAGGTCGCCTTCGATGAATTGGATGGAATTTCCATGATGTGAGATAAAATCACGTCGCCCACTGCTCATGTTATCGAAGACTGTGACGTTGTCCCCTCGGGCAACTAAGCGGTCAACAAGGTGTGAACCTATGAAGCCGGCGCCACCGGTCACGAGAACGTTCATCGCTCGCGCGACAGGGGAGTCGTTCTTCAATGCGACGTTCGCTGGGATGGATGACTTTCACTCACTTTCCCTCCGCATAGCGGAGTTAATCAATTACATTTCATTTCACCTCTCATAGAAATTGATCTGGTTTTCCGCGCTTCAGCCCCCTATCTGTCCCCGACGCCGTGGGACTGGAGTTGAACAATATGGTAACAAAAAATATAGAAAATAGCACGCAAATGATTGAAACAACAGAGAATGACGAGATGCCGAGTCTCCTCGTAGGATATGTCCGAAGAAGCAATGCAGGTGGGGCGATTAAATCTACATCAACACAAATGCATTCGGTGATTGCGGGACCTACGCGACATCAGATGGTCAAACCTACGTACCATTGGTCATCAACCTAAGCGCATTGCGCAAGGTGATCGATGACGTTCGGGCGGTTACGACAATCAGTCAGTTGATCTTTGAATAATAGAAAACGTCGCCGGGACTCGTTCCCGGCGGCAATTCTCTATATCGCCTACATGTCGATAAAGAAAGGGAAGTGTTGAAATGCGGTACGATGGGCCCGTGATGCATGGAAGACGTGACTGAAGAGGTCGCTGTGCCCATCATTTGGGATGGGCCAATCATCGCTGCCATGCCAGTTTTCAACGAAGAAGAAACTATTGGTAGTGTCGTACTATCGTGCAGAACACAAGTCGACGAGGTCCTCTGCGTTGACGATGGTTCTTCAGACGCATCTTCACGGATCGCGCAAGCTCTCGGAGCAACCGTCCACCACCATCGAGCCAACCGTGGTTATGGTGGTGCACTAAAAACAATCTTTGGGATTGCCTACAAGCGTCGAGCGCGTGCGCTGGTAATCCTCGATAGTGATGGTCAGCACGACGCGAACGATATACCCAATCTACTCACACCAATTCTGGCTGGAGAAGTCGATGTTGTCATCGGCTCACGATTTGTCGATGGCGGAGGGGCAGAAAATATGCCAACATACCGAGCATTGGGCATTAAGGTCATCACTGCAGCTTCAAATCTCTCCAGTGACTTGAAAGTCAAAGACACTCAAAGTGGATTTCGCGCCTTTGGACCTAGAGCTCTAGAGCGACTCAATTTCGATCATAACGGAATGGAATCCTGTTTAGAGATTCTGAATGCGTGTAATGACTTACAACTGAAGGTGGGGGAAGTGCCCACCAAGATTCGATACGATGTCCCAAAAGGCAGCCGTTACACGGCTCTCTCACACGGATTTACGGTGCTGAGTTTTGCCCTCATTTCACTGTCTCAGAAAAAACCTCTTCTCTTCTTCGGAGTTCCTGGTGTCTCTTTGCTTGCCACGGGCGCCGCAATTGGAATGCGGGCCCTCAATGAAGTAGAGGTGTTAACCGATGGTACAATTTCACTTTCTGTTGGACCCGGCCTGACAGCAGCATGGATTGGGATGCTTGGTGCTTCACTCTGCTTCACTGCAATGGTTCTGCACGGTGCCCGTCGACTCATGCGCCGACTGATGGTTGAAGAATTCAGACTCGACTGAAATACGCAAAAGAGGTCCCTATGGGACCTCTGTCACCGAGGACTTCAATATCAAATGATGATTCGAAGGAACAATGAGTGAGCCTGTAGAGGGTGAGGATATCTCCCTCGCAACTCGTGCTGTTTCAGTCACCACTCGACTGCGAGAATTCTGGTCTGGTACTTCTGAACGAATGGAATCAGCTGGAGAATTTGTCCATGATGCGGTCGAAAAACCTGTGCGAGGATTCTACGGCGCTTTACATCGATCCCCTGGAGCCGTCATCATCATCCTCCTATTGGTAACAGGATTTATTGGACAATATGCCGTTGATTTCCAGCATCAGATCAATGGAGATGTTGAGATTTACCTTCCCGATGGGGCTGAATCGAAGGATTTGTTGCTAGAAGTTCGAGAAGGCTGGTCCACAGACATCGTCATGCTCTATATTCACACCCCGAATGCCATTGAGGATGAGTCGCTTCGAGGAACATGCGATGAGGCTGATGATTGCGAATACAACGTGACCAGTGTCAATGTTCTCAATCAACTATCCTACCTTGAAGGTGACGATAATAGTGGTCAGGGCAATTATGCTCGAGGATTGGATTGGGATAAAGATGACAGAGGGAGGAATGATGGTGTTGTTTGGATTTTATCCCCTTCGCAAATCATCAAGGAGGCAAACAGCAGTGAATCTCGATTTAGATGTGCGATGGAACAGCATGGAGTGCTCGGGTTCAATCTAGATCAGTGTCTGAGTACCGAGCAAGGATATGTGATCCCTCAAGACCAAGGTACTGTAAATGAAATGGTTGAGAATGCAGGTAGTCTGATGGATTCCTTCGTTCGAGACACCAATGAGGATGGGATCTGGGATACTGCAGTTGTTGTAATAGGCATCCGCTTTGAAATGGAGGGGACGCAAATCGATGCAAGGCCTGACCCCAAGGGTGAGGTTGGAGAGACCATCAAGGATCATCGGGCCTTCCTCGATTATACAAAGAAGTTGATTTACGAAGAATCGGATCGTGCAATGTGTGAATTGTGCTATCTTGAGTATGATATGAAGCTCTCACCTATGTGGTATGAGAATGATGATACCGGTGAAAGAGAATGGCGAACACCCACCTCCAATGATGGTAAGCGACGCGCAATCACCGTCACGGGACTAACACCGGTTCTCCACGATGTCTCAGAAGCAGTCTATGGCGAACTTGAGAAGATGTTGCCGATTTCTCTTGCCTTTGTGGCCATCACCATGTGGGTATTACATCGAAATCCCAAGGTACTCATCATCTGTGGAACACCCATCGTGATGAGTCTGGCTGTGACCTTTGGAATCACTGTCATGGCGAACATCGAATTGACTCCGATGATTATCGCTGCAGGTCCCATTCTCATTGGACTCGGTGTTGACTACTCATTACACCTAATCAACAGAATCGAAGAAGGTCGAAACGAGAGGTTGGAACTGGCCGCCGAAGAAGCTTGGCGCAACCAGCGTAAAGGTATGCAAACCGAAGATATTGACCCCTGGGATGGTGAAGTGTACCTCGGGGCAACAGTCGATGCCGTGATGACCACGGGTAATGCGATTTTCCTTTCGGCTGTGACAACAATTGTCGGATTTAGCGTTCTCGCTTGGCCTTTCCTTGTCCCCATCAAACCGATGAGAACCGTGGGCCTGACACTAGTCCTTGGAATCACTTGCACATTCTTCTTCTCGATGATCATGGTCCCTGCCCTTGGCTGGGTCCTTAGATACCGAAAGCGGGGATTGGAAACCGCGGACAAGGCTTGGAAACAAATTGCGAAGGTGCCCGTAGTTGGATGGTGGGCTGTCATCCTAGTGGCCATCATGATCAGCGCAGGTGGAATCTATTTCATGAAGGCGGAAATGGGTAAGGACATCACGGGTTCATCCGACGAAGTTCCACCTGGTTTGGCCTCCTATGAGACATTGTCTGAATACAGTCGAGTGTTTGAAGGTGGGCAAACGAACATGTTCATCGTCGATGCTTCCGGTCATACAGGAGATAATGAGGCTCCAATACGTGATCTCAACGTACTCGATGCCATCGATTTAATGGAAGATGAAATCAATGATGTCCCAGAAACCACCACTGTGAGTTTGGTCACGATATTGAAGGCTGCACATGTCGATCTAGGAATTCCTGGAGTTGAAGCACAAAGTCTGTGGGAAGTCTTGCACGATGAATGTTGGAACATCACTCAAGACCCGGCACAACTCATATTGCATCCTGAATGCTTGCCTTACACGGCTTCAAGTCAGCCACAGATGGTCGATGTGGCATTCGATACACTCTCGGTTGAGATTAGATCCATGCTCATGAATGAGGAGAATGAGGTACTCGGGGGCGAAACACAGACTTTGGTTTACGTCAATCAGCCATACATTAACCTCAGAGATGCGGGTGAATTGAGAGATCAAATCGATGGGTTGCTGGCTGTTGGATTCCCTGGACTTGAAAATGTCCATGTCAGTGAATTGACGGGTGGTCTACCTCTCTCCTTGGACATCAACAAGGGAATTCACGATGCACAATCCGATGCGACGATGATGACCATGCTGGTTCTCCTCATCGTCATGGCTATCCTATTCCGTTCTCCACGACTCGCATTCTTCACCATGGTTGCTGTCGGCGTGGTCGTGTTGTGGCAACCATTGCTGATGAAGGGTGGTAACGTCAACGTCAATGTGTTCACCGCCATGGTATCCACCATTGTATTCGGAATTGGAGTGGACGACTCAATCCACATCATCGACAGGATTCGTGAAGAGAAGGAGACTCCGGGGGGAATCGTCAAGACTGTTGCTAGAACCGGTCAGACCATCTTTGAAACAACAGCTACCACCTGTGCTGGACTCGCTGCTGGACTCTTGGTTGACATCCCCGGTTTGAGGAATTTCTTCGTTCTGATGATGTTACTCATCACTTTGGCTTTATTGACCAGTGCAATCCTTCTCCCGGCCTTGCTGGTGGGGTGGCATACAATGATGTTCACAATAACGGGTCGAGGAGAGTATCAAGATCTAGACATCGATATCGTTGTTGCGAGCAGTACAACACTTGATGCAGTTTTGGAGTGAATATCCCTCGCGTACGCAGCGCCGAAGGCGCTGTCGCAAGGTTCAATTCTAGGCGCCCTGAAGGGTCACGCATGGGGCGGCGTCTGGCTTTCCTTCTGGTGGCTGCGTTACTGACTGTTTCGTGGTCCATTACCATCCCCGTTGGGGCCGCAGATGCGAGAGGATCAGAGGGAGGATCGATTCTATTTGAGAAGAAGACTTTTGCTTCGGATGAACCGCTTGAAGCTACCATTGGTCTGTGGGGCCTGACAGTGGGTCGGAACTATGACTTGCACTGGACTGTGCATGGAACCAATGACTCCAGTTCGATTGGTCCAGGAACCACGGTCAGTTCTGGAATCATTCCTTTCTTCTCCAATCAAAGCGCAATGCAAATCGAACTCAGTGAACATCACATTTCCAATGAATCGATGATGTACTATCTTGAGATTAGTTTGGACTCATCCAGTGGATGGACCGATGTTTCTGCTTTTGCGCCATTTTCCGTTTTCTGGAATTCAATGCCGCCTCAATATTCTGATATGTACGTTTTCGGTGATAGTTTGTCGGATTCAGGAAATACATTCAGCGCATTTGGGACACCTGAAAGTCCACCTTATTGGCAGGGTCGTTACTCAGACGGCAAGAATTGGGTCGATTTCACGGATGAATGGATGGGGATCTCTAACGTTGCTGGTGGAAATAATCGGGCGTTCGGTGGCGCGGCAACAGGCAATGGAATGACCTACTTCGTCATCGAGAATATTGGCAAGCAAGTGGATGATTGGGACCAGAATCACAATCTCGGAGGTAGTGATGCTGTGGCTATCTGGGGTGGTGGCAATGATTTGCTCAACTATGGAGAAAACAACCCCCAGGTTCTCGTCAATAATCTCGAGGAACACGCCGAACAACTGATTGCAGCAGGTGGGCAGGAATTCATCTTCTTTGAATTGCCAGCTCTTGAAAAGACACCTCATGCTAGCGGCGACTCGGCTGAGGAGAAGCAAACTCTCGGCCAACGTGTTGCCGATTTCAACTCAGGCATGCACACTATGGCGGCAGGTCTGGCGTCTACTTACGGTGTCACTACGCACATGATTCCCGTATGGGCCGGTTATGAGATGCTGTTTTTTTCAGGTGAACACTTTGGCATCACGAACGTTACACATGCCGCTTGTGACCACGAAGGGGCAACATGTGACAGCAATGACCCCATTGCTCCCAACGTGGAAGAGTACCTCTTCTTCGACAATCTTCATCCCACAGAAACCACCCATAGAGCCGTCTCTCTGTTTGTCCAACAGATGATTGGAATACCTGATTACGATGGTGACAATGTTGCAGACTATATGGACTCGTGTCCACACACAATGCCTGGATTGCCAGTGGGTACAGATGGGTGTGAAATTCCACCAGCAGATACAGATGAAGATGGTATTATTGATGACGATGATGCTTGTCCTAATACAGATTCTGGATTGAATGTTGATTCAAATGGATGTGCGACCAATCAACTCGATAGTGACGGTGATGGGGTCATGGATGATGTCGATCAATGTCCAGATACGCAGCCCGGATGGGCTGTAAATAGTGTCGGTTGCTCTTCATGGGAAATCGATACTGATGATGATGGTGTGGTCAACGCTGAAGATGACTGCCCTGAGACTGCACAGGGCGAAGATGTCGATTGGGATGGCTGCGCAGATGAACAATTGGATACGGATGATGACGGGGTCACCGATGATCTTGATGCATGCCCCCGCACGCCTCGCGAGGAATTGGTCAACGAGTTGGGGTGTTCAAGTTCACAATTGGACGATGATGGGGATGGAATCTACAATTTCGAAGATTCATGTCCGAATACGCTAGTTGGAGAAGATGATGTCGATTCCACCGGATGTGGACCCAGCCAGCGTGATACGGATGAGGATGGAGTTAACGATGATGTTGATCTTTGCCCAGATACTGAGTGGTTAGTTGAAACTGATGAGAACGGCTGTGCGGCCAATCAACGCGATTCCGATGATGATGGCCGGAAGGATTCGGTGGATGGATGTCCACTTGTCAGAGGTTCACTGAACGGTTGTCCTTTACTGTCAATCGAATTAGTTCTCGTTGAAACGCCAAATTCTGAGACCCGGACGGCAAATATTTCAATCACAATTTCATGCGAAAGTGGATGCTATATGGATTGGACTTTGGAAGGAAATTCACTGGTTTCAGAAGGTGCCAATAAGCTCAATGGAACATACTACACCTCATACACGAATATGCTGGATGAATCCAAGGAATTGAACGGCCGTGTAAGCATTGATGGGTGGTGGAAAGATACGAAGTTGACGGTGTCATTCCCGCCAATCGTCGATGATACAGAAACTCCAATCGAAAACGAAACTGGATCAGTTGACCAAAATACAGATGGAACGAGTCAATCGGATTCCGTGGGCGAACAAGATACTGGATTTCAGTTGGATGCTGGATCGATAGCCATGATTGCCATGCTACTGCTGCTCAACGTCGGTGTTGTCGCTGCAATCATGGCATCACGTTCACGTTCGAAAAACAAACGCGGAGACCGAGAAATGTCGATGGCCGCATTTGAACGGGATTTGTTTTCCAACTCAGGACCCGTGGCCCCTCAACCAAGTATGCCGACTACTCCTGCGCCTGCTCCCGCAATTGCACCTACGCCAGTTGCGCAACCACAGGCAGCGCCCGTTGAATATGCCCCTCTACAGCAACCTCAGACCCCTGTACAGCCAACGACTCCAACAGTTCCTGATTTACCAAGCATCGATGATCTTCTCGGTTGAGTCACCACCAACGATTGATTGTCTAGGCCATAACAGCATTGATGTTCAGATGCGACTGAGCCCTACCATGGGCGGGGGTGACGTTGAACATGGTTTCATTTCTCTAGTTTTTGATGAGATTCCTACAAACGAGATGATTACCCGCGCGAGAGCGTTTCACGGACAGATGGAGCGACGACGGACCACGCGTCATTTCTCTACCCGTGAAGTGCCGCGCGAACTGATTGAGTTGGCCATCAAGACAGCAAGTACCGCCCCTTCAGGTGCACATCTTCAGCCTTGGACCTTCGTAGCGATATCCAACCACGAATTGAAAGCGCAGATGCGCAAGGCCGCAGAACAGGAGGAGAAACTAACCTACGATGAGCGCATGCCAGAGGCATGGGCAGAATTGATCCGCCCTCTGGGAACCGACCATGTGAAAGAGCACATCACGGACGCGCCTTGGGTCATCGTGCTGTTCCGACAGAGCAAGCGCCCGAGGGACATTGGCGAATGGGGTCCAACCTATTACGCACAGGAATCGTGCGGAATTGCGGCGGGACTGTTCATCGCAGCAGTCCACAACATGGGCCTTACCACTCTCACACATACGCCCTCACCAATGGGTTTCCTTCGAGAACTTCTCGGCCGACCGGAACATGAACACGCGATGCTACTGATGCCGGTAGGCTACCCAGATGAGGGAGCAATGGTTCCGGACATCAGCCGCAAATCGTTAGATGCTGTCTCGGAGTTTTTTGAATGATGAAGAGTGGGAGTGAGGCATGCTGAAATATTTTAAACATTATATTCCGGCTCTAACAGGCATTTTGGTCATAATATTTTTTTTAATGGGCCATAATTATCCAACATATTTTTTCATCGGTTGGTCATTATTTCTTATCATTGGAGATCATGTATTACCTAGAGACAAGGAAATCCAACAATTTTCATATCCAGCAATATTGAATTTTTCAATTTACATAAATTTACCAATTTTATTTTGTTTGATATTCTTGGTTGTATCTATTTTTGGCAATAATTCCCCGAATTGGTATTTTGAAGGATTATATTCAATGTTTAATATTGATTTAATCCAAATAAAAGATTCTTTTACCCTAATAGATAAAATCGCTTTAATACTCCAAACTACGTTATTAATCGGTATACTTGGCACGGTTACAGGTCATGAGTTAACTCATAGAAAGAAGAATAAAATTGACATGTTCATCGGAAATTGGCTGCTTGCGTTTTCTTGGGATTGTACTTTTGCTATCGAGCATGTTTATGGGCATCACAAAGATGTATGCTTAGATGAAGATCCAGCCTCCGCTAAAAGAGGAGAAAATATTTATTTATTTATTTTAAGAGCCACTTTACAAGAACAAATAAGTGGTTGGAAGATTGAAACCGAACGATTAAAAAGAAGAAGACTCAATTTTTTCAGTTCCCATAATGGAATGATTGTTGGATATTTAAGAAGCCTAATTATAACAGTATTAACGTTTATTTTCGGCGGGATAATTGGAATGTTGTCTTTCCTTCTATGTGCATTTTTAGCAAAATCATTTTTAGAAGCCATAAATTATGTTGAACATTATGGCCTGGTGAGGGAAAGAGGAAAAGAAGTGAGTATGAGGCACTCATGGAACTCCAATCATTTACTCAGTAGTATTTATTTATGCAATGTGACACGACATTCTGATCATCATAGAGCTGCAAATTTGAACTTTTGGGAACTTAACCCATATCATGAAAATGCCCCTTTGTTACCTTATGGATATTTATCAATGCTATATTTAGTATTAATTACACCATTTTTATACAAAAAAATAATGGCAAAAGAATTGATACACTGGGATGAAAATCATGCGAATGAATATGAGAGAAATTACACAATGCAATGAGATTAAACCTGTTTCAGTGGGCTGCCTCGACGCTAGCGAGGCGGGTAACCCTCTCTGCTTACAGCGTTACCACTAGGACAGATTGAATGGGATCAGGGAGTAAGCCCCTTTCTGTTCGCCATTTCTGGTTAACCACATTCAACTATGCGTCCTACCCGACCCTCTGCGTGCCGCGTCGACGGGTCTGTTT